>CALMVA010000057.1 GCA_937873035.1 uncultured Sphingomonadaceae bacterium | reverse complement strand
GAGCGCTACACTGGCAGTGTAGAGGTCAGGGGTTCGACTCCCCTAGGCTCCACCATCCCCCCGACATCTCGAAGACCTTTTCGCACCCGCTTCCGTTCGTCCGTGAAGCGGCGCGTTTCCGCCAGCTTTGCGCGGTCACTGCTGTTGAGTTCGATTGGCTGAGGCGCAGTTTCCGTTTGCCTGCGCGCTCTTGTTCACCCCATTCTCGTGGACGGAATGATGCCTGTTCGCTTTTGAGCAGGAATTACGGCGACAGTGCACATAATTCTCCTTCGCCTTCTCCCACCCCCCGTGCGTCCTTGAAAGCTCAGCCGTGCTTTGATGCTGTTGTTGTCGTCCGGGGTTGAACCGCAGCGCAAAGCAAACCACAAGCACCAGCGCCAACGAACGTAAATCAGTGTAGGACAGCCGCAGATGACGACCCACGCCAAGTATCCCCATGTATTCTCGCCGCTCAAGGTTGGGCAGACGGTGCTCAAGAACCGGATACTCATGGGCTCGATGCATACCGGGCTTGAAGACCTGCCCGATGCAGCGGACCGGCTGTCAGCTTATTTCGTCGAGCGCGCAAAGGGCGGGGTTGGCACCATCATCACAGGCGGCATCGGCCCGCACCCGACCGCGGGCCACGGCGCCAAGCTGCTGAATGACGAGGATGCCGCGATGCACCGGCAGGTGACGGACGCGGTGCACGCGGCTGCCGACGACGTGAAGATCATCATGCAAATCCTGCACACCGGCCCGCTTGCCGGAACGCCGGATTGCGTCGCGCCATCGCCGGTCAAGTCGCGTATCGGCCGCTTTGCGCCCAATGCGCTGACCGAGGACGGCATTGAAGAGCAGATTGCCGCCTTTGCCAATTGCGCGTGGCTGGCCAAACAGGCGGGCTATGATGGCGTCGAAATCATCGGCTCGGCAGGCTATCTGATTTCCACCTTCCTTGTCGAAAAGACCAATCAGCGCACGGATGACTGGGGCGGATCATGGGAAAACCGGATGCGTTTTCCGGTTGAAGTCGTGCGGCGCGTTCGTGCAGCGGTTGGCCCGGACTTCATCCTCGTTTTCCGTATCTCGGCGATGGATATGCTTCAGGGCGGCCTTGCCTGGGACGAGGTGGTGAGCCTTGCCAAGGCGCTTCAGACTGAAGGCGTGGACATCATCTCCACCCATTTCTGCTGGCACGAAAGCTTTGTGCCGACCATCGCCACCATGGTGCCGCGTGCGGCCTTCGCTGGCGTTACCGGGCGGTTGCGCAAGGAGCTGTCGATCCCGCTCATTACCAGCAATCGCATCAATATGCCCGATGTGGCGGAAGAGGTGCTTGCACGCGGCGATGCGGATCTCGTGTCGATGGCGCGGCCGATGCTGGCGGACGCGGACCTCGTCAACAAGGCGTTCGACGGCCGTGAGGCGGAGATCAACACCTGTATCGGTTGCAACCAGGCGTGTCTCGATCACACCTTCACCGGCAAGCTGACCTCGTGCCTTGTCAACGCGCGCGCCTGTCGTGAAACGGAAATCGCCATCACACCGACCGCGTCGCGCAAGAAGATCGCGGTTGTCGGGGCCGGGCCTGCCGGGCTTGCCTTTGCGACGATTGCCGCCGAGCGTGGGCATGAGGTGACGCTGTTCGATGCGGCTGAGGAAATTGGCGGGCAGTTCAACCTCGCCAAGCGGATTCCGGGCAAGGAAGAGTTTTACGAGACGCTGCGCTATTTCGGCCGGATGATCGAGGTGCGCGGGGTCTCGCTGCGGCTGGGCACGCGCGTCGATGCCGCCATGCTCAAGGATGGGCAGTTTGATGAAGTCGTGGTGGCGACGGGCATTTCGCCGCGCACGCCGGCACTTCCCGGCATCGATCATGCAAAGGCTGTGCGTTATATCGACGTCATCAAGGGCGCTGTGCCGGTTGGGCAGAAGGTCGCGATCATGGGAGCGGGCGGCATCGGCTTCGATGTCGCGGAACTCATCACGCATGAAGGCACCAGTGCGGCGCTCGACATTGATGTATTCGCCAAGGAATGGGGCATCGACTTCAAGAACCATCCGCGCGGCGGGGTGACGGGCATTGAGCCCAAGGTCGCCAGCAATGGCCGCGAAGTCACGTTGCTCCAGCGCAAGGCGACCCCGGTTGGTCAGGGGCTTGGACGCACGACCGGATGGACCCACCGGCTGACGCTGCAACGCCGCGGCGTGAAGATGGTCTCTGGCGTGGAGTATCAGAAGATCGACGATGCAGGCCTGCACTGCACGGTTGGTGGAGAGCCGACGCTGCTTGATGTTGACACGGTGATCGTCTGTGCGGGTCAGGAGCCGGACCGCGGCCTGTATGACCAGCTGGTCGGCGCGGGCGTGAAGGCGCAGCTCATCGGCGGCGCCTTTGAAGCGAGCGAGCTTGATGCCAAACGTGCCATCAAGCAGGCGACGGAACTTGCGGTTGAAATCTGAGTGAGGGGCATCGCGCGCAAACGCCCATTTTTATGTGCGCTGGAAATGAAATCGCCGCGTTGCGGGCGCACGGCAACGCGGCGGTTCAACTCGTCGAGGCTTTTGCCGCGCCGCGCGTGGTGGCTTACATCACGAAGCTGGCGGTCGTCTTGGCCTTTACTTCCTCCGGGCTCACGCCGGGTGCCGTTTCGACAAGGCGGAATGGAGAATCGTGGCCGGGGCGCTGGAAGACGGCGAGGTCGGTCACGATCATATCGACCACATTCTTGCCGGTGAGCGGCAATGTGCAGGCGGGGATGAACTTGGGTGCGCCGTCTTTTGAGGTGTGCTCCATCACCACGATGATCTTTTTGACGCCCGCAACAAGGTCCATCGCGCCGCCCATGCCCTTGATCATCTTGCCGGGGATCATCCAGTTGGCGATGTCGCCATTTTCGGCCACTTCCATCGCGCCGAGCACGGTGAGGTCGATATGCCCGCCGCGGATCATCGCGAAGGAGGCCGCGCTGTCGAAATAGGCCGATTGCGGCAGCTCACTGATCGTCTGCTTGCCGGCGTTGATAAGGTCTGCGTCTTCCTCGCCCTCAAATGGGAACGGCCCGATGCCGAGCATCCCGTTTTCTGATTGGAGCGTGACGGTGATGCCCTGCGGCACATGGTTTGCAACCAGGGTCGGGATGCCGATGCCGAGGTTTACATAATAGCCGTCCTGAAGTTCCTTCGCCGCACGGGCGGCCATTTCATCGCGTGTCCAGGCCATTATGCAGCCTCCTCATTTTGTCCGCTTCTCTGCCGCACGGTGCGGAACTCGATCTTCTTGTCATAGGGCGCGCCGATGATGATGCGCTGCACATAGACACCGGGCAGGTGGATGCCGTCAGGATCAAGGCTGCCCACAGGCACGATCTCTTCCACTTCGACCACGCACATCTTGCCACAGGTGGCAGCCGGCAGGTTGAAGTTGCGCGCCGTCTTGCGGAAGACGAGATTGCCCGTCTCATCGGCCTTCCACGCTTTCACGATGGCGAGATCGGCAAAGATGCCGCGTTCTAGGATGTAATCCTGCCCATCGAAGTTCTTCACCTCCTTGCCCTCGGCCACCTGCGTGCCGACGCCCGTTTTGGTGTAGAAACCGGGGATGCCTGCGCCGCCCGCGCGCATCCGCTCTGCCAGCGTCCCCTGCGGGCAGAATTCAACCTCAAGCTCACCGGCAAGATATTGGCGCTCAAATTCCTTATTCTCGCCGACATAGGACGAGATCATCTTTTTGATCTGGCGGGTGCGCAGCAACTTGCCCAGGCCTTCGCCATCAATGCCCGCATTGTTGGAGGCCACCGTGAGGCCCTTCACGCCGCTGGCGACGATGGCGTCGATCAGCCGTTCAGGAATACCGCACAGGCCAAAGCCGCCTGCCGCGATCAGCATATCGTCCTTGAGCAGGCCATCAAGCGCGGCTGCTGCATCGGGATAAAGTTTCTTCACGCGGCCATCTCCTGTTGCGCGCTGGTGAGAGATGCGGTGTAGCGCGTTGAATTAATCACTACTAATGAGTAATAATTTCATTTAATCATAAATAGTGTCTATAAGTCGCATCGCTTTCTATCATCTTGAGACGCTCCATTGGATCGCCAGGCTGGGGACGTTTGCCGCCGCTGCCGAGCGGCTCAACACAACCCAGCCTGCGATCACCGCGCGCGTGCGCGAACTTGAAGCCCAACTTGGCGTCGCGCTGTTCCGCCGCGAAGGGCGCCTGATGGTGCTGACGCCAATCGGCCGACAGATCGTGCGCGACAGCGCACCGCTGCTGGCGGAGTTTCAAAAGGTTCTGCTGGGCAGCAATTCCTTTGCCGAAGCGCGCGGTGTGGTGCGTATCGGCGCAGGTGAAATCGCCGCTGCAAGCTGCCTGCCAGACTTTATTGCAGAGCTTCAGGCAGACCTGCCTCATATTTCGCTCGAAGTCGATATTGCGCTGACGGCGGACCTGCTTCAGCAAATCGTAAAAGGGCGCACGGACCTGATTTTCGGGGCGGGCAGCATCGCGCACCCGGCGCTCAAAACGGCCCCCATCGGAAGCGTTGAGCTGCTCTTGCTCGCAAGCCCCGCAACCGCTGCCTTGCTGGCCGAAAAGGGCAGGGCTGCCAGCGTGCCGCTCTGGTCGCTCTCAAGCCAGTCTCCGCTGTATGACATCATGCGCAGCGCGATCGCGGGCACCGGGCTGACGCCTGTGACCATGAACCTGTCGAACAATATGCGCGCGATGATCGACATCGTGATCGCGGGCAATGGCATCGGGGTATTCCCAGGCACGATGGTGCGGGCAGAACTGGCAGCGGGGTTCCTCGTGCCCGTGCCGGGCGTGGCGGCCATGCCCGCCGTTGCTTTTCAGGCCGCCATTCGCGCCACCGAAACCGACCCGATGATTCTCGCCATATTTGATCGGGCGCGCCATCTGGATGTCAGCACCGTCATTGGCACCAGTGCGCATGAGGGGCGACGACAGACGTAAATGTTAAGGGGGGCGGGACTAAGGCCGCATCATGCAAAATGCTTCGCGTCCGCTGTCAGACAAGGCTTTGCCGCCGGGCTTGTTCCTCAAGCTGCTGCTGCCCTTTGTGCTGCCCTTCCCTTTGGTTCTGCTGCTTATCTTCACGGTTGGTGAGGCGTGGCCGCGCAGCATTGCGCCGGGATCGGGGTTGAAGCTTACAGGCTTTGTCGTGTCGGCTTTGACCGCCGCCTGTGCCTGGTATTCTGCGGTTCAGTCCGTTACCGATGACCGCACACGCACGTTTGCAATGCTGTTCTGCGCCATAACGGGGTTGATGGGGTGGCCGATGTGGACGGTGGGCGTCTTGCCGAGCATCAACGGCGCGCGGCTTGAACCATCCAGCACAACCGCGATGCGGATTGAACGGCTTTATATAACCCGGCCCAGCAAGGGGCGGGGTTTTCACCATTGGGCGGTTCTTGAAACCCGCAATGCCGACGCACTCATTGAAAGCGGGCGATATTTCATCCCTCAGTCACGCTATGAGGAATGGCGGATGCATCGGCCAGAGACGGTGAAAGTCGTCCACGCCAGAGGTGCGCTGGGTGCGGAGGTCGTCACGGCCTTTCGTTAGCGCGGTGCGGCCTCAGCCATGCCCGGCCGCCAAATCCGGCGCGCCGGGCTTGGCGCGATATTGCGCCGCATCCGTCGTAAAATGGGCATGGCCATAGCTTGCAAGTTGCGCTTCCAGCTTGGCGACAAGGCGGCGGTCGGCAATTCCCTGCGGCGTATCGGCCAAAAGCTCTTCGGGCAGCCCCAGCAGGAAGCAGCGATAGCGCGCAAGCTCAACGCGGGCGCGCTCTTCTTGGGTAAAGCTCGTGCGGCCCTCGCCAAGCACCTTTTCTGCAAGAAGGAAGATGGGGATCAACCCGGCGGGCATCTGGTCAACCTGCGGAATGGGAATACCATAGACGCGCTGATCCCAATCTGCCGGGCGGCGCAGCACATTGGCGCGCACCATCGAATGCATCAGCCTGACCATCGCCGCCGCCTTGAAGCCGGGGCCGCGTCAGAACTTTCGGCCATGCAAAGCAAGGTTCGAGCGGTCATGATGATTGCAAGCCTCACCGGCTTTCGCTCCGGCCAGCGCATCATCGCCCGTGCTGCGGGCGGGGGCGACCATATCGACGATGTGGTGGCTGTTCTTGAAGCGCAGATTGATAGCCTTTAGCGACCACGCTCTAGCCGGGCTTCCCGTCACTCCGGGGGCGGGCGTAGATCCGCACCGAGTTGATGACCCATGGCACCAGCAATGCGAGCATCACGGCTGCAGAAGCGATCAGCAGGTGTGCATCTTCGCTGCGCCAGCTTGAAACGAGCCGGGCAACGGCCGAGAGCTGAACCCCGGCAAAGGCGATCCATGCGGGTAGCGGCATTTTGAGTGGGCGGCCGGAATGGCCCTGCGTCACGCGCGTCACCATGGCGATGATGAGGCTGCCCGCAAAACCGATGGTGAGCGCATGAATCCCGTCGCGGCTGGCAAAGCTGCCATGGGCGACGGCAAGCGCCTCCAGCCCATAGCCAATGGGTGCCCAGAAAAAGCCGATGATGAGCACCCAGAGTAGCCCCGGTGCTGCACTGCGCGGGCACCAGCGCCATGCCATAAGGCCTGAGAGCAGGCTGAGTGCGGCATAGGCGGCGGCAGAAAGCGCCGCCATGTCGAGCGCCGCGCCCATTGCTGCGGTGGCGCTTGCCAGCCAGAACAGGCCGAGCAGCCAGAAAGGCCGCCACGGCTGATAGTCTTTCACCACATTCTTCGCGAAAAATGGCACCATCCGGTGGCAGACGGTGAAGAATATCGGGAGGGCGAAGAGCAGCAGCGCGACACGGTCTGCCTGCTGGAGCAGTGCACCATCAGCGGTGTGAATGGCCTTCATGACTGCGACAAGGCAGCCAAAGCCGATGATGGTCGCCGCCAGGGCGGACCAGCCGTGCCAGCTTGGGCCCTTGCCTGCCTGTTTTTCCGCCCATAGCCAACGCATCATGGCGGCGAGCGCCCAGCCCCAGCCAAGGCCCGCTGTGGCAAAGGCTGCCAGCAAAAAGTTGGGCGACCCGCCGAGCAGGCCGATCCAGAGCAGCCCTGCACCAAGGCCAAAAGCAATGCCGACCGGCGCATAAATGGCGGCGTGCGTATCAGGAAAGCCCAGCCATCGGGGGAACACTGTCAGCAAAAAACCAAAAAACAGCGGTGGCAGAGCCATCAGCAAAAGCAGCGGCGCATGGAGCAGACTATTTGGAAAGGCTTGCGGCAGGCCCGGACCCATGCCGCTCAGATCAAGCAGTGCGCCACTCCACCATGCGATGAGCGCCAGCAATTGCATAACGCCCACCAGAAACAGCAAGCGGTGCGGTGCGGCAAAAAGGATATGTGGTTTCATCACGGGACTTCCGGCAGCGCGGCGCGGGTGGCTGGCGCGCATTGCAATTATCTACCGCCAACCGAGCGGTCGATCAATCTCGCACATAGGGCTGGGTGCTTGATGGGCGGGCGAGTTTGCGGCAGCATCCCGGTCAACGATGAAGGGAGAGGGCTCATGGGCAACGCAAGCAAGGCACAGGTCGCGCCATATTCGGTCGCGCGCAATTTAAGCGCGGCGGATTTGCGGACAGCGCTGGCAGCGGGCTGGCGGGATTTCTGTGCGCATCCCGTGTTCGGGCTGTTCTTCGGTGCGGTCTATGTGGCGGCCGGGCTATTTCTCTATTACGCGCTCATCGTGCGCGGCGAGATTGTGTGGCTGGTGCCGGTCGCGGCGGGCTTTCCGCTCTTCGCGCCCTTCACCGCGGTTGGGCTTTATGAGGTGAGCCGCAGGCGCGAGGCGGGCCTGCCGATGAGCTGGCGGGCCGTGCTGGGCACGGTGCGCGGACATGATGACGATCAGTTGTTGATGATGGGTGGCTTTGTGTTCGTCGGCTTCACCTTCTGGATCATCCTTGCCCACGGCATTTTCGCGATCTTCCTTGTGGAATCGGGCATGGGCCAGGAATCGCTGGAGTTCCTGCGCACCGGCGCGGGCCTCATGATGCTGCTCGTCGGCGGAACTGTGGGGGCGATCATGGCGCTCGCCTTTTACGCAATCACCGTCATCAGCCTGCCGATGCTGGTTGACCGCGAGGTTGATTTTCTCACCGCGATCATCGTCAGTCTGGCAACCATCCGTTCTAACACGCTGGTGATGCTCGTCTGGGGCTTTGTGATCGCCACCAGTTTGTTTGTGGCGATGATGCCTGCGTTTCTGGGGCTTCTCGTCGTGCTGCCCGTGCTTGGCCATGCGACATGGCATCTCTACCGCCGCGCGGTTGTGGAGGGCGGGGCGTAATTTCCCTCGCGCGCATCCCGCCATATTTCCGTTTGTCCTGAGCCTGTCGAAGGACCGTCCTTTCTTTTGGCCGCAAGGGACAGGAAGAAGGATCGCGCTTCGACAAGCTCAGCGTAAACGGGGTGGGGAGATGCGAGGAACATCTGCCCAAATCGACGCTCAGGGGCGGCGGGCCTTGCTGGCATCGCGCGCCACCTTGAATTCGGAGCCAGCTTTCCACACCGGCCATGCGCTGGAATTGGCAAGCTCATGGCCGATGGTGCCGATGAGGGTGATGTCCTCAACCGCGCCGTCAAGGTTCCAGTCGGCGCCCCATTGATCGCAGGCCTGATGGTAGCATTTGCCGGTATAGGCGTCGATCCACGCCTGACCTGCTGCAACACCGCCGACCTTGAGGTCTGACGCGCCCGCAATCCCCATCAGCAGCATCACCGGCACACCGCGCTTGGCGAAGGGGAAATGGTCCGCACGGTAGAACAGCCCGCGTTCGGGCAGGCCTTCGGGCGTGACACGGCGGCCCTGTGTTGCAGCGATGCGCGCCATATCATCCTCAAGGCTGTTCTGCCCCTTGCCGACAAGCACCACATCATGGGCGGCGCCCGCCGTCTGGAGAATGTCGATGTCGAGCACGGCCACCGTCTTGTCGAGCGACTGGACCGGGTTTGCGGCATAATATTCCGAGCCCAGAAGCCCACGCTCTTCCGCCGTCCATGCGGCAAACATCACGGTGCGTTCGGGCGCGGGCCCGGCCTTGAAGGCGCGCGCGATGTCGAGAATGGCGGCGATGCCCAGCGCATCGTCATTGGCCCCGGCGCGATAGATGCGGCCCAGCTCATCGGGCTTGCCCGCGCCATAGGCATCCCAGTGCGCGCCGAACATGATCGCCTCGTCGGGCCGCTTGGCACCGGGGATGCGGCCCAGAATATTGTGGCTTTCCACCATCTCGTGATCGACGGGAATATCGGCATTGAAGGTCACGCCGTTGAGCGGGACGGGGCGGAATTTGGAGGAGCGCGCCGCCGTGCGCAGCTTGGCCAGATCAAGCCCCGCTGAGGCAAAGAGGCCAGTTGCGGCCTCGCCCGAAATCCAGCCCTGAAGCGCAAGGCTTGTGAGATCGGCGGGCTTGCGGGCGATGTCGTAATTCTCGCCGCCGGGGCTGATGACGACATTCCAGCCATAGCCCGCACCCGGCGTATCATGGACGATGAGCGCGCCGATCGCGCCCTGCCGGGCCGCTTCCTCAAACTTGTAGGTCCAGCGGCCATAATAGGTCATCGTGCGGTTGCCGAACTTGCCTGCCACCGCCTCGCCGCGCTGCGCCTCGAAATCGGGATCGTTGATAAGGAAGACGACGACCTTGCCCTTGAGGTCCGCGCCCTTGAAATCGTCCCAGCCGCGTTCAGGCGCATTGACGCCATAGCCGATGAAGACGAGCGGCGCATTGGCGATGCGGGCCCTGTCATCGGGGCGGATGGTTGAGAGATAGAGGTCTTGCGAAAGCACAAGCGGCATCGCGCCCTTTGGGGTGTTGAACTCAAGCGCGGCGGGCGTCTTCAGGCGCGTGTGGAGCAGCGGCACTTTTTGCACCCAGCTTCCATCGGGTCCGGCGGGTTCCAGTCCGGCGTCTGCAAAGCGCGCGATAAGATAGCCGAGCGTGCGGTCTTCTCCCGGCGTGCCCGGCGCGCGGCCGAGGAAAGTGTCGGAGGCAAGTGTGCGGACGGTGTCGGTCAGCCGAGCCGGGTCAACCGCGATCTGTGCTATGGCGGGGAGGGGAAGGCTGGCAAGCAGCGCGGCGGAAAGGAGCGTTTTGCAGATGGTCATGTGGTTCCTTTAGGGCGGCGTGCGCTGCCCGTCACGCGGCGATCCTCGTCAAGGAAGATGGTCAGGTCTGCGCGGGTGGGCATCTCGGCCAGAATGTGACGCGTCAGGCGCTCATAATGCTGGATGAAGCGGCTGATCTGCGCCGTGTCCATCAGTGCACTGCCCGCTGGCTGACGGGCGGCCAGATCATCCTCCTGTTGTGTGCGCCAGCGATGGACAATCTCAAAGCCGGGTGCTGCGAGCAGGATGAGTGTATCGAGCGCGCCAAACAGCGTCTGATAGCCGCCCGCAAGCTGATCGTTCACATAAGCGCGCCAGCGGCCATCGGCATCATGATCGCGTTCCAGCGCGTTGGCGGGCAACATCAGATCGGGCGCATCCTGCGGCACCGCGCCAACGCACCAGCCTTCAAAAATGAGGACATCGGCGGGCCGATCGTCATGCGTCCATTGGGCGTCGCCCATGCGGTCATCCTGCGCCTTGTCGAAACGCGGCAGAGTGAGCGGCTGGCGGGCACGGAACTGGCGGAGAAGCGACAGCCCCAGCGCCAGGTCATGCGTGCCCGGAACGCCGCGTGTCACCAATAGCGGGTGGACGCGTTCGGCCAGCGCCAGCCGCTCGGCGCGCGACAAATAAAGATCATCTATCGAGAGCGCGACGGCATGAAGGCCGGACGCTTCAAGCCCGGCCACCACAGTTGCTGCTACGGTCGTCTTGCCGCTGCCCTGCGCACCGCACAGGCCGACGGTAAGCGGGGTGCCGCAGGCATCCAGCCGTTCCCGGATGAACGCCTCGATGATGCCTGTCGCGTCGTTCATCGCGGTGGATCAGGCGGGAGCGAGCGTGAGAGCGAGGGCTTCTGCCACCTTGATCCCATCGACCGCGGCAGAAAGGATGCCGCCTGCATAGCCCGCACCTTCGCCCGCCGGATACAGTCCGCTGGTGTTGAGGCTCTGCAAGTCGCGCCCGCGCGTGATGCGAACCGGAGAGGAGGTGCGCGTCTCGACGCCCGTCAGCACGACATCGGGATGGTCATAACCCGGCAATTGCCGCCCGAAAACGGGGATGGCCTCGCGCAGCGCCTCCATCACGAAATCGGGCAGGCATTGCGAGAGGTCGGTCAGGTGAACGCCCGGCTGGTAGGATGGGGTGACCACGCCAAATTCGGAGGACGCCTGTCTGGCGAGGAGATCGCCCACCTTCTGCCCCGGAGCCTTGTAGCTGCTGCCGCCTGCGATGAACGCCGCCGACTCCCAGTGCCGCTGAAAGGCAATGCCGGCCAGCGGCCCGCCGGGATAATCGCGGTCGGGCGTAATATCGACGACAAGGCCCGAATTGGCGTTGAACTCGGCACGCGAATATTGGCTCATGCCATTCGTCACGACGCGGCCTTCTTCGGAGGTTGCCGCCACCACGCGTCCGCCGGGGCACATACAAAAGCTGTAAACGGTGCGTCCGTTGGAGCAGCCGTGCGAAAGGCTGTAGGCGGCGGCCCCCAAAATCTTGTTGCCTGCGCTCGCGCCATAGCGCGCCTTGTCGATCCAGCTTTGCGGATGCTCGATGCGCACGCCGATCGCAAAGGGTTTGGCCTCGATATGGACGCCGCGATCATGGAGCTTGTGGAAAGTATCGCGCGCGCTGTGGCCGACCGCCATGATGACGTGTTCGGCGGGCAGATATTCGCCGTTGCTCAGGTGCAGCCCGCGCATTGAGCGGGAGCCATCTGCTGCCGTGGAAATGTCGAAGTCATCAACGCGGGTCTGGAAGCGATATTCACCGCCCAGCGCCTCGATGGTCTCGCGGATGCTCATCACCATCGTCACAAGGCGGAAGGTGCCGATATGCGGATGCGCTTCGGTGAGGATTTCCTCAGGCGCGCCTGCCTTGACGAATTCGACAAGCACCTTTCGGCCCAGATGGCGCGGGTCCTTGATGCGGCTGTAGAGCTTGCCATCGGAAAAAGTGCCCGCCCCGCCTTCACCGAATTGCGCGTTCGATTCCGGGTTGAGCACCGCGCGCCGCCACAGCCCCCAGGTGTCCTTGGTCCGCTCGCGCACGGCTTTTCCGCGCTCGATGATGATCGGCCGGAAGCCCATTTGCGCCAGCACCAAAGCCGCCAGAATCCCGCAAGGCCCAGCCCCGATGACAACCGGGCGCGGGCCATTATAATTGGCGGGCGCTTGGGTGACGAAGCGGTAGCCGGTATCGGGCGTCGGGCGCAGCTGCGGGTCGCCCACAAAGGCGGCGAGCACCGCTGCCTCGTTCTTCACGACGACATCGACGGCATAGACGAGCTTGATCGCGCTCTTCTTGCGCGCGTCATTGCCGCGCTTGGCGATGGTGTAGCTTTCCAGCGCGTCGGGCGTGATGCCAAGCCGCGCGCAAATGGCGCGCGGCAGGTCTTCGAGCGCGTGGTCGAGCGGGAGTTTCAGTTCATTGAGGCGCAGCATGGCTGCTGCCCTAATGCCAAATCGGGCAAGATGCCATGGCAAGCGGGTCTGCGCCTCTCCGCAGACCCGCCTGGCATTGCTCAAGCCGCCTTGATGAGCCGCCCCGGCAGCGGGCCCGCCGCCGCGCCATCGCGATAGACGACTTCGCCGTTGACGAGTGTCGCGCGATAACCCTCGGCGCGCTGCACCAGCCGCTTTTCGTTGCACGGCAGGTCATAGGTAACTTCGGGGGCGTGAAGTTTCAGCCCGTCAAAGTCGATGAGGTTGATGTCGGCCCGCTTGCCGGGGGCGAGGGTGCCGCGATCATCAAGGCCCATCAGTTCTGCCGTCTCGGCGCTGAGGCGACGAACGATGTCGGGCAAGGAGAGCCTGCCATGCGTCCGGTCACGTCCCCAATAAGCGAGGAGGAAGGTGGAATAGCTGCCATCGCAGATGGTGCCGCAATGCGCGCCGCCATCGCCCAGTCCCGGCACCACATCGGGATGCTTGAGCATCTCCCCCACGGCATCAAGGCTGCCATCGGCATAGTTCGCCATTGCGAGATAAAGCCGCCCGCCGCGCTCGCCCTCCACCATCAGGTCATAGGCCAGCTCTTCGGGCGAAATCCCCATGCGTGCGGCGCGGGCGGAGATGCTGTTTTCGGGCGGCTGCTCATAATCGGGCGGACTGCCCAGCTCAAACATCGTGTCAAAGCCGCGCACCATCTGCCCCAGCACCGAGGCGGCATTGGGGTCAAGCGCCTGTGAGAGAATTTCGGCGCGAACCGCTGGCTTGCGCAGTTCCTCCAGTCGTTCGGCAAGCGGGAGCGAAGCCAGCGCCGCATAGCCCGGCGTCGAATAAAAGGGGTTGAGCGTCAATTCTGGCCCCAGCATCATGCCAATGCCGCGCGGCATCAACTGGCCCTTGATGACAAGCCCATTGGCATTGGCATCCGCCATATCGTCGAGCAGCGCGGGCCATTTATAGGGGCCGGTGTTTCCCGTGCCGATCGAAAAGGTGACGGGTCGCCCGGAGCGTTCGGCAAGTTTGCGGATGAGCGCGAGCGAGCCTTCGGGCAAATGAATGTCCTCGACGATCTGGAAGACGCCACGGCCCTTATCGCGCAGCACATCGGCAAAGGCGAGCAGTTCGGCTTCGCCCGCATCGAGCGTGGGGATCGACTTGCCGTCGCTTGAGCGGTGGAAAATGGTGCGCGATGTGGCAATGCCAATCGCGCCAGCGTCCATCGCCTCGGCGAGCAGGGCAGACATACGGGCAATGTCTTCTGCTGTGGCGAGTTCCCGCTCCACGCCGCGCGCGCCCATTACGTAAACGCGCAGGGCCGCGTGCGGCACATAGGCCGCCACATCCATGTCAAAGCTGCGACCGGCGAGGAACGCCAGATATTCTGGAAAACTCTCCCAAGTCCATGGCAGGCCAGTCGCCAGCACGGGAAAGGGAATGTCTTCAACACCTTCCATCAGGCGGATCAGCCCTTCGCGGCCTTCGGGCTTGCAGGGCGCAAAGCCGACGCCGCAATTGCCGATGATCGCCGTCGTCACACCGTGGCAGGAGGAAGGGATAAGTCGGTTTTCCCAGGTGACGTGCCCATCATAATGGGTGTGGACATCGACAAAGCCGGGCGTGACGAGCAGGCCGGTTGCGTCGATGGTTTCAGCACCGTCGGGCAGTTCGGCACCAATGGCCGAAATACACCCGCCGGTGATGCCGACATCGGCACGGAATGGCGCGCCGCCGCTGCCGTCGACGACAGTACCGCCGCGAATGACAAGGTCAAAGTTGCTCATGCCGCCTTCGCCTCCTCGATGATGCGGCCCATGGCGACGGTGCCTTTCACCGTGCTGCGCTGGACGATGCGGATTTCATCGAGCGGATGGCCCATCGCGCAATGCATGGTGCGGCGATTGTCCCACAGCATGATGTCGTTTTCGGCCCAGTCGTGGATATAGGTGTATTTGGCCTGCGTCGTATGATCGACAAGTGCCTGAAGCAGCGCGTCGCCCTCCGCATTCTCCATACCGACAATGTTCTGGAGGTTGATCGTGCTGATGTTGAGCAGCTTGCGGCCCGTGACCGGATGCACCCAGACGAGCGGATTGGCGACGGGCGGGAAGTCCGGGTAATTGGGGTTGCCGCTGCCGATGCGCGTGCCATTGGGGTTGTTGAAGCGCATACCGCTCAAATCCGCGCAAAATTCATAGCGGGCTTCGAGGCTTGCGATGCGTTCTTTCAGTTCGGCATCAAGCTCGTCATAGGCAAGCGCTGTATCAAGCCAGCCGGTCTGGCCGCCCGTTGGCGTTTTCTGGACCATGCGCAGCAATGCACCGGCATTGGGTGTGGTCTTGAAGGCAAGGTCGGTATGCCAGGGGATGCGGCCATAAGTCGGCACGCCATCAAAGGAATAGACGGGGCCGATGGGGCCGTTCTTGTTGGTGAGTTCGATAAGTTCGGGATAGCCCTCCATGCGGAAGGTGGGGATGGGGTGAATTTCCAGTTCGCCAAAGCAGCGGCTCAAATTGACGAGCGCCTCAGGCGAGGTGCCGACGCCGCGGAACAGCAAAATGCCCGAATAGAGCCACTGATCGTAAAGCGCGCGCGCGGTTTCAGCAGGAATGGGGGCTTCGGCATCAAGGCCGATCACTTCATGCCCAAAGGCGGCGGGCAAGGGCTTGGTCGTAAAAGTCACGGCGCTCTCCTCATGTGTCTTGTCTGTGCACGTGGAGATAGCGGGGGGCACAAAGCCCGACTTCATCCGTTTGGATGAAAAGCGAGAATATTTTTAGCGCGACGCCAGAAGCGCCGCTGAATTGAGGACGAGGCGGATGAGATCGCTCTGCCTTTTGGTGCCTGTTTTCTGGAAAATCGCCTGCAATTGCGACTTGGCGGTGTTGCGGCTGATGGCAAGGTCCGCTGCGGCATCCTCAAGGCTGGCGCCGCGCACAAGCTCGCTTGCAAGGGCCGCTTCGGCCTTGCTCAGGCTGAAAAGCGCAAGCAGTGTTTGTGGCGGGAGCAGCGGTGCCCAGGCAGGGTCACGCGCGACGACAATGGCGCTGCGCTGCAAGGGGCTTGTCGCCGGGCCGAAATCGGGGCCGGGGCGCACGATCACTGTCAGCGGCACGTCATCGCCGTCGCGCGCGACTGACAGCAGGTCATAAACGGGGGCATCGCTTGCCGCACACTGCCGCTGCGCCATATCAGCAATGGTCGCAAGAAGCCGCTCGCTCTCGGCCGGGCGCGTGCAGCGCAGCCTGCCTTGCTGGTCAAGCAGCCCATCCTGCGCGCCAAGCAGCATCCGCGCGCGGGCATTGGCATGGAGGATCATGCCGTCGCCGCGCACCGCAAGCACCGCAAGCCGGCTGGCTTCGAGCACGCTATCGCCCACGCGCAGGCTGCGTTGGGTTGCGACCATGTCGAGAAAGAGCCGCATCGCACGATCCAGCACCGGCGCGAAATTGGCCAGCAATTGCGCCGCCGCGTCATCATGCGCGGCAAGGCGCACAAGCAGGTGTGATTGACGGGCATCCGGGCGGGTTATGCTCAGGCCCATGATCGTGCCGCCCGCTTGCGCCAGCCAGTTGAGGGGGCGGGCGCTATCGCGCGCGGCAAGCCATGCCGCGCAGGTTGGGGCATCCAGCCCGGTGCCTGCCGTAAAGATCATGGGTGGGTGTTCGGCCGTTGGCGCCTCGATCCAGAGCGTGGCGGCGCTTGCGCGCAATTCTGTGCAGGCGGCCGAAAGCAGGCTCGCCCACATTGGCCGCTCGTGCAGCGAATCGAGCATGGCGAGTGTCATCCGCTGGAGCGGGGCGTGCGCGGCGGCAGGGGCATCCATGCCGAGCCTTGTGGCAGAGTTCGCAGCGATTGTCCCCGGTGGTGACGTATCTGTTGGGCGTCGCGAGAGCATCGTTGCGAAACGCTGCGCTTTGCGGCATGGCGCGCACATGACTGATACGCCTCCTGACCATCTTTCGATTGATCCCTCCAGCCCGCATTTCGACGTTGATGTTCTGCGCCGTGGCGTGGGTATCAAGTTTCGTGGCGTCGAGCGCCGCGACGTTGAGGAATACAGCATCTCCGAAGGTTGGGTGCGCGTGCAGGCGGGCAAGACCGTTGACCGTAAGGGCAAGCCGCTGCTCATCAAGCTCAAAGGCCCGGTTGAGGCGTGGTTCGAGCAATCGGGCGAGGAGCCTGCTGCCGAGGCGTGATGCCGCTGCTTCCCTTTGCGGGGCATGAATTTCGTGTCGCCGGTGGCCGGGCGCTTTATTGGCCCGCCCGGCGGGCGCTGATCGTGGCGGACCTGCATCTGGAAAAGGCAAGCTGGTTCGCCGCGCGCGGGCAGATGCTGCCGCCGCATGACAGCCTTGCCACGCTCGAAACACTTGCCGCTCTCGTGACGCAGACCGAGGCGCGCGAATTATGGTGCCTTGGCGACAATTTCCACGATTCAAACGGTGCCGAGCGGATGGCGGCGCCCGCCCGCACGATGCTCGATGGCATGATTGCTGCGCTCGACTGGCACTGGATCATCGGCAATCATGATCCAGACTTGCCGCACGGCATGGGCGGCGCGATCCATGATGAGGCCGAGGTGGATGGGCTGCTGCTGCGCCACATCGCGGAGCCGCTGGAGCAGCGCCCGGAATTGTCGGGCCATTTCCACCCCAAGCACCGCAGCTCTGCGCGCGGGCGCAGCGTGACGCGGCCCTGCTTTGTCGAGAGCGCGGCCAAGCTTGTTCTCCCCTCATTTGGCGCGTTCACCGGCGGCATGGATGCGCGCGACCCTGCGATTGCGGCGCGGACTGGCCCGCTGCGCGCGATTCACGTGGCTGCTGGCAATCGCCTCGCCAGCTTCCCCGCCTGAGGGTGGCAAATTCCCAACCGCTCCGTTCGCTCTGAGCTTGTCGAAGAGCCGTCCTTATCCTGTTCGGCAAGCGTTGTGCCCAGCAAAGAACAGCACTTCGACAAGCTCAGCACAAACGGTGCCAGGTCTCATAAATTGGTGTCACGGTGCTCAACCTTCCATGAGCGCATAGAGCGCCACCGGGCGTGAGCCGCGCATCGGCAGATGCTCGCCTGCATATTCGGTGCGAAAGCCCTCGCGCACACGCGCGAACAGGGCGGTTGCGAAATCACCCGTGACGAAGATCGCGCCGGGTTGGGTGATCGGGTCAATCCATTCGGGCAAGGCAGAGGCCTGGCCGTGCAGGCCACTGCGGCTTTGCTGGACGATGCCATAATGCCCGCTGATCCTGATGCTCACCTTGCCATCGCCGGGCACCGAGCGGCGCAGCGCCAGCGCCGCATGGGCCGCATCTTCGGGCGTGTGGAAGGCGAGCGCGACGCCGGAGCTTTGCCGGGCGATGTGGAAGGGTGCGGGCGCGAGTGCGGCAATCGCGCCCTCAAGCGGTGTCACGACCTGATCGACGAACGACAGGGTTGCCGCGTCTCCGACATTTTCAATGCCCGCAAAGCCCACGAACAGCAGGGCGGCGACACGGCGGCCCGGCGTTTCTGGCAGGCTCGTGCCCGACGCAGGCGTTTCGACCTGACGCGGCCAGCGAATGACGCGCTGCGCCCCGCCTGATCCGCGCCATGTGACGCCATCGCGCGCGGTTTCTCCGCCCGATCCGAAATCGCCCCCGACATCATCGGCGACAAGCAGCTGGGCGGCCGCGCTTTCCAGCATCCGCGCGTTGAGAAAGGCGGCCCCCATGGAAAGCTCGCTCGCCAGCGTATTGGCGACGGGATCGTAACGGCCCGTTACATCGCTCACCTCGCGCACGCTGGACGCGGCTTCAAGGCACGCCTCAAAGCGTTCCGCCCAATTGGCGGCCCATGGCTCGACCGATGCCGCGCGAAACGCCTCCCGCGTCATCGGCAGCATCACATGAAGTTCGGCCCCGCGCGCAAGCAGCCGCTCAGCGATCAGAATGTCAGAACCTGCGGCCAGCGCGCCATAGCCAAAGCCAACGCGCAATTCATCCAGCACAGCATCGATGCGGCGGATAAGCTCAACATTCGCAGCGTCGTTCGCCGCCACGCCCAGATGCCCGGCAAAGTGCAGGCTTGCGGGCGGACGAAATTCATCAAGCCATGTGCAGGGAAGGTCACTCGCCTCGCAGATGAGGTTCAACTGCTTGAGCGTTACCGCATGGTCCTGCCAGTCGGCGGCCATCCGCATCGCGCGGCGCAGCGTGCTTGTCGCGCGGTCAATGTCGCGCATCAGCAACTGCGCTTCGGCGCGGGTCGCTTCCAGAAAATAGGCGGTTTCGGCAATGTCGCCGCCCGCTTCGATCCGGGCGATCACGTCAGCGGCAATTTCAGCGGCGCGCGCCTGCTCGCCCGCCAGAAACAGCATCGTCGCCACATTGATGAGCGGGTAGGGCGCTGGCGCGAGCCTGTCTGCCCGCGCATAGGCTTGGGCGGCTTGCGCAAAAAGTGCGCGCCTGTCACCCGGTGCTGCACGCAGCGCCCGGTCTTTCAGCAGGCGCCCGTGCAGGCTGTGGACCGCGGCATTGGGATCATCCTCGGCAAAGCCGGCGGCGCTGAACTGTGCCCAGGCATGGTCCAGCGCCCCGGCCCGTGCCGATGCAAGTATGCGCGTAAGATCAGTCGGCATCATTGCGTGAAGATGCTCCCTTGCCCGGCCAAGACGATCAGCTTCCTGATCCGCCGGGGTTGCGAATGTCGGGGTCGATGATGAGCCGCAGGGGCGATTTTTTGCCCGGCTTGTTCTCGTGGATCACATCCACCACAAAGTCGAAGCGATCGACATATTCCGCAACGGGGGCGACTGCTGAAAAGCTAATCATCCGGCACGGCGCGCTGCCACCATAGGGCTTGTCGAACGGATAGCTGGTGCCATCGGGCGCGACGCGGCAGAAATTGGAATAGCGCGACTTGTCGGCCCCTTCCTTGAACTGGAGCGGGGCTGTGTCCGTCGCAAACTGCCAGTTGCCCTTGTCGGACAGCATGAAGATAACGCTGGATGGCGTCGCGCAGTTGAGGCTCAACGGCTCGACTTCGATGTCGCATTGCGGTGCCGTCGGCTTGTAGCCGCCGCTCGTGATGTGCTTCACCGTTTCAGCGAGCGATTTGGCGAAGGGCTTTTGCGGGTTCTTGTAACAAATCCGCAGGCCGTTTCCGTTCACGGATGCTTCAATCTCGCGCACGATCGTGTTGTTAGGGTCAGGTGTCACAACGCCTCCATTTGCTTGTTGTGGGTTTGCACTTCGTCTTCAAATTTGCGGATACGCCGGTCAACCTGCGTCAGCCGCTCTTTCCAGTGCTCGTTTGCGGGGTCACGCTTCACCATGTCTTCCACGGCGGCGCGCGCGTCCCGAAGCCGTTTGCGACCGGCCTCCGGCTTGCCATCATCCCGATCAATCACCGCGAGTGCGAATTGCAGCGTCACCCATATATCCCGATAATCAAGATTTTGCGGATCGGTGGCGACCGCCCGGTTGATCGCCTCTGCCTGCCGTTTGCGCGTGTCGCGCGCGCCGGCCGCATCGCCGCTGTTCGTTTGCGCATCGGCAAGCCAGCCATAGCTGTTGGCAAGGTCTGCCAGCGCGCTTGAATCGGCACGATCGGCCAACGCCACGCGTTCTTTGGCGACCACAGCGGCGCGGCACGCACGTGCGGCAAGCGGCGCATCCTTCTTCTTCGGGGTCAGCGCAAGCGCGCACAGATTGCTTTGCGCATAGCCCTGCTCGCGCACATATTTGATGGTGCCGGGCTTTGCCGCGACCATCATGTCGGCCAGCGAAGCATAGGCTGAAAATCGTGTGCGAGCGGCCTCAAAACGATGCGCGCGATAATCGAGATAGCCCAGCCAATATTCGCTTTGGGCATGGGCAAACAGGGTTTCGGCGTCGGACGGGCGGCGCGCAAGTGACGCGGCGGTGCTGCGATGCGCCTCGCGGAATTTGGCGAGTGCGCCGTGCGTGTCGCCGCGCGCATCATCGTCTTCACCCATGGCGTGAAGAAGCCGCGCGCGCCGCTCAAGGCTTTCATCGGGCAGCGCCGAAAGGCCCTGATCCTCATAATAATTCATGGCGCGCGCGTTGACGGCGGACATGACATCAAGCCTGCCCACGCCCCTCAAACGCCCACGCAAGTCGGTCAACATAAATTCGATAAGACCCTCTGCTTCGGCCTGCTGGCGCTGTGCTTCCGCGCGTGCGCGCAGGGCGAGAGCCAGCAAGGTGGAAAGGATTATCACAGCAATCACCGCCGCAGCTGTGACCGCCATCACGCGGCGCAGACGGCGCTGGGCCTCGCGCTGGACGAGATCATCAACGCCAACGCCAGTCAGCCCCGCGATCAGCTTGGTGCGGCCAAGCCGCGCACCTTCTCCGCGAAAATCTGAGGCAACCGGCTCGCGCACCTCGCCATCGGGGCCGGGGGCATAAAGGGCTGCGGGAAACGCGTCATCAGGATCACCGCGCAGCAGCACCGGCAGCACGGGGCGCTCCGGGTGCAGCTGGCGAAACAGCTCGACTTCACGATTGACCCAGCGCGACGCCCTGGCGTCAGGCGAGCAGAGGACGATGAGCGCCTCTGACGCGGCGAGCGCGCCAAGAATTTCTGCGCTCAGATCGTCCGAGGCCGGCAGTTCATCAATGTCGCGGAAAATGGGCGTCAACCGGGCGGGCACAAGGCCTCGTGCGGTTTGCGTGCCGACAAGCCGGGCAGGCAGGCGATAGGCTTCAAGCTGACGGTGCAGCGAAACGGCGAAGCGCGCGTCCCGGTGGCTATAGCTTATGAACGCTTTGTAGCGTGCGCTTGTCCCGGCTTCCGGCTCCACTCTCGGCAATCCCTGTTTGGCCGCGCACCTAACCGCTCCAAAAGAGCGGCGATTTGCACCAGATTGGAAATTGCAGAATCTTGGGCGCGCGGCAACCGGGAAAGCGGCTTATCGCCAGCGCAGATTGCCGCGGGTGAGATCTGCAACCGTGCGCGCGCCCATCAGCCGCATCCCGCGTTCAATCTCCGCATGAAGCTTGCCGATGGCGCGTTCAACGCCGGGCTGCCCCGCTGCTGCCAGCGCATAAAGGTAGAGCCGCCCGCCCGAACAGGCTTTTGCGCCCACCGAAAGCGCCTTCAATACGTGCGTGCCCCGCGTGATGCCGCCGTCACAAATCACGTCGATCTTGTCGCCCACCGCGTCCACGATCTCGGCGAGCTGGTCGAAGGGAGAGCGGCTCCCATCGAGTTGGCGGCCGCCATGGTTGGACACCATGATGGCGGTTGCGCCAATATCCACCGCACGTTTGGCGTCTTCCACCGACATGATGCCCTTGAGGCAGAACTCTCCGCCCCAGTCCACGCGCACCTTTTCAGCGGTTTTCCAGTCCATCGATGTGTCGAGCATCGTGTTGAAATAATCCTGGATCGATATGGCCTGCTGTGATCCCTCGCGGACATGATCTTTCAGGTTCGACAGCTCGAACTTTTCGCGCAGCAGATAGTTGAGCGTCCAGCGCGGGTGGAAGGCAAAGTCAAAGGCGGAAGCGATCGTCAGCTTGGGCGGCGAGGTGAAGCCGGTTTGCATACAGCGTTCGCGATTTCCGCTCACGATGGTGTCGACGGTGAGCGCGATGGCATCGAATTTCGCCGCCTTGCACGCCTCGATCATCGCGCTGTTCAGCCCCTTGTCCTTATGGATGTAGAGTTGGAAGAGCTTGGGGGTGGAAATTGTGCGGCCGATTTCCTCGACGCCCACGGTCGCAAGGCTCGAAATGCCGAAATAGGTGCCAAATTTTTCCGCCGCGCGGGCAACGGCGCGCTCGCCCTGCCAATGGAACACGCGCTGGAGCGCGGTTGGTGACAGGAACAGCGGCATGGCGATTTCACGCCCCATCACTGTGGTGCGCATATCAATATCGGCAACGCCCGCCAGCACATCGGGCACCAGATCGCAGCTTTCAAAGCTGGCCGTGTTGCGCCTGCGCGTCACCTCATCATCGGCGGCGCCATCTATATAGTGGAAGACAGGGCCGGGCAGCCTGCGCCGGGCAAGCTCGCGGAAATCCTCTGTATTGTTGCAGTCTTCCAGCTGGAGCCGCCATTTTGCGGCTGCCAGCCGCGATGCCTCATTTGTCATCCCCGCCCCTTATCACCTGTGCCGCTGCATCCGAGGCTCCTTCGAGCGGATGGAGCGGACGTGCAGGCAAGGCGCATTTGCGCTCCTGCCCGATGCCCTTCAGAAAAGCCCGCCGGACGATCCCGGCATAGAGTGCCTCCCGATAATCGCGTTCGGCCTTGGTCGCACCAGAAATTTCGCGGATAAGGAAGCGAAAGGGGATGAGGCTGGAAACAAGCCCGCCGGCGGCGCTCGCTGCCGCTTCCTTGCGCTTGCGGGCGTCCGGGTCCAGTTCAATCTCGTCAAAATCAGGGCCAAGCGCCTCGTTGAGCTTGCGGACTTCGGCGGTGATGTCTGCGCAGTTGCGCACATTGGCCATCACATATGGATTGTCGCGGATCGCCAGCACTTCCGGCGGAAGCTCCCGCCGCTTCACGTTGATGTCGGCGAGCGGTTGGGTAACGGCTGAACCAACCGATTTGCCCGGCGGCGCACTGCCCTGTGCGTGTGCGACGCCCGTGGGCAGCAGCAGTGCGGTTGATGCCATTATTTTGAAAAATGTGCCCATCACCGCCCGCTTTCTGCCATGCCATTGGCCTGATGCGATTATTGGCGCATTTTCAGCTGTCGCCAAGCGCCTTGTCGATGGCCTGTGTCACGGCCGCCAACACATCGTCATAGGGGCGATTGGCGTCAATCTCCACGATGTGTGCGCCGTTGAAGGTCAGGCGCGGGGTGACGGCGATCTTGCGGGCGAGCAGGTCTGGCTCATGGTCGGGCTTGCGGGCAAGGGCGGTTTCCATGCTGATGTTGAGCCGCAGCACAAGCGTTGGCAGCTGCGCCGCCATAAGCTGGTAAAGCGCCCGCTCGCGCGCGGCGAGCCACAGGATAAGCGGGTTGCTGGTGTGCGCGGCGGAAAGGCCGGGGCCGTCATAAAAGCCGGGCACTTCAATTTGGGGATAGCGATCCGCAACCACCGCCACACCCTGCTGGCGCAGCGCCTGAATGT
>CALMVA010000056.1 GCA_937873035.1 uncultured Sphingomonadaceae bacterium | reverse complement strand
AGGCTGGCATCTCGCGCACCCGACCCAAAAGACCCCAGCCTGCACCGGGGTGACGGGGACGGCATCAGGATGCCCCCGTCGGGCACCCCGCAGGCAAGCCGCCTCCTTGCAGCCTCAGAACGCGCCGTGGCAGTGCTTGTATTTCTGGCCTGATCCGCATGGGCATGGCGCGTTGCGGCTGACCTTGCCTTCCCATTCCGCTGGGTCTTCACCCATTTCGGCTTCCGGGTCGGGCTGGATGATCTGGAGCGGCGGCAGGCGCGTCGAAACAAGGCCCAGCGACGCTGCATCAAAATCATTGCTATCATCATCGCCCGTCAGCGGATCGATATGCGAGGTGATGAAGCTCGGCATTTCAGGCAGTTCGGGCGGTGCCTGGAACTGGAACTGCGCGTGCGCGAGGATTTTCGTCACATCTTCACGAATGGCGACGAGCATCCGCTCAAACAGGGCGAAGGCTTCGCGCTTATATTCGTTGATCGGCGTCTTTTGCGCATAGGCGCGCAGATGGATAACGGCGCGCAGGGCATCAAGCGTTGCCAGATGCTCCTTCCAGCGATGATCGAGCGACTGGAGAAGCACGCTCTTTTCGACCTGCTTCCACATATCGCCTTCAAGCTCGGCCTGCTTGGCAGTCATCATCGCATCGGCCTGTTCACGGATGCGATCTTCCACCATTTCCGGCTCGATCTCGGCTTCCTTCGCCCAGTCTTCCGCCGGGATGGTGATGCCGAAAACCTCTTCGACGCGCGCCTTGAGCCCGTCGATATTCCACTGCTCAGGGTAGCTGTTGGGCGGGCAGGCATCGCCAACGATCTCGTTGATCGTCTCATAGCGCATATCCACCGTCACATCGTCCACCGCTTCGGCATCCATGATGTCGCCGCGCTGCTCATAGATGACCTTGCGCTGGTCGTTCATCACGTCATCATACTCAACGACCTGCTTGCGGATGTCGTAGTTCCGCGCTTCAACCTTCTTCTGCGCGGTTTCGATGGCTTTGGAGAGCCAGCGCGAGCCAATGGCTTCGCCATCCTGAAGATTGTTGTTCATCATCTTTGAGAACAGCGTGTCCGGGCCGAAGATGCGCAGCAGATCATCATCAAGGCAGAGGTAGAATTTGGAGCGGCCTGGGTCGCCCTGACGGCCAGAGCGGCCGCGCAGCTGGTTGTCGATGCGGCGACTTTCGTGACGCTCGGTGCCAACGACAAAAAGCCCGCCCGCCTCAAGCACACGCTGCTTTTCCAGATCGATCTCGGCCTTGATCCGCGCGATCTCGCCATCTTTGTGCGCGCCATCTTCAAGCGTGCGCAATTCATCATCCACGCGAAACTCAAGGTTGCCGCCCAGCTGAATGTCGGTGCCACGGCCAGCCATGTTGGTGGCGATGGTCACCGCGCCCAACCGGCCCGCCTGCGCGACAATATGCGCTTCCTGCTCATGGTAGCGCGCGTTGAGCACATTGTGATCGACGCCTTCCTTGGTGAGGAACTCGCTCAGCAGTTCCGACTTTTCGATGGAGACCGTGCCGACGAGAACTGGCTGGCCAGCCGCCGCGCGTTCCTTGATGAGCTTGGCGATCGCGCCAAATTTGTCATGCGTATTCTTGTAGAACTCATCCTCATCATCAACGCGCTGCACGGGCACGTTGGTGGGGATGGTGACGACATTCATCTTGTAGATGTCGTAAAATTCCTGCGCCTCGGTTGCCGCCGTGCCCGTCATGCCGCCGAGCTTGGGATACATACGGAAATAGTTCTGGAAGGTGATCGAGGCGAGCGTCTGGTTCTCTGGCTCGATGTTCACATCTTCCTTGGCTTCCACCGCCTGATGCAGACCATCTGACCAGCGGCGGCCATCCATCATGCGTCCGGTGAATTCATCGATGATGACAACCTTGTTGTCCTTCACGATATAGTCGGTGTCGCGCTTGAACATCAGGTTGGCACGCAGCGCCTGATTGAGGTGGTGGACGACCTGCGTGTTCTCATAATCATAAAGGTTCGCGCCTTCGAGAAGGCCCGCCCCTTCCAGCAACCGCTCAACGCGCTCGGTGCCTTCTTCCGTCAGCACAACCGAACGCTGCTTTTCGTCCTTCTCATAATCGCCTTCGACGACTTGTTTCACGATGGCGTCGACTGCGATGTAAAGCTCCGACTTGTCGTCGGTCGGTCCTGAAATGATGAGCGGCGTGCGCGCTTCGTCGATCAGAATCGAGTCCACCTCGTCAACAATGGCGTAGTTGAAGGGACGCTGGACCATCTGATCGCGCTCATATTTCATATTGTCGCGCAGATAGTCGAAACCAAACTCATTGTTGGTGCCATAGGTAATGTCGGCGCCATAAGCGTCCCGGCGTTCCTGATCGGACAGATTGGGGACGATAACCCCCACCGTCAGCCCCAGGAAGCGATAGACCTGCCCCATCCAGTCCGCGTCGCGGCGGGCGAGATAGTCGTTGACGGTGATGACGTGGACGCCCTTGCCCGGCAGGGCGTTGAGATAGGTTGCCGCAGTCGCAACCAGCGTCTTGCCCTCACCCGTGCGCATTTCGGCGATTTCACCGCGATGAAGCGCGATGCCGCCCACAAGCTGCGTGTCATAATGGCGCTGACCCAGCGTCCGCTTGGCCGCTTCGCGCACCGTAGCAAAGGCTTCGGGCAGCAGTGCATCCAGCACTTCGCCCGCATCAAGCCGCTGGCGCAAGAGCACTGTCTGGTTGCGCAGTTCATCATCAGTCATCGCCGAGATCACGGGCTCAAAGCCGTTGACCTTCTCAACGATTTTGAGGAGCGAACGGACGTAACGATCATTTGACGAGCCGAACACGGCCTTGGCAATCTTGCCGAACATATGGAATTCCTTGGAATTTTGGGACGCGCAGCACAAATGCCAACGCACAGATTTGGGCGGAGGTGAACGACGCGAAGCGTCGCCGCGCGGCTATTCCAGCGGGCGGTCGCTCAGTTCACTTGCCGTGGCGGCGTAAGCAGGTGCCGCGCCCCGCACCGGAATGACAGATGCTGGCAGCGCCTGTGCATGAGCAGGAGCCAAAGCAGCGTGCGGAGAAACGGCACGCGCCTGCCGGACAGCCCCGGCATCAACCGACTTGCAGGCGACCGCCACCGGCCCGGCAAGCGAGACACGGCTCGCCTGTGCGGGCGAAAAGCCGACCACAAGGGCCAAAAGATAAAGAAAAAGGCGCATTTCAGTCAGTCCGTCATCGGGATATAGGGAGCATTATCGCCCCCGTCCATCCCGCCACAACAGGACTAGCACCCACGCATTGCCATTTTCTGAAGAGTGCAACTTCAGCGCACCCGGAACAGCACCAGCGAATTGACCGCCCGTCCGTCCGGCCCGATGCGCGGCTTGAAGGTCTGACTCTGTCCGATAGCGCGGCACTGGCGATCATCCCATGCCGCATCGCCGCTGGACTGGCGGACGCGGCACGACATCACCTCCCCCTTGGTATCAATTTCCAGCATGAACTCTGCACGGGCGGGCTCTGTGGCGGGCGGATCGGACAGGGCTGCCAGATCAGGCAGGCGCCATGCGATGCGCTGGGTGCGCCATTCGTCCGCCGCCTTGCCATTGGTGCCCGTAGCGGGCTGATAGCGAAACCGCTGCTCCACAATCGCGCAGGTCTTTGCATCAAGAACAGCAGATCCGCTTGAACTTGTGACCGAGCAGCGCGACGTTCTGCCCTTGGTGTCGATGAGATACCGCACCGTCGCCACCCCCTCTTGCTTGGCCGCGAGCGCTTCAACGGGATAGTCGGAATTACTGATGCCGCCTTCCACCAGCCTGGCGCGCACGCCTGTCGCTGCATCGGACGCATCGGCGAGCAGAAGAACCGAAAGAAGGGATGCCATCGCAATCATGCTCATATGCTCCTGAGTCGCTAAGAGGGTAGAGTGTATTGAGAGATGGCCCCATTGCCAAATCCCCGCTTGTTGCCAAATCCCCGCTTGTTGATTGACCCGGCGCGCATGGGTGTTATCGCGCACATATCATGAGCACGCCGACTTCTCTCCTCGCCCGCCCCTTCCCCGCCATGCCGCCGATTGCAGGTGTCACCCCGCGCGTGGCGCGCGCGCGCTATAAAAACTGGGATCGCTGCGACCTGAGCTTCATCACCTTCGATGAAGGCACCGCCGTTGCGGGCGTAACGACCAAAAGCAAATGCCCCTCTCCCGAAGTCGAATGGTGCCGCGAACATCTGCCGACAGGCACCGCGCGCGCGCTTGTTGTGAGCGCAGGCAACGCCAACGCCTTTACCGGCCACAAGGGCCGCGCCTCGGTGGAAGCCGTCACCGCCAAGGCGGCAGCACATCTTGGTTGCACCGTTGGTGAGGTGTTCGTGTCCGCAACGGGCGTGATCGGCGTGCCTCTGCCCATCGACAAGGCCGAAGCCGGGCTGGAAGCAGCCTTCACGGCGGCTCCTTGTGGCTGGGAAGATATTGCCGCTGCCATCTCGACAACAGACACTTTCCCCAAGGGCGCGATGACGCAGGCGGTGATCGGCGACCGCACCGTCACGCTCGTGGGCGTTATCAAAGGCTCAGGCATGATCGCGCCCGACATGGCGACGATGCTGGGCTATGTCTTTACCGACGCCGCGATTGCGCCCGCTCTTCTTCAGCAGATGCTCTCCGCCGCCAACACCGCCACCTTCTCGTGCATCACGGTCGATAGCGACACCTCCACCTCTGACACGGTTCTCGCCTTTGCGACAGGCAGGGCCGGCAATGCGCCACTGGTCACATTCGCAGATGGGGGAGCGGACGCTTTTCAGGCAGCGCTCATCGATCTGTGCCGTCAACTCTCGCATCTTGTGGTGCGCGATGGCGAAGGGGCGAGCAAGTTCATTGAAGTCAGTGTTGCGGGGGCGGTGTCCAACCAAAGCGCCCACCGCATCGCGCTCAGCATCGCAAATTCGCCGCTGGTGAAAACCGCGATTGCCGGTGAAGACGCCAATTGGGGCCGCGTCGTGATGGCCGTCGGCAAGGCAGGTGAACCCGCCGAGCGCGATCTGCTCGCCATCCGCTTTGGCACCACCCAGGTCGCCGAAAAGGGCCTGCCGGTTGATGGCTATGACGAAGCCCCCGTTGCCGCGCATCTCAAAGGGCAAGACATCAATATTGGTGTCGACATCGGGCTGGGTGATGGTCGCGCAACGGTTTGGACCTGCGATCTGACCCACGGCTATATCAGCATCAACGCCGATTACCGGAGCTGAAGGCCCCGCCCGGAGACGCTTGTCCAGCACGTCGGTCGATTCTGCTAGACCCCAGCCTGCGCTGGGGTGACGAATAGCCCGACGCGTCCGTCACCCATTACCAAACGTCATGCCAGCGCAGGCTGGCATCCCCCGCACACAGCGGAAAGCTGCGTCTCAGATTTCCGATTCAATCCAGCCCTTGAGCGCTGATTTTGGTGCAGCGCCAACCTTGGTCGCAGCGGGCTGACCGCCCTTGAACATAATCATCGTCGGAATACCGCGCACGCCATATTTGGCGGGAGCATCGGGGTTTTCGTCGATGTTGATCTTGGCGATCGTCACCTTGCCGGCGAGTTCATCCGAAATCTCTTCAAGGCTGGGGCCGATCATCTTGCACGGGCCGCACCATTCCGCCCAGAAATCGACGAGAACCGGGCCGTCCGCGTTCAGAACGTCGGCTGAAAAGCTTGCATCGGTGATTGCCTTGGTGGCCATGAACTGATCTCCTTGTTTCGTGCGTGCAATCTAGGCAGTCCGCCCGCCGATCTCAACGGGCGGATGCCAGAAGAAAAACTATTCCCCGCTTTGCCCCGGACGCCAGCGGGCAATATCTTCGGCGGACAGCGTAATGAGACGTGGCCCGGCCGAATAGAGAAGCGCCGCCCGCACCGTGCGCATCGGGAATATCTCCGCCAGCACGGCCGCATAAGCCCCCATCTGCGCCTTGTGGTAATCTGGCACCGCCTGCGCATCACGCGGGACGCGTCGCCCGGTCTTGAAGTCTATCACAGTGACTTCGCTTTCGGTCACGAGCAGTCGGTCAACCGTGCCTGCAACCACCTGGCCATCAACCACCCCGGCAAGCGGCGCTTCGGCAAGGGCATTGCCTGAAAAAACCTGTGCAAAAGCGGGGTCATCAAGGACTGCCAGCGCCGTATCGACCAGCGACTGAGTATCCGCCACGCCCTGCCCTTCAAGCCAGCGCCGCGCGGCTTTGGCACGATCATCGGGGCGGACCGCTGGCAGTCGTTCAAACAGGCCATGGAGCAGGCGCCCGCGCTCTGCCGCCGCGCGAAGTGCGGGATCAGGCGGCGGGCTGGCGGCCATATCCGCCGCGCCAAGTGCTGACGGCGCGAGCGGACGCGCCGGACGGGCTTCTTCCGGGGCTGGCGCAAGGCTCCATCCGGGCAACGCCTCGCGCCAATGCTCGCCCTCATCATCCCTGGCTTTGCCCTTGCCTGATTTCTTCTCCCGATGCGCAAAGATAAGGCTACCCGCCTCTTGCTGCACGCCCGCAAGCCGCCGCATCCCGGCGGCCACGCGCGCGTGCCAGCAGTCGGCACTGATTTCGCCATCCTTTTCAAACTTCTTGGACTGCGGCCTGTTGAGCGCGCCGCCAACAAAGAGATATTCCTCGGCCCGCGTCAGCGCGACGTAAAGGAGCCGCCAATGCTCTTCGCGCTCGCGGTCATCCTGCGCTTTCGCAGATGTCTTGAGCGAGCCTGCCAGCTCATCCTTCTTGGGGCGGAACAAGGGCAGCGTCAGCCCATCTTCTGCCAGCCAGTCAAGGTCACGTGCTTTGCGATTGGCGGGATCAGAGGTGGCATCGGCAAGCACCACCACCGGCGCCTGCAGCCCCTTGGAGCCATGCACCGTCATCACGCGCACCGCATTTGCAGGCTTGGAAGGGTCACGCTTGATCTCAACCTCGCCACGCGAGAACCAATTGAGAAAGAGCTGGAGAGACGGCGTATTCGACACCTCGAACGTGAGTGCAGCGTTGAGCAGTTCTTCCACCGGATCACGCGCTTCCTCACCCAGCCGGGCGATCAGCCGCGCACGCCCGCCAATGGGGCCGGACAGGATGTTCTCAAGAAAAACATAGGGCGTCGTCCGGTCCGCCATGTCGAGCAGGATATGGAGCGCCTCCAGCGCCTCACGCGGCTGGGTGGCGCGCAGATGCGGCCAGAGCGCGCCCTTGCGGCCTATGGCGCGCTGCATAAGTTCATCCTGCGTCCAGCCGATGAGCGGCGAGACAAGCAGGCTTGCGAGCGAAAGATCATCCGCAGGCTGCAACACAAAGCGGACGGCGGCCATCAGATCCTGCACCGCAATCGGCGCATCGAGCCGAAGCCGGTCCACGCCTGCCACGGGCACTTTTTCTTCATAGAGCCGCGAGACGATGAGCCGCGCCATATCCTTGCGGCTGCGCAGCAGGATCATGATGTCGCCGGGCTCGCAAGGGCGGCTCTGGTTGTCGAGATAGAGTCCGCCGTTCGTCCAGTCTTTCACCTTGCTGGCAAGCGTGCGCGCCCAATCTCGCTCGGCATTTGAAAACCAGTCTTCCTCATCGTCTGCGCCCGCATCTGACGCATCGTCCTCTTCCACCTGCACGACGACGGGCAGCAACTCGACATGGCCAGAGCCACCCCGCGCGCTCTGGTGGCGCTCAGCGGCTTCCGGCAGGCCCATCACCCCATGACCAATATCGGTAACAACGGCATCCACCACATCCAGGATCGGCTGGCTCGACCGGAATGACTGGCTGATCGACAGCGGATTGAACTCTTGCTCGGCCGCTTCGATATGCGTGCGGAAATAATCGCCCGCAGCCCCAAACTGGCGCGGATCGGTGCCCTGAAACCCGAAGATCGCCTGCTTGAAGTCACCCACCGCAAAAACAGTGCGAACCTTATCGCCCTTGGCACCTTCGCCCGCGAAAAACTCCTCCGTGAGCGCCTTCACGATGGACCATTGCGCGGCATTGGTATCCTGTGCCTCATCGACAAGCACATGATCGACCGTCTGATCGAGCTTGAAGCGAATCCATTCGCCAATGCCCGGCGTGTCAAGAAGTCGCACCGTCGCGCGGATCATATCGTTAAAATCGACGACACCCGCCGCCCGCTTCGCATCGGCATAAGCACGGGCATATTCCTGCCCCAGCGTGAGTGCGGCAGCTATTTTGGGAGCAATTCTGCCAAAAGCCTTCATCTGCAAAAGGCTTGAAACCCACTCGTTCAGGGATTCGATGGCTTGGAGATAGCCCGCTTCCGCAGGCATATTTGCCCGGATTTCCCCCTTCCCGGTAAGCCATACATCTTGAAGGCGATCAAGCTGCTCTACGCGCTCAGTGACGTCGGCCTGTAGCCAGGAAGCCAACGCTTTCGCAGCCTTTTCTCCCGCGACTGCCGGTGTTCCAGCCTTCGTCAGCCAGCGCGCATTGGCGTCTCGCACGAATGTAAGCCGGTCTATCGGCGCGACAACATCGCCGCACCGTGCCTGCAACCAACCTTCAATGTCACCAATACCGCCCGTCAGAAGCCTTCGAACAACGCCCTCAATGTCGCCATTGCCCAGCCGCTCCATCTCGTCGGGCACCTGTGCACAGCGGCCAAGGATGCGCCGCGTTGCATCTTCGCCAATGACCTTGGCGAGGAACTGGAGCCGATCAATAGTGCCCATCCGCCCCTCGCGCTCGGCGCGGGAGACAAGGTCGGCCAGCGCTTCGGCCTGCAAATTGGTTTCATCGCGCCCTTCAAGCGGACGAAAGCCAATGGGAAGATCAGCCTCTGCGGGAAAAGCGGCAAGCAGCGTCTGCGCAAAACTGTGGATGGTCTGGATGCGCAAGCCCCCGCCACGCGCATCAAGCACCTTGGCGAATAATTGCCGCGCTTCCCCCAGCCGATCGCCAAGATGCGGTTCGCCAAGTGCAAATAATTCGTGGCGCAACTCCTGCTCAGAAAGCGTAACCCAAGCGCCCAAACGCTCATGCACGCGGTCCGCCATTTCGGCAGCACCCGCCTTGGTGAAAGTGAGGCACAGGATTGCTTCCGGCGCGGCACCGTTGAGCAGCAGCCGCAGCACACGCGCCGTCAAGACCTGCGTTTTGCCCGCACCCGCAGAGGCCGAGAGCCAGACCTGCGCATCGGGGCGTGATGCCTGCGCCTGACTGTCCTTCAGCTCCGGCAGACGAGTAAAGCTCTTGCGCCTAGCCATCGCGGCCCTGCCATTCTTCAAGCCGCATCAGATGATCGAACTCGCCATAGCCATAATCGGGATGAAGCTTGGCGATGAAGGGTTCATCGCCAGTCAGCCAGCGGGCCGCCGCTTCACGAAATTTAGTCACGATGAAATCCACAAATGCGTCAGGCGCGATCTGTGATTTGCCGCCTCCCGCAGGCGTTGAGATTTTGCCGAAACTATCCCCATCGCGCCGGAATGACCAATATTCAAAACCATCCGGCGCGCCATTGCCGCGCTCAAAACCGCCTTGAGAGGCGATGAAGCCCAACAGGCCAAGCTGGAGTGCAAAGCCTTCCTTCACCTGCTTATTGCTGGGCGCATTGCCAGTCTTATAGTCGATGATGGCGATACCGCCGGGGGTTTGGTCGATGCGGTCGGCGCGGCCATAAACCGTGATGCCGTCCTTCACCGCCTCGCCCTTCACTTCACTCGCGGCGGGTGTGCGGCCTTCGCTACGGCCCTCATCCACCTGCGTCTCGATCCATGTACAGGCATCGATCAGCCGGGGCAGCCACAAGGTGCGCACGACCGGGTGCACTGCTGGCCCATCCAGCGCATGGCGCATCCTTTCAACAAGCGCGCCCCGCGCATAGCCACTTTCCTTGGCCCAACGGTCCAGCACATCGTGGATGAGAGAACCCTTCCACGCCGGGCCAGGCTCTGCATCGGCATCTTCCAGTGCCTGCAATTTGAGGATGGCTTTGGCGTAGAAGGAATAAGGATCGGCGGCGAGGCGATCAACATCGGTCACGGCGATGCGCTGTGGCCGTGCCGAAAGTGGCGGGCACGGCGCAGGTCTGTGCGCACGGCGAGGCTGGCCATCCCCGCCGTCCAGCGCGCGGGCCAGCAGATCAAAACGCACGGCTGGCGCTGCAAGTTCACCCGCCATCGTTTCAAGCCGCAGCCAGAAGCGTGAGGCGTTGGTCGGCGCTCCCGTATCGCGCCGGGCACGCGTGAGGAGAACCGCAGGTGCCCCAAGCGCGCCCGCCAGATCATGCGCGGAAAGGCCAATGCGCCGCTCAAGACTGGGCAAGCCAAGCTGGCGGCGCACCGCTGGTGCCAGCCAGGGGTCAGGCGTTGGCAGCGCAGGCCAGATGCCTTCATTCAACCCGCCAAGGATCATCGTCTCCGCTGATTGCAGCTTGGCTTCCAGAAGCCCCCAGATAAACACGCGGGGATGCCCGCCACGCGCCGGGCGCGCGGTTGTCGCCTCCAGCAGCTGCCGCAACAGGCGCGGCAAAATAAAGGCCTCCACACGTGCTGGCGCTTCATCGGAATGTGCCTGCAAATCGGCGAACAGATCAGCCAGCGCACGCCCGGCCTCACCGGCCCAGACACCGTCTCCGCACAAGGTTTCAAGCGTGGTGCGCAAGACTTCAAGCAACTGCCCCATTGTGCCGCCATTGCGGAACATTGCCTCTGCCGGTTCAAGCAGCGGCGCAACCTCATGCCACCACTCAAGGGCTGCACTGCGCGTCTTTTTGGTGCGCTCATCGCCGGTTGCCAGAAACGCCGTGATGGCTGCAAGCGATGCCGCCGGGCGCGGCCCGCGCAACGCCATATCAAGGGCGCGCGCGCCATCGAGCCACGCCAGCCGCTCCTGCCCGCCATTGACCAGCGGATGCTTGAGCAACGCAAGGAGCGGCACCGGCACAAAGCCTTCGGCAGCGGCGGTGGCAAGCGCGAGCAGCGCCATGCCCGGTGCCGTTTGCGACAAGGGGATGCCTGCCGAATCATCCGCCTCGATACCCCAGCGTTTCAAGTGCGTGGCGACCCGACGGGCAAGGCCCCGATCTGGCGTGACGAGCGCGACCGTGCCCGGCGTATCCAGCTTGGCGCGGATAGCAAGCGACACGGCCTGTGCTTCGTCTGCCGGGGTTGCGACCTCAATGGCCTGCACGCCCGACAATTGCCGCTCGGATGCTTTGAGATCGACCCATTTGTCCGTAAAGCGGGCGGGCGCAAGCGCATTGGATATGGCGCGCGAGCGGGCGGGCGCGGCATCGCTCTCGCTGCCATAGCGCCACAGCTTCACATCGGCGCGCGCCGTGTCCATCCGGTCCAGCATCTGCCAGAGGTGAAATTGCGGGTGCGTCTCGATGGCAGGGCCACCATCCTTTCCAGCAACGGCATCCCATCCCGCGGCTGGCATATGTTGATCGAGCCCCGCCAGCACGACCCGGCCATTGGGCAGCCGCGCCACGCGCTTGAGCAGGCGCGCAACCGCAGGCGCGCCCGTCGAGATGCCCGCCGCGATCACAAAGCCCGGCGGAGCCTCCCGCGCCCAGCGTTCCTCAACGCGCGTCAGCAGCTGGTTGCGCCGGTCGGCCAGGTCGATGCAGCCGCGCTGCGCCAGCTCTTGCGGCCATTGCTTCAGCACGATGTTGAGCAGGTCTAGCGAGCGCTGCCAATGCTCTGAGAGGCCGTCCTTGAGGTCCAGCTTTGCCAGTTCGTCAGGCTTGCGTTCTTCGACATGAAGCTGATCGAGCACGCGACCAAGGTCTGCGCCCAGCCGCATCGCTTCTGCCGCATCACCGCCGCGTGCGTCCTGCAGCAACCGGGCGAGAATCAACTGGCGGCGCAGCGGCGCAATGGCGGGGGTCAGTGGCTGTTCGTCCAAGGGATCAAGTGCCGGGCCGGTCCGGTCATCCAGCTCAGGGTCACCAATAGGCACGAGCCGGGGCATCAGCAGGCCGCCTTCGGCGCGGCGCACAAAGGCATCACCAATTGCCTGACCTGCGCGATTATTGGGCACAAGGATGATACCGCGGGCGAGCGCCATGCTGTCTGCACCGTAGAGCGCCAAAACACCCGTAACGAGCGCATCGGCGAACGCCCGGTGCGGCGGAATGGTGTAAACGGCAGGCTCGCGCCGGTCAGCCATCCGCGAGCATCGCCTCCGTCACCGGGATGGCGGCAGGCGAACCGACATCAAACCACATACCCTGATGGACAACGCCATAGCAGCGCCCCGCCGCAATCGCGCGGTTCCAGAACAGGTTGGTTGAAAACGGGCCTTCGGGCGCATCGACCAGAAGTCGCTTCGACATCATCTGGATGCCGGTGAAGACAAAAGGCGCAACGCGATTGGGTTTGCGGCGCGAAAGGCGGCCCATGGCATCCATGTGAAAGTCGCCCTTGCCCGGATGATTATTGGCGCGCGCCTGCGGCACGAGCAGCAACAGCGCATCCATTTGCCGATCATCCCAACGGCCCGCCATGAGCCGCAGCGCATTGACCGGCCCATCAACCCACAGATTGTCGCTGTTGACGCACAGAAAGGGATCAGCGTCGATCAGATCCCTGGCGTGCATCAGCCCGCCGCCCGTTTCCAGAAGCTGCGCGCGCTCGTCCGACACGACAATATCGATGCCCGTCACACGCGTGCGCAGATGCGCCTCCAGCGCATCAGCAAGATAGTGGACGTTGACCACGGCTTTTCCGACACCCGCCGATTTCAGCCGGTCAATGCAATGGTCGAGCAGGGTGCGGCCAGCGACCTCCACAAGCGGCTTGGGCCGCGTGGCCGTCAACGGGCGCATACGCTTGCCGAGGCCCGCCGCCATCACCATTGCAGTGCGCGGCGGCACGGCACCTTCCTCCGGGCGGATGGTGAGAGGTTTGCGGGCAATGTTCATGGCCGAACTCATGGCTGGAAGTTTTCCCAATAGGGCTTGCGCTTGTCCGCAGGCACATTGGCGTCGAACCATGACTTGACGGGGGCCAGGCCGGGATGCGCCAGATCACGCTCCAAAAGCCCCCACATACGCGGCTGGAAGCTTGTATAATGCGGCTTTCCATCGCGCTTCCACAGGCGGATGAACACGCCGAGAATACGCGTGTTGCGCTGCGCGCCCAGCGCCCAATAGGCGTCTTCAAACGCGGCGTCCTTGCCGGTTGCCGTCATGTAGCGCGCCAGTTGCTCGGCTTCGACGGCCGGCGTTACATCGCGCCGCGCGTCCTCCAGCATCGAGACAAGATCATAAGCCGGATGGCCGACAAGCGCGTCCTGAAAATCAAGCAGACCAAAGCCCGCCGCGCCTTCACGCCCGTCGAGCAGCATGATGTTTTCGGCGTGGTAGTCCCGCAGTTCCGTCACGCTCTGGCCCTGCGCGTCGACAGGCGCGAGCACCTCGCGCCATGCGGCGAGAAAGCCCGCGCGATCCACCTCAAGGCCAACAGCCGGGCAATACCAGTCAGTAAACAGGCAAATCTCATCGAGCCACTGCGCAAGCCCATGCGCCTTCAGCCCCGGCGGCGGCGCGTGACGGTGAAGTTCGATGAGCACATCAACGACGCCTGCATAAGTGGCGCGCTCAATCGACGGATTGGCGTCGACTGTCTCACGCATCCGCACCGAGCCGAAATCCTCGATGAGCAGCAGGCCCAATTCCAGATCGCGCGCGAGGATGCGCGGGGCGGACAGGCCGATGGAAACAAGATAGTCCGCCACATGGATGAAGGGCCGCGGGTCTTCATGCGGTGGCGGCGCATCCATCAGCACCGCTTCGCGCGCGCCATCGACAATGCGGAAATAGCGACGAAATGAGGCATCGCCCGCCAGCGGGAGGATTTGCGCGCCTGCCCAGCCGGCAGCGGCAAGAAAGTCACCCGCGCCTGCGGGCGGTATCATGGAAACGGCCATCGTTCTTTCCAAGACGGCGGCAACGTCGCTGTCAAGCGGCGGGGCCCTGCATCGGGCACCGAGATGTGGAGACGCAGCGATTCCGGCCATAGCCAGCCAAGCCGCTCAGGCCATTCTATGATAAGGGCGCCGTCGATGAGGGCGTCGTCCAACCCCAGTTCTTCGGCTTCTTCCGGGTCATCCAGCCGATAGAGATCGACGTGCCAAACAGGCAGGCGGGTCTGCGGCGGATCATAGGGGATGACAAGCGCATAGCTGGGGCTGGGCGCTTCTTCCGCCAGGCCAAGCGCCGAGAGCAGCCCGCGCGCAAGGCTCGTTTTGCCCGCGCCAAGATCGCCCGTCAGCGCAATGACATCACCGGGGCGCAGCGCACCTGCAAGCGCGCGGCCCGCCGCGTCGGTTGCGGCAGCATCGGGCAGATCAAGCGCGCGTTCACTCATGCGCGAGGCAATTCAATCTGAACGGCAGTGCCCTGCCCCAGTTCAGACACAAGGCTCATCACGCCACCATGGCCTTCAACGCATTGCTGCGCGAGTGGCAGGCCAAGCCCCAGAGCGCCACCGGCATCCCGATCCGCGCCAACGCGGCTGAAGCGATCCAGCGCGCGCGCCTGCTCTGCCTCGTCCATCCCCGGCCCATTATCAGACACGACGATGTGCGCCCGATCGGTGGTTCCTTCGGCATGAAGCAGCACCCGGCCGCCAACGGGCGTATAGGCAATGGCATTGGCAAGAAGCTGGTCAACTGCCTGACGCAAGCGCCGGGCATCACCCTTCACCACGCCAACCGATCCATCAATATCCTGCACCAAATCAATTGACTTGTCGCGCGCCATGGCGGTCACGCTGGCCAACGCTTCGTGCAGCAGTTCAGTCAGATCGACGCGCTTGCGCTCGCTTGGCAAGCCGCCCGCTTCGTCCTGCGTCAGATCGAGCACATTATCGATCAGGCTGCCGAGCCGCGAGGTCGACTCAAGGATGGCCGCCGTATACTCAAGCGCCTGATCGCTCATCTGCCCGGCAAGTCCGCTCTGGAGCATTTCCGCAAACCCCTGAATTGAGGTAAGCGGCGTGCGCAATTCATAGCTCATATTGGCAACAAAGGCCGTTTTGATGCGGTCTGCTTCTTCAAGTGCCGCTGCGCGTTCCCGCAGCACATTTTCGACCTGACGGCTGTCGGTAATGTCGAGCATCGTAAATAGCGCGGCTCCATCGGGCAGCGGGACTGCCGCGAACTCGAAATGCCGCCCCGTCCTGAGCGCCACGCGCCCACCACGCTGCTTGCGATCCACCGTTGCCGAGCGCACCAACTCACGGATGAGGCTCGCGCGTTCAGGGTTGGACAGCTTGGGCGCCACCGCCTCGGCCAGCGCATCGACGCGCGGGTGGGCAACGAGAAACGCCTCTTCAAACTCCCAGATTTCACGGAAGCGGTTATTCCATGTGCTCAGGCGGCCATTGGCCTCAAACACGCCAATTGCTTCAAACAGATTGTCGAGCGTGGCGGTGCGCACACGCAGCAGCGTATCGCGCGCGCTGGCAAGCTGGGCCTGTTCGGTGCGGTCTTCAAGGATGAGAAGCAGCCCGCCATCGGGCAGCGGCTGGGCAACAAGGCGAAAATGCTGCCCGCCCGGCACCACCCACGCCTCTTCAATCGCACCGCCCGTGCTGGTGAACCATTGGCGGCGCTCTGCCTTCCATGCCGGAAAGTCGCGTGTTTCAGGCAAGCGCCGCGCCTCGCGCATCCGGTCCAGAAGCCGATCAAAATCCGGGCGCTCTGCCACCCATTCAGGCTTCAACCCAAAAATCTGCTGGAAGGGCTGGTTGCAGAACACCAAGCTGCGATCACCTGCAAACTGCGCAACGGCGGCCGAGAGCCTATCCAACGTGTCGCGCTGCGTTTCGGCAAAGCGACGGAAGGCCGCGCGCGCGCGCTCCACTTCCTCAACGTCGATGGCATAGCCCGCAATGCCGGCATCGCCCAACGGCACATCGACGATGCGCAGCGCACGACGCTCCCCACCGATGGTCGCCGGCACCACGCGCGAGGTTGGCTCGCCTTTGGCGCGCGCCGCAGCAGCCGCGGCCATCGGCGTCGGCCCGCCATCCGAATCGATGAGTTCAAGCCCGCGTGTCACGGCATCTTCGGCGCTGTCGGCTTCCACGGCCTGCACATAGGCCGTGTTGACCATGGCGAGGCGCAAGTCGGGTCCTCGATGCCACATCGGGAAGGGGGCCGCCTCCAGCAACCCCGTGAGCGTCGAAAAGGCCCGACTCATCCGATCTGCCTCTTCGGTGAGGCGATCAATTTCGGCCTGTGTATCGGTCGTATCGAAAAACCAGATGGTAATCGCGTTCTGCCCGGCAAGGCGCAGCGGGGCCGGTGCTCCCCGCAACATAAGACGCCGCGCCCCACCGCGCGGGATGACGACGCGCGCAAAAGGGCGTGCCGCGCGCTGGGCGGCGTTTACGTCCTTCGCCAGCGCCTGCATATCTTCCGGCGTCAGCCCGGCATCGCCCATTGACAATTCGGAGAGGAAATTAGGGAGGCGGGACAGGCCCAGCCAGCCCGCAAGCCGCTCCTGCGCCTCCACGCGGCCATCATTACGCACCACCAGCGGCACAGCAGGCGCGGAGTTGAGAAGCATGGAGAGGCTGCTTGCCTGCGCTGCGCTCTGGCTGGCGCGCCGCCGCAAATTCAGCCCGGTTGCCAGCGCCCATGCGCTGCCGATCAGCCAGACCGCCATCACCATCCCGGCAAGGACAGCCCAGGATTGGGTCAGCATCACCATGCAAGAAACGAAAAGAGGCCCGGCACCATGCCGAGCCTCTTACGAATGTCAGCGGCAGAATGGAACCGCCTGATCGTCAATAACGATAATGATCGGGCTTGAACGGGCCTTCTGCCGTCACGCCGATATAAGCTGCCTGCTTTGACGAAAGCTTGGTGAGCTTCACGCCCAACTTTTCGAGATGCAGTGCCGCCACCTTTTCGTCGAGATGCTTGGGCAGAACATAGACCTTGTTGTCATATTCGTTCGCCTTGGTGAACAGCTCGATCTGCGCCAGCACCTGGTTGGTGAACGACGACGACATGACGAACGACGGATGGCCCGTCGCGCAGCCGAGGTTCACAAGGCGGCCCTTGGCGAGGATGATGATCTGCTTGCCATCGGGGAATTCGACAAGATCGGTGCCCGGCTTGATTTCATCCCACTTGTAGTTGGAGAGCGCGGCAATCTGGATTTCGCTATCGAAGTGGCCGATGTTGCACACGATCGACATCGGCTTCATCGCCTTCATATGATCGGCGGTGATGACATCTTCATTGCCCGTCGCCGTCACGAAGATGTCGGCGCGCGTCACGGCTTCTTCCATTGTCACGACTTCATAGCCTTCCATCGCCGCCTGAAGCGCGCAGATGGGATCGATTTCGGTCACGAGAACGCGGGCACCGCCCTGACGGAGCGAAGCTGCCGAGCCCTTGCCAACGTCGCCAAAGCCCGCAACGCAGGCGACCTTGCCGGCGAGCATGACGTCGGTTGCGCGGCGGATGGCGTCAACGAGCGATTCCTTGCAGCCATAAAGGTTGTCGAACTTCGACTTGGTGACGCTGTCATTCACGTTGATCGCCGGGAAGGGCAGCTTGCCGTCCTTGGCGATCTGGTAGAGGCGGTGGACGCCCGTGGTGGTTTCTTCCGAAACGCCCTTGATGTGCGCGACCGACATGGTGAGGTAGCCCGGCTT
>CALMVA010000055.1 GCA_937873035.1 uncultured Sphingomonadaceae bacterium | reverse complement strand
GCGCCATCGCGCCGACCGAGCCCATGCCGCGATACGACTTGTAGGCGCGGCCCTGATAAAGGAAGGTCTCGCCCGGCGCCTCTTCAGTCCCCGCGAGAAGCGAGCCGACCATGACGCTGGCAGCGCCCGCAGCGAGCGCCTTTGCAATATCACCAGAGGTGCGCAAACCGCCATCGGCAATCACGCCAAGGCCAGATTTTCTGGCTTCTTCCGCCGATTCCATGATGGCCGTCAACTGCGGCACGCCAACGCCTGCCACGACACGCGTCGTGCAGATCGACCCCGGCCCGATCCCTACCTTCACGCCATCAGCACCCGCATCGATAAGCGCGCGCGTGGCATCTCCCGTTGCGACATTGCCTGCGATGACCTGCACCTTGCCCGAAAGCTTCTTCACGCGCTCGACCGCTGCCGACACCATCTTGGAATGGCCGTGCGCTGTATCAATGACGATGAGATCACATTCGGCGTCAATCAGCGCCTCGGTGCGCTCAAAGCCCGCATCACCCACGGTCGATGCCGCCGCCACGCGCAGGCGGCCTGCACCATCCTTGGTGGCGTTCGGGTAAGTCACGGCCTTTTCCATATCTTTGACCGTGATGAGGCCAACGCAGTGATAGGCATCGTCGACCACAAGCAGCTTTTCAATGCGGCGCGCATGGAACAGGCGGCGCGCTTCATCCTGATCGACACCCGCCTTCACCGTCACGAGGTTTTCGTGAGTCATCAGTTCAGAAACGGGCTGGCTGGGATTTTCAGCAAAGCGCACGTCGCGGTTGGTGAGGATGCCTGCCAGACGGCCATTGGCCTCAACCACCGGAATACCGGAAATCTTGTGCGCGGCCATAATCGCCTTGGCTTCGGCCAGCGTCGCGCCGGGCTGAATGGTGATCGGGTTGACGACCATGCCCGATTCAAACCGCTTGACCTGACGGACAGCCCGGCACTGTTCTTCAATCGAAAGGTTGCGATGCAGAACGCCAAGGCCGCCAAGTTGCGCCATCACGATTGCCATATCAGCCTCGGTCACGGTGTCCATCGCGGATGACAGCACCGGAATGTTGAGCGTAATGTCCCGCGTAATCTGGGTCCGCGTGTCTGCCTGGCTCGGCAAAACATCGGATTCGCGCGGCTGGAGCAGCACGTCGTCAAAGGTAAGGCCGAGAGGAATGTCGATTGCCACAATGATGATCCCGTTTGAGTCGTGGCGGCCCATGTAAACAAGCCGGGCACGCGGCGCTAGGCCCATTAATCTTCAGCCTTGCCTGCGCTCAAACACATTCATTGCGGCAAGAAGAACCTCATCGGCAAACGCCGCGTCGGCCGGGGCGGAAAGGCCCACGATGCGACTGAAATGAAAGCCCTTGAGCGGCGTGCGCACAACGCCTTCATATTTGAAACAGGCCGGCATCACCGTAAGCCCCAGCCCGGCCGCGACAAGCGCAAGGGCACGTTCATCGCTTGCCGTGCGCGCAGAGAAAAAGGGCCGCACGCCCGCGCGCGTGAAATGACGGCTGGTTTCAGCCAACACCTCGCAATGCCGCCGCACGATCATGATGCTGTCACCCAGTTGCGCCGCTTCGATTTCCAACTCCCCCGCAAGCGGGTGGCTCGCAGGCAGCGCAAGTTCATAACCCTCGGCATAGATCGCACGAAAAGCGGGTGCGGCTTCATCCGCCAATGTCAGCGCCATATCGATGCGGGCAGCCGCCAGCGCCTCAGCCAGTTCTCGCGGTCGCCCCTCAACGAGTTCCACATTGACGCCACACCCCAGCATCACCGCTCCCGCCAGTTGCGCGATGCTGGCAGACGGCAGGCTCGACAAAACCCCCAGCCGCAGCGTCTGGCGAACCTGCGCGCTTCCCATATCCAGTTCTGCCCGGTTGAACTGTGCCTCGATCTCGCGGGCGTGCGCGACCAGCCGTGCGCCTGCGGGCGTCAGCTCCACCCGGCGATTGCTCCGCTTGAACAACGCCTGCCCCACGGATTGCTCAAGCCGGGAAATGCCCATGGACAAGGTCGGCTGTGTCACGGCGCAAGCGTCCGCCGCGCGCGTGAAATTTCCATGCTCAACCACGGCCAGAAAATATCGCAGCAAATAACGCTCAATCATAAAATTTATCTATGATAATCCGAGTCCAATATCAATTTCTGCCGCATCCGCATCTCTGCTAGCGATAAGGCAAAGGAGAGCCAGATGCCCGCAACACCCCATTTCGATTTTGCCCTTGGCGAAAATGCGGAGATGATCCGCGATAGCGCAGGGCGATTTGCCGATGATCGGATTGCACCGCTTGCCGCGAAGATCGACGCGCAAGACTGGTTCCCGCGCGATCTCTGGCCAGAAATGGGCGCGCTCGGCCTGCACGGCATCACGGTAGAAGAAGAATGGGGCGGCCTTGGCCTCGGCTATCTGGAACACGTGCTGGCGGTTGAAGAAGTGAGCCGTGCATCGGCCTCTATCGGCCTGTCTTACGGCGCACACTCCAACCTGTGCGTCAACCAGATCCGCCGTTGGGGCAATCCTGAGCAGAAAGCGAAATACCTGCCCAAGCTCATTTCAGGCGAACATCTCGGTTCACTCGCCATGTCGGAAGCGGGTGCTGGATCTGATGTTGTGTCGATGAAGCTACGTGCGGACCCCGTGGCAGGCGGCTTTCGCCTCAATGGCACCAAATTCTGGATCACCAACGCGACCTATGCCGACACGCTGGTCGTTTATGCAAAAACGGCGGCGGAGGCGGGCTCACGCGGCATCACCGCCTTCCTTATCGAAAAGGATATGGAAGGCTTTTCCATCGGCCAGAAGATCGACAAGATGGGGATGCGGGGATCGCCCACGGCAGAACTGGTGTTCAACGATTGCTTCGTGCCGGAAGAGAACATCATGGGGCCGCTGCATGGCGGCGTTGGCGTGCTGATGAGCGGACTGGACTATGAGCGTGTCGTGCTTTCCGGGCTGCAACTCGGCATCATGCAGGCCTGCCTTGATGTCGTGATCCCCTATGTCCGTGAGCGCAAGCAGTTTGGCAAGCCGATTGGCGCCTTCCAGCTGATGCAAGCGAAGATTGCCGATATGTATGTGGCGCTGCAATCGGCGCGCGCTTATGTCTATGCCGTCGCCAAGGCGTGCGATGCCGGGCAGACGACGCGCTTTGATGCGGCAGGTGCCATCCTGCTCGCCAGCGAAAATGCCTTCCGCGCCTCAGGTGAGGCGGTGCAGGCACTGGGCGGCGCGGGCTATACCAAAGACTGGCCGGTAGAACGCTTCCTGCGCGATGCGAAGCTGCTCGACATTGGCGCTGGAACCAACGAAATCCGCCGGATGCTGATTGGCCGTGAACTGATTGGAGCGAATTGATGAACCGCACGCGCAAGATCGCTCTTGCCCTGTCCGCCCTTGCCACGTCCGCCCTTGCCACGCTCGTTGCGACACCCGCGTTCGCGCGCGTTGAAAAGCTTGTCGTGCACAGTCAGGCGGTCGAGGGCAATCTGGAAGGCAATTCACCTGAGCGCACCGTCTATGTCATTCTCCCGCCGAGCTATGACACTGCGAAAAAGCGCCGCTTTCCAGTCCTCTATTTTCTCCACGGGTTCACCGCCACCGCGGAGAAATATCTGGGTTACATTCCTTTCGATGCCGCTTTGAAGGCGGCAGGCGCGGGTCCGCAAGAAATGATTGTCGTCGTGCCCGACAGCCACACTCGCTTCGGCGGCTCAATGTATTCCAACTCGCCCACGGTCGGCAATTTCGAGGATTATATTGCGGCTGACCTCGTCGGTTATGTTGACGGGCATTTCCGCACCATCGCCAAGCGCACCGCGCGCGGCATCGCCGGGCACTCGATGGGCGGCTATGGCACGCTCAAGCTCGGCATGAAGCACCCCGATGTGTTCGGCGCGCTCTACGCGATGAACCCCTGTTGCCTGACACCGCGCCCGGCAGAAACGGCGGATCCCAAATTTGAGGCGATGACGCTGGAACAGGCGCTGGCGGGTGAATTCAACACCATCGGCAATTTCGCCGTGGCCGCAGCATGGTCGCCAGACCCGACCAGGCCGCCCTTCTTCTCACGTCTTGCGACGAAGGACGGCAAGCCCGTGCCATTCGTGCTGGCGCAATGGGCGGCCAACGCACCGGCAGCGATGGCTGCGCAATATCTTCCCGCGCTCAAATCAATGAAGGCCATCGCGCTCGATACGGGCGATACCGATTTCGTCCAGTTTGAAGCGGTAGGGATGCATGACGAGCTTACCCGCTTGGGCGTGCCGCATGACTATGACCTTTACGTCGGCGACCATGGGAACAAGGTGCCAGAACGCTTCGGGTCAAAAGTGCTCCCCTTCTTCACCAAGGTTTTTGCGGGAGTTAAGCCATGAGCGGCCCGATTTTGCAGAGCGGCATTGATCTCACCGGCGATGAAGCACAAGCGCGCGCCGCACATAACCGTGCGTTGCGCGATGAACTGCACACTCGCGTCGCCACTGCGAGCCTTGGTGGAGACGAAAAGTCGCGCACCCGCCACACGGCGCGCGGCAAGCTGCTGCCCCGCGAACGCGTGGAGCGGCTGCTGGACCCCGGCTCGCCCTTTCTGGAGATTGGCCAACTGGCCGCTTGCGATATGTATGGCGGAGAAATCCCCGGCGCAGGCATGATCGCAGGCATTGGTCGCATATCTGGCCGCCAGTGCATGGTCGTGTGCAACGATGCGACCGTCAAAGGCGGGACTTATTATCCCATGACGGTCAAAAAGCATCTGCGCGCGCAGGAGATTGCCGAGGCAAACCACCTGCCCTGCATCTACCTTGTCGACAGCGGCGGCGCTAACCTGCCGCATCAGGCCGAAGTCTTTCCAGATCGCGACCATTTTGGGCGCATCTTCTTCAACCAGGCCAATATGTCGGCCAAGGGTATTCCCCAGATCGCCTGCGTGATGGGAAGCTGCACCGCAGGCGGTGCCTATGTGCCCGCCATGTCCGACGAAACGGTCATCGTCCGCAATCAAGGCACGATCTTTCTCGCAGGTCCACCACTGGTAAAAGCGGCGACGGGCGAGGAAATCAGTGCCGAAGACCTTGGCGGTGGCGATCTGCATGGCCGCAAGTCAGGCGTGGTCGATCATGTCGCTGAAAATGATGAACACGCGCTCACCATCGTGCGTGACATCGTGTCGCACCTGCCCCGCCCGCGCGTGCCGGACGTCAATATGGCCGAGCCACGCCCACCGCGGCTTGATGTGGACGATCTCTACAGCATCATCCCGGATGACGTGCGCGCACCCTATGACGTGCATGAAGTGATCGCCCGGTTGGTCGATGGCAGCGAGTTTCATGAGTTCAAGGCGCTCTATGGCGCAAGCCTTGTCTGCGGCTTTGCACATATTTGGGGTATCCCGGTTGCGATCCTCGCCAATAATGGCGTGCTGTTCAGCGAGAGCGCACAAAAGGGCGCGCACTTCATTGAACTGGCACAGCAACGCCGCATCCCGCTGCTCTTCCTCCAGAACATCTCCGGCTTCATGGTTGGTGGTAAATATGAGGCAGAAGGCATTGCAAAACATGGTGCAAAGCTGGTGACAGCCGTAGCTACGGCAACCGTGCCCAAGATCACGATCCTGATCGGCGGCAGCTTTGGCGCGGGCAACTATGGAATGTGCGGGCGGGCTTATTCTCCCCGTTTCCTGTTCAGCTGGCCCAATAGCCGCATCAGCGTGATGGGCGGGGAGCAGGCGGCCTCGGTGCTCGCCACCGTCCACCGTGATGCAGACAGCTGGTCTCCAGAAGAAGCCGAAGCCTTCAAAGCCCCCATCCGCCAGAAATATGAGGATGAAGGCAACCCTTATCACGCGACCGCGCGGCTGTGGGACGATGGTATCATCGACCCCGCCCAGACGCGCGACGTGCTGGGCATTGCGCTCGCCGCGACGCTTGAAGCCCCCATTCCCGAACGCCAGTCGTTCGGCGTGTTTAGGATGTAGCCCCCGATGATCCACACTCTCCTCATCGCCAATCGCGGCGAAATCGCCTGCCGGATCATCCGCACCGCGCGGGAATTGGGCATCCGCACGATTGCTGTCTGCTCGGATGCGGATCGCAACGCGCTCCATGTGCGCGAGGCCGACCAAGCCGTGCATATCGGCCCTTCACCCGCCCGCGAAAGTTATCTTGTCGGTGAGCGGATCATCGCGGCGGCGCAGGCCACGGGCGCAGATGCGATCCACCCCGGCTATGGTTTCCTCTCCGAAAATGCCGAATTTGCGCAGGCCGTGATTGATGCCGGGTTGATCTGGGTCGGCCCCAACCCTGCCTCCATCACCGCCATGGGCCTGAAAGATGCGGCCAAGGCGCTGATGGCCGATGCCGGTGTTCCGGTCACGCCGGGCTATATGGGCGAAAATCAGGAGGCGGATTTCCTCGCCGCTCAGGCGGACGAAATCGGCTACCCCGTGCTCATAAAGGCGGTTGCGGGCGGTGGCGGCAAGGGGATGCGCAAGGTGGAATCCGCCGCAGACTTTGCCGATGCGCTCGCCTCGTGCCAGCGCGAAGCGGCAGCATCCTTTGGCAACGCCCACGTGCTGATCGAGAAATATATTCAGCGCCCGCGCCACATTGAAGTGCAGGTGTTTGGTGACCGCCACGGCAATATTGTTCACCTTTTCGAGCGTGATTGCTCGCTCCAGCGTCGCCACCAGAAGGTTATTGAGGAAGCCCCGGCACCCGGCATGGATGAAGAGACGCGCACGCAATTGTGCGCCGCCGCCGTGCGCGCGGCCAAGGCTGTCGATTATGTGGGTGCTGGCACAATTGAGTTCATCGCTGATGCGAGCGAAGGCCTGCGCGCCGACCGCATCTGGTTCATGGAAATGAACACGCGGCTTCAGGTCGAGCACCCCGTGACCGAAGAGATTACGGGCGTCGATCTGGTCGAATGGCAATTGCGCGTCGCAGCAGGCGAACCGCTGCCGCTGTCGCAGGAAGAGCTTTTCATCGACGGCTGGGCCATGGAAGCGCGCCTCTATGCTGAAGACCCCGCCAAGGGATTCCTCCCCAGCATCGGACGGCTCGACCTCTTCCAGCCGGGCTTTGGCGGACGCGTTGATACGGGCGTTGAGCAAGGCGGCGAAGTCTCGCCCTTCTACGATCCGATGATCGCCAAGCTCATCGCACGCGGCGATGATCGGGAGGATGCGCGCGAGGCTCTGCACGGCATGATCTCGGAATCCGCCGTCTGGCCGGTAAAAACCAACGCCGCCTTTCTTGTGCGCGCGCTGGAGCACCCGGAGTTTGTGGCAGGTGAAGTCGATACCGGGCTGATTGAGCGCCATGCAGAGGTGCTGACGGCCACACCTGCGCCGTCAGCCGCCGCGCTCAGCCGCGCGGCGATGGCGATGGTGCCGAAATCATCTCATTCAGGCTTCCGCCTCAACGCGCCAGACCGGCGGATGGCGACCTTCCTTCTCGATGGGGAGCGCGTGGACGTTCATCTCCACGGGCCGGGCGAAGCGACCCCTGCCCCGTCCACACTTGTCGCTGAAAACGGCTCTGTGTGGCGGCTGGAGGTGTTTCGCGTTGATGGCGCGCCGGGCGGCGGTGCGGCAGACGGGGCGATCCTTTCTCCCATGCCGGGGCGGATTATCGCAGTGTCAGTCAAGGCGGGCGATGCCGTGGTGCGCGGCCAAAAGCTTCTCACGCTTGAAGCGATGAAGATGGAACACACGCTGACAGCGCCTTTTGACGGCATTGTGGCAGAGCTGAACGCCGCTGCGGGCGCTCAGGTGCAGGTGGAAGCCTTGCTTGTGCGGATTGAGCGGGAAGAAGCCTGAGGCCGCGCCTCAGGCCGCCAGCTCGTCTGCCGTCAGATCGTAGAGCAGGTCTGCACCTGCCGTCACCGAAGAGGCGAGGCCCAGTGCTTCGCCCACCATGTGCGTCAGATAATAGCGCGCTGTAACGGACTTTGCGCGCAGGAATACGGGATCGCCCTCGCCCTTTTCGAGCAGTTCCGCCGCAATCCGGCCCTGCCGCTCCATCAGCCAGCCACAGGTCATGACAGAAACCATCGTCAGGAACGGATAGCTGGCGGCGAGCCGGTCATCGACATCCGCATCAAGCAGAAGCGCGCTCAGCTTCTCGACGAGATCGGTCAGCACCATCAGCCCTTCATGCTGCGCTTCCGCCCGGATTTCAGCAATGAGCGCAGCGAGCCCCTCGCCGCCATCGCCCGCCATCTTGCGACCGACCAGGTCGGCGGCCTGGATACCGTTGGTGCCTTCATAAATGGGCGCAATGCGCGCATCACGATAATGCTGGGCGGCGCCCGTTTCTTCGATAAAGCCCATGCCGCCATGCACCTGCACGCCAATGCTGGCAACTTCGCAGCCGACATCGGTGCCATAGGCCTTGGCAAGCGGCGTGAGCAGATCGACGCGCGTCTTTGCACCTTCCACGCCCAGCCGTGCCCGATCCACATTGCCCGATGCGAGATAGAGCAGCGCGCGGGCCGCCTCGGTCAGCGCGCGCATCCGCAACAGCATACGCCGCACATCGGGATGTTCGATGATGGCAACGGGCTTGCCGCCTGAATCCGGGCGCGCGGACTGGATGCGATCCCGCGCGTAAGAAAGCGCTTGCTGGGTCGCCCGCTCGGCAATCTGCACGCCCTGAAGCCCCACATTGAGCCGCGCATTGTTCATCATCGTGAACATCGCGCGCATCCCGCCCATTTCCGGCCCGATCAGCCAGCCATGGCAATCCTCATTGTCACCATAAGACATGACGCAGGTCGGCGAGCTGTGGATGCCCAGCTTGTGCTCGATCGAGACGCAGCGCAGATCGTTGCGCGAACCATCAGGGCGGATTTTGGGAACGAGGAACAGCGATATGCCGCGTGTTCCCGGCGGTGCACCGGGCGTGCGGGCGAGAACGAGGTGAATGATGTTCTCCGCCAGATCATGCTCGCCAAAGGTGATGAAGATCTTGGTGCCCTTGACGCGCCAGCTTCCATCCGCCGCCGGTTCTGCGGTGGACCGCAACGCACCCACGTCAGAGCCTGCCTGCGGTTCGGTCAGGTTCATCGTGCCCGTCCACTCGCCAGAGACGAGCTTTGGCAGATACATGGCCTGCTGCTCCGGCGTGCCATGCGCACTCAGCGCCTCGATCGCGCCTGATGAGAGGATGGGGCACAGTCCAAAGCCCATATTTGCGGTGCCCAGATTTTCGAGGACCACAAAGCCAAGCGCAAATGGCATCCCCTGCCCGCCAAATTCCGGCTCGCAATCAATCGTGCTCCATCCGCCATCGACAAAAGCCTTGTAAGCGTCCTTGAAGCCCGGAGGCATGGTCACCGCGCCGTCAGACCATTTGGGATTGTTGGTATCGCCTGTCCGGTTGG
>CALMVA010000054.1 GCA_937873035.1 uncultured Sphingomonadaceae bacterium | reverse complement strand
CTACGAATCTGAGGGTCGGACGTTCGAATCGTTCCGGGCGCGCCATTTTTCCAGACATTTCAAATGCCGCCTAGCGGCCGATAAACATGAAGCCCACGGCTGCCATGATGCAGGCGAAGGCCGCCACGTGTCGCCAGCCGAGCGGCTCACCAAGCATCGTCACCATGAATACGCCAAAGACGATGAGCGCGATGGCCTCCTGCGCGATCTTGAGCTGGCCTGCGGTCCACCCGTGCGCAAAGCCAAGGCGATTGGCGGGGACGGCAAGGCAATATTCGAAAAAGGCGATCCCCCAGCTGATGAGAATCACCCAGAAGATGGGTTTGTGCATCCCGCCGCGCAGGTGCCAATACCATGCGACCGTCATGAAGATGTTGGAGGCGAGGAGAAGGAGAAAGGTCGGCATGGCGGATCCCGGATCGGTTGGGGCGTCCTCACCCTGCCATGTGGCCCTCAAGAGGTGCAAGCGATGCCCGCGCAGCCGCGGGCGCCGCCGTGCGGCAGGGCTATCCGACCATCTCGATCACGATACGCTGCAATTCCCGCCGGGAAAGAACGCTGGAGGGAGGCGTGAGCCGCTGGGTCTTGAAGTTTCGGTTATGCGAAAGTGTCTTGGTAATTTTCTTGAACATATATTTCCTGGACGCAGTTGCGCGTCTCATTGATTCTAAGGCGCACTAACGCCGTCGGCGATTTGCGCCGCCCGGCCCGCCGCCGGAGCCCTTATCACGGAAGATGATACGGCCCTTGTCGAGGTCATAGGGAGTCATCTCGACGATAACCCTGTCGCCCACGACCGACCGGATGCGGAATTTGCGCATCTTGCCGGCCGTGTAGGCGATGATCCGGTGGTCGTTTTCCAACACCACACCGAACCGTCCATCAGGCAGGATTTCGTCGATTTGGCCCTCGAGGGTCAGGAGATCCTCTTTGGCCATCGGGTCAGGCTGCTTCGAGGTTGACCGCCGAGGTCTTGCCCCGGTTGTCGGTCTCAAGCTCGTATTTCACGCGCTGATCCTTTTCGAGCGAGCCGAGGCCGGCGCGCTCAACAGCGGTGATGTGAACGAAGGCATCGGTCGAGCCTTCGTCGGGCGAGATGAAGCCATAGCCCTTTTCGGTATTGAAAAATTTTACTGTGCCGATCGGCATATTCCGGGTCCTTTCACGGAAAAAACAGTTGGTCCGCAGACAGCGTGTCTGCAGAGCAGAGAGGCGTGAAATGGAGCGGAGGGCGAAAAGCCGAAGGTCCCGTCTCAAGCGACGTTAGCAAGACCCATATAAGCGATCCGGCGCTTTATTACAACCAGTCCCCCCGGCAGGCTTGCGCGCACCGGCTTTTGGCCGTGCTTCAACGGGTTTGACTCACGCGTATCCCAAGGCCTATAGTTTCAAATGAAACTAAATATGGAGATTGATGTGCCCGATCTGTTCGAAAATCCCCTTGGCCTCGACGGATTTGAGTTCATCGAGTTTTGTGCGCCTGAAAAGGGCCTGCTGGAGCCGGTTTTTGCCGCCATGGGCTTTGCCCACATCGCCAATCATCGCTCCAAGGATGTGCAGCTTTGGCGGCAGGGCGAGATCAACCTTATCGCCAATTATGAGCCCAAGAGCCCGGCGGCCTATTTCGCCGCTGAACATGGTCCTTCGGCCTGTGGCATGGGCTTTCGCGTGCGCAATGCCAGCCGGGCTTATGCACAGGCCATTGCGCGTGGCGCGGAGCCGGTCGAGACGCGCACCGGCCCCATGGAACTGCGCTTGCCCGCCATTCGCGGCATTGGTGGCGCGATCATCTATCTTATCGACCGTTATGAGAGCGCGGACAGCCCCGGTGCGCTTTCGATTTATGACATTGATTTTGATTATCTGCCGGGCGTGGAGCGCCACCCGGCGGGCGCGGGGATGCGGATCATCGATCACCTGACGCACAATGTGTATGGCGGGCGCATGGATCATTGGGCGAAGTTCTATGAGCGCGTCTTCAATTTCCGCGAAATCCGGTATTTCGACATCAAAGGTGAATATACCGGCCTCACCAGCCGCGCGATGACCGCGCCCGATGGCAAGATCCGTATTCCATTGAATGAGGAAGGCCGATCAGGCGGCGGGCAGATCGAGGAGTTTCTGCGGCAATATAATGGCGAGGGCATCCAGCACATCGCCTTTCTGTGCGATGACCTTATTGCCTGCTGGGATCGGCTGAAGGCGCTGGGCACGCCGTTCATGACGGCACCGCCCCAAACCTATTATGAAATGCTTGAAGAGCGCTTGCCGGGCCATGGCGAGCCGGTGGAGGCGCTCCAGTCACGCGGCATCCTGCTTGATGGATCGACCGAGGCGGGCGATCCGCGCCTGCTGCTCCAGATCTTTTCCGAAACCATGGTTGGCCCCGTTTTCTTCGAGTTCATCCAGCGCAAGCGCGACGAGGGCTTTGGCGAAGGCAATTTTACAGCACTTTTCAAGTCGATGGAGCGTGACCAGATGCGCCGTGGCGCGCTGGAGGCAGAAGGGGCTGCATCATGACCTCACCCATCCGACTCAACCGTATCCACCATGTCGCCTATCGCTGCCGCGACGCGAAGGAGACGGTGGACTGGTATGGCCGTGTGCTGGGCATGGACTATACCACCGCCTTTGCCGAGGATTATGTGCCCTCAACGGGGGCCTATGACCCCTATATGCACGTCTTTCTCGATTGCGGCGGGGGCAATGTGCTCGCCTTTTTCGAGCTGCCCAATCAGCCCGATATGGGCCGAGATGAAAAGACGCCTGCCTGGGTGCAGCATCTGGCGTTTGAGGTCGCAGACCTTGACGCGCTGCTGGCGGCCAAGGCGCATATCGAGGCGCAGGGCGTGGAGGTGCTGGGGCCGACCTATCACGGTATTTTCCGCTCGGTCTATTTCTTCGATCCCAATGGCCACCGGCTGGAACTGGCGTGCAACATCGGCACCCCCGATCAATATGCTGAACTGAAGCGCGTCGCCCCGTTGATGCTGGAGGAATGGAGCGAGACGAAAAAGGCCCCGCGTCATGCCGACTGGCTCCACAAGGAGCCGGTCGACTAATGCCCGCAGAACTTAGTCGCCGGTAAAGACCGGGGGACGCTTTTCAACAAAGGCGTTGATCGCCTCGCGGTTGTCCGCCGTTTCATGGACGATGGCCTGATAGGCTGCCGAAAGCTCCAATATGTCGGACATACGGCTGTGCTGGGCCTCGCGCAGCAGGCGCTTGGTGAGGCGCAGCGCGCGCGGCGGATTGCAGACGATGCGCTCGGCCATGGCAAGCGCGGCTTCCAGCAACTGGTCATCTTCCACCACCTGCCCGACAAGGCCGATGTCCTTGGCGGTCTGCGCGTCGAAGCGGTCGCCGGTGAAGAAGAGTTCGGCCGCTTTGGCATAGCCCAGCACCTGCTGGAGCGCCCATGCGCCGCCATCTCCGGGGACAATGCCGACCTTGATGAAGCTGCACGCAAAAAGTGCGCTCTTTGCGGCAATGCGGATGTCGCACAGGCAGGCCAGATCGCAGCCGAGCCCGATGGCATGGCCGTTGACGGCGGCGATGGCCGGAATTTCAATGTCGAGCAACGCGCGCGCGACGCGCTGGACGCCGCGGCGATAATTGGCGCGGGTGGAATCAGGCTGATCGAGCACGCCAATGCCCGTGCGCTGTTGCATCCCTTTGAGGTTGCCGCCCGCGCTGAAAGCCTTGCCATTGCCAGTCAGGATGATGCAGCTCACGCTCCGGTCGTCTGACAGCGTCTGAAGCGTCGAGACGATGTCGTCGCAATCTTCGTGCGTGCCGATGGCATTCATCGTCTCAGGCTTGTTCATGCGGAGGATCGCAATCGGACCCTTGCGTTCTACCTCGAGAAAATCACCCATCGTCCAGCTCCTCTGCCTGATTGTTGGCCTGCTATTGCACGCGCAGGCCGCGCTGCAAAGCACCCGTATCAGGCAAATGCCAGCCGGGGATCAGGCGATCAGCCTGGCCACCTCGGCAAGTGCTGGTCCGGCCCATTCGGGGCGGCAGATCAGCAGGTCAGGCAGATAGGTGTCGGCGTTGTTGTAGACGAGCGGGCTGCCGTCGATGCGGCTGACGTGCAGCCCGGCGGCCTGGGCGACGGCAATGGGGGCGCAATTGTCCCACTCATATTGCCCGCCGGTGTGAAGATAGATGTCAGCCTCGCCGCGCACCACGGCCATCGCCTTGGCGCCTGCCGACCCCATGGGGAGAAGCTCTGCGCCCAATGCGGTGGCGACCTCCACCGCTTCCTTTGCCGGGCGTGTGCGACTGACGAGCATCAGCGGCGGCGTGTTGGGCGGTGAGAGCGGAACGGGGTTGCCCGAACTGAGCGTCATGCCCAGCCCCGGAAGCGCAACGGCGCCGACGGCTGCGACGCCATCAATCGCAAGCGCCACGTGCACGGCCCAGTCGGTCCGGTCTTCGCCATATTCGCGCGTGCCATCGAGAGGGTCGATGATCCAGACGCGCTTGGAGGACAGTCGGTCAAGATTGTCCTTTTCCTCTTCAGACAGGATCGCATCGTCGGGCCGCGCGGCCTTCAGAGCCTTGATGAGCAGCGCATTGGCGGCTTCGTCGCCGGCCTTGCCCAGTTCCTTGCCTTCAAGCCCGCTTGAGCGGCGCAGGGCCAGCAGAATCTCTCCCGCCTCGGTTGCGAGCCGCTCTGCGAGACGAACGTCCGATTCTTCCACTGTCACCCGATGAGCCTTTCCACGATCAGTTCGGCGGCCTGTTCGGGCGTCATCTTCGTGGTGTCAATGCGCACTTCGGGGCTGTCGGGTGCTTCATAGGGGCTGTCGATGCCCGTGAAGTTCTTGAGCTGGCCTGAGCGCGCCTTTTTATAGAGGCCCTTCACGTCGCGCGCTTCGGCTTCGGCGAGCGGCGTGTCGATGAAGATCTCGATGAACTCGTCTTCGGGGATCATTGCACGCACCATGTCGCGTTCGGCGCGGAAGGGCGAGATGAAGGCGGTGATCACGATCAGCCCGGCATCGGTCATAAGTTTCGCCACTTCGCCCACGCGGCGGATATTCTCGATGCGGTCGGCCTCGGTAAAGCCCAGATCCTTGTTGAGGCCGTGGCGCACATTGTCGCCATCGAGCAGGAAGCTGTGCCGGTTCATGCGGTGCAGCTTCTTTTCGACAAGATTGGCAATGGTCGATTTGCCGGAGCCTGAAAGCCCGGTGAACCACAGCACGGCGGGCTTCTGGTTCTTCATCCCCGCGTGCATCTCACGCGTGATGTCAACCGCCTGCCAGTGCACATTCTGTGCACGGCGCAGCGAGAAGTGCAGCATCCCCGCACCCACGGTGCGGTTGGTGATCTTGTCGATGAGGATGAAGCCGCCGAGCGCGCGATTATCGGCATAAGGCTCGAACACCAGGGGCTTGTCGGTCGCCATTTCCGCAACGCCGATCGCGTTCAGGTCGAGCGTCTTGGCGGCCAGATGTTCCATCGTGTTGACGTTGACGGTGTATTTGGGCTGCTGGATCGTTGCTGATACCATCTGCGTGCCGAGCTTGAGCCAATAGGAGCGCCCGACATGAAGCGCCTCGTCATCCATCCAGACGATGGTCGTCTCGAACTGGTTGGCAGCTTCAGGCGGATTGTCTGCCGTCGCGATCACATCGCCGCGCGAGCAATCAATCTCGTCGGCAAGGCAGATCGTGACCGACTGTCCGGCAACCGCCTCGTCGAGATCACCGTCAAGCGTGACGATCCGGCTTACGGTTGACGTCTTGCCCGAAGGCAGCACGCGGATGGCATCGCCGGGCTTGACCGAACCCGTCGAAATCAGGCCTGAAAAGCCGCGGAAATCGAGGTTGGGGCGGTTGACCCATTGCACCGGCAGCCGGAAGGGCTTTGCCTGGTCCGCCGTATTGTCCAGCTCGACTGTTTCCAGATGCTCGATCAGCGGCTTGCCCGTGTACCACGGCGTGTTTTCCGAATTGGCGGTGATGTTGTCGCCCTTGAAACCCGAAATCGGCATCGGCACGAAGCTGGTAATGCCAATGCTCTGCGCAAAGGCGGTATAATCGGCGACGATGTCGTCGAAGACCTTCTGGCTATAGTCGACAAGGTCCATCTTGTTGACCGCCAGCACGATGTTGCGGATGCCGATGAGGTGGGCAAGATAGCTGTGGCGCCGCGTCTGGGTAAGCACGCCCTTGCGCGCGTCGATCAGGATAACGGCCAGGTCGGCGGTCGAGGCGCCCGTCACCATATTGCGGGTATATTGCTCATGCCCCGGCGTATCGGCGACGATGAACTTGCGCTTTTCGGTCGCAAAGAAGCGATAGGCAACGTCGATGGTGATGCCCTGTTCGCGCTCGGCGGCCAGACCATCGACGAGCAGCGCGAAATCAATCTCCTGCCCCTGCGTGCCGACGCGCTTTGAATCGGCTTCAAGGGCGGCCAGCTGATCTTCAAAGATCATCTTGGAATCATAGAGCAACCGCCCGATCAGCGTCGACTTGCCGTCATCCACCGAGCCGCAGGTGATGAAGCGCAGCAGGCTCTTGTGCTGGTGCGTTTCGAGATAGGCGTTGATGTCCTCGGCAATGAGGGCGTCGGTCTTGTAAATGGGGTCGGTCATTGGCTTTGGTCCAATTGAGCCAGCCAGTGCTGGCGCGTTGAGGTCATTTTTGAAACTGCGCCTCGCGCACTCTCAAAAATAACCTTCCTGCTTCTTCTTCTCCATGCTGGCGTCGCCGCCATCCTTGTCGATCACGCGGCCCTGACGTTCCGAAGTGGTCGTCAGCAGCATTTCCTGAATGACTTCGGGCAGCGTCGCGGCTTCGCTTTCAACGGCACCCGTCAGCGGATAGCAGCCAAGCGTGCGGAAGCGGATCGAGCGTTCCACCGGCACTTCGCCGGGCTTTAGTGGAAAGCGGTCATCATCGACCATAAGCAGCATCCCGTCTCGCTCCACGGTCGGGCGCTTGGCCGAAAAATAGAGCGGCACGATGGGGATGTCGTTCAGGTGTATATATTGCCAGATGTCGAGCTCGGTCCAGTTCGAGATCGGGAAGACGCGGATGCTTTCCCCCTTGGCCTTCTTTGCATTGTAAAGGTTCCACAATTCGGGCCGCTGGTTCTTCGGATCCCAGCCGTGCGACGCGGTGCGGAAAGAGAAGATGCGCTCCTTGGCGCGGCTCTTTTCCTCATCGCGCCGCGCGCCGCCAAAGGCTGCGTCAAAACCATAAAGGTCCAGCGCCTGCTTCAGCCCTTCGGTCTTCCACATATCGGTATGCAGCGGACCATGATCGAACGGGTTGATGCCGCGTTCCTGCGCTTCCGGGTTTTGATAGACGAGCAGCTCCATGCCGCTTTCCCGCGCCATCCGGTCGCGTAGCGCATACATATCACGGAACTTCCACGTCGTATCGACGTGCAGCAGCGGAAAGGGCGGGGGTGAGGGGTAGAAGGCCTTGCGCGCCAGATGCAGCATCACGGCGGAGTCCTTGCCCACCGAATAGAGCATCACCGGGCGCTCCGCCTCGGCAACCACTTCGCGCAAAATGTGAATACTCTCCGCCTCTAGGCGCTCAAGGTGGGTCAGGTTGGTCATGCCGCCCTGTGTGGCGGTTGTGCCGCTGGAGACAAACAAGTTTTTCTAGGGGGGCTGTCAGTTGGGTGGTGCGTGCCCGGCGCATTTGCGTGAATGGCGCATTTTCTGCTGCCTCAAAGGTTAACAGATGCGCTATTAACTTTTATCTCCATGAAACCACCGTTAACCTCCACGAGTGACCCCGGTTTTACGCCTCATCGCCATAATGGCCGCCATGTTCGGTGAATGTCCTGCGACTGTCGTGGGGCCGTCACCCGATGAAGCGTCTAGGGGATTATCAATGGCCATCATCAAGGTCGCAACGCAGAGCCAGCTCGACACCGCCGTCAAGAACGTCAAGAGCGGCGATACCATTCTTCTCGCAGCGGGCGCCAAGTTCACCCAGCTTTTGTTCGACAACAAGGCAATGGCGTCCACCGTCACGATCAAGTCCGCCTCCACCACCAACCCGGCGACGATCGGTTATGTAACGGCCAAGAACAGCAGCAATGTCGTGTTCCAGAATCTCAACATCGGCCGGGCGATGACGCCCGGCGTCGATCAGGACTGGACCAACATGGCGCTCGTCCAGAACTCCAAGAATGTCACGTTCGACAGCATCAAGTTCTTCTCGACCGGCTCGAATGATAACTATCTTGGTCGAGGCATCTTCAACCGTGATAGCTCGAACATTGTGGTGAAGAACTCCGATTTCAGCCATCTTTCGGTTGGTATGCAGTCGATGTCGGTCAGCAACATCACGGTGCAGGGCAACAAGTTCCACGATCTGCGCATCGACGGCGCTGAATTCACCGCTATCAAGGGCGCGCTGGTCGACTCTAACTACTTCACCGACTTCACGTCGAAGACCGACTTCCACCCCGACGCCATCCAGTTCTGGACGGCCGGCACCAAGCAGGCATCAACCGATGTGGTCATCTCGAACAACGTGATTCTGCCGGGCACGGGCAATGGCTCGCAGGGCATTTTCGTTCAGGATGAAGTGGGTGGCATTCCCTATGAACGCATCACCATCAAGAACAACCTGCTGCTCGATGCAGGCAATCTCTATAATGGCATTACCGTTCGCGGCGGCAAGGACATCACGATTGAAGGCAACACCGTGCTTTCACCGACGACCGACTCCAAATATTTCTACATCCGCGTCGAGAATGTGACCGGCGGGGTGGTGAAGAACAACCTGTCGGACCAGCTCACGCAAACCAACAATTCCAACGTATCATATTCGAGCAATGTCTTCCTCAACGCCCAGAAGTCTTATGCCGCAAACATCAAGGGCATCAACTCCGGCGGAACGGCTACCATCGATTCGCTGATCGTAAGCGGCATTGGCTATCAAAAGCCGATCACGTTTGATGCAAGCTTCTTTGGCGTGGCCGGCGCAACGTCAACGACAACGACGACGACGACCGGCTCGCTCAATACCAAGACGACGGTGACTGAGACGGTTCCAGTCATCACCACGCCCAGCACGAGCGCGCCTCTTGTTTCGGCAGCCGTCAGCACGACGACGGGGTCAACTTCGACCAGCTCGACGGCGACCGCTTACACCTTGCCGACGACATTCGACTTCTCGTCGCTGTCCGACCTGCTGACACCGATCACCGCGACGCCGGTGGCCAAGGCGGCTGTGCCCATCATCTCGGTGGGAGGCGGAACGACAACCTCTTCCAGCACGGCGTCGGCAGCGGTTGTTGCGCCGGTTGCAACCACCAGCACCACGCCGGTTGCGGCGGCGGCACTCACCAGCACGTCCAGCGCGATTGCGACGCCGGTTGTGGCCACTGCCTTCAATATCAGCAACTTGAGCAAGTATCTGGCGGCGGCCAGCTTCCGCTTCAACCTGTAAGCAAGCGCCGCTGCCAGTATCTGGCAAGCCCTGAAAACGCCCGTCCCGGACACCCTCCGCGGCGGGCGTTTTTCATTCTGGCACATTCATCGCACAAAGTTACGAAGACTTAATGTGAAGTAAAGTTGCGATCCGTGCAGCAGGCACCATAGCTAACCGGCCAGCGGGCGAGAGGGTGTGCCTGCCTGAACGGAGGGACGAGCGATGGCGATGGCGACAATACCCGCCTTTTATTTCGAGCGGGAAGAGATGCGCCGTCGCGCGGATGCGCTTCGTCCGCAATTTGAGGGCGGACAGCCGTTTCGCCATGTCGTTATTGAAAACTTCCTGCCCGAAGAGATTGCGCTGGCGATGGCGGCGGAGTTTCCCAAGCCTTCCGTTCCCATCTGGCGCGTGGCCGGGCCGGGCGATGCCCGCCACAGCAATGATCCCGATGTCGAGAAGATCAGCTGTTCGGATGAAAGCAGCTTTCCGCCGATGATCCGCCACGTCGTGAACCAGCTTTACGGCGGCGTGATGATGGAGTTTCTTGAGCGGCTCACAGGCTTTTCAAACCTGTGTTCAGATCCGTCGCTTTATGGCGGCGGGATGCACTCCACCGGGCGTGGCGGGCGTTTGATGATTCACGCCGATGCTTCGCGCCATCCCAATCCCAAGCTCGATCAGGTCATCAATCTCATCTATTATTGCACGCCCGATTGGCAGCCTGAATGGCGCGGGGAACTGGAGATGTGGGACAAGGAGTGCAAGCAGTGCGAGGCGAGCGTGCTGCCCAAGTTCAACTCCGCGCTCATCTTCTACACCGGCACCAATTGCTATCACGGCCACCCGCATCCTTTGCAGACGCCGCCGGGCACGCGCCGCAATTCACTGGCGCTTTATTATTACACCACCGACCGTGAGGTGGGTGAGGACTATGTCGGCCATCGCACATTCGTCGAGTGGAAGCGCACGACTGCCGAAGACCGGCAGGTCTCGCCGGTGCATCTCGCCAAGGAAGCGCTGCGCCGTTATGCGCCGCGCGGCCTGACAAATGGGCTTGCACGCACTTTGCGCTGGGCCCGCCAGAAGATGCGCTGAAGAAAAAACGCCGGATTTGACCGTCTCAAATCCGGCGTCAAATTTTCATGTCCGGGGCCTTTCGGCCCGCAGGGCGCTTCTGCCTCGCCCGAAATCCGTTCAGAATTTCAGTGTGCCTTCAAGCCCGAAGGTGCGCGGCGCATTGAAGTTGGCATAATCGCCCATGATCGCGGTGGTGCCCGTTGTCGGCAGCGTCGTGCTGTTGGCGTTTGAACGGCGATAGATGTGCTGTTCGTTGAACAGGTTGCGCGCCCATGCCGAGAGGGTGAGCGTTTGGCCGTTGCGGCTCATCGGAATGTCCGCGAGCGAGAGGCGCGCGTTGACGATGAAGCTCTTGTCGGTCTTCACGCTTTCATTGTCGAATGAATAGAGCGCGTCGGAATAGTTCGCATCGGCGTGCAGCTTGATCGACGTGCCCGAATTGCCGAGTGGCAGGCTGTAGTCGATGTTGCCCGCAAGCGCGTTCTTGGGCGTGAAAACGATATAGACGTGTTCATAGACCGGGCCGGTATAGGTGCCAGCCTGACGTTGCAGCTCTTCAAGGATGGTGTTCTGCGCCAGCGGCACCTTGGTATAGGTGTAAGCATAGGACAGGCCCATCTGAAGATTGTCGGTGGGCCGCAAGGTGAGATCCGCTTCGACGCCGCGGATCTTGGTGGTGCCGATGGCGTTTACCGTTTCCAGCTGGTTGAGAAACTGGCCATTGGACTGACGCACGAAGAAGTTGAAGTCCACCTGGCTGTCGGTGCGGTCCATCATGTAAGCCGCGACGTTGAAGCGCAGCAGACGGTTGAAGAGATCGGTCTTGGCACCGATTTCGTAAGACTTCACGACTTCAGGATCGAAACCGCGATAGCTGGGCGAGCGTGAGCTGGCCCCCCCGGCGCGATAGCCCGTTGAGTATTTGGCATAGAGGTTGATGTCGCGGTTCGGCTCCCACGCGACCGTCACCGTCGGGTCGAAGTGGTTCCATGTCTTGTCGAGCACAAGGTTTTTGGGTGCGCCGCTCACGATGTAGAGCAGGCCGTTCTTCTCGTCATGTGTATATCGCCCGCCAACGGTCAGGTGCAGATTTCCTCGCAGGTTCCAGACGGCATTGGCAAAGGCGGCATAGCTCTTCGACTGGGCGTTGCTCGCGCGCGCGATTGAAGCGTTCAGATATTGTGCGGGGTCGTTGATCGAATAGCCCATCACATTGCCATTGGCATCGACGATCCACTTGTTGGTGTTGGGCGTGCGCGCCCAATCGCCCGCGCGCTCGTTGAAATAATAAAGGCCCGCCGCATAATCGACATTGCCGATGGTGCCGACAGCCTGAAACTCCTGGCTGAACTGGTGCTGCTCAAGGCTTGCCAGGCTGTAACGGCTGAAGCTGCTGCCTGAAAGCACGCCGCCTGACGAGCTGACGGTGAACACCGGCGGACGGTGCGCACCGCCCGAATTGTCCCACTGCGCATCGCTGACGGAGCGCCATGCGGTGATCGAGCGGAGCTCGATGGCGGGCGAGGCCGCATATTTGATCGTCGCGGTATAGCCTTCGGTCACATCGACGCTGGGCTGCTGCGGCACGCCAATATCTGCTGTGTCCATGCGCTCATCGCCATATTGGACGAGCGACGGCAGCGGCGCGACCATGCCTGCGGGAACCTTGCCGCTATTGGCGATGATCTGCGCGGCGGTGGCGACCGGATAGTTGTTTGGGTTGAAGTTCAGAAGCTGGCTGTAGAACGGCGTGTTCTCATCACGGCTGCGATCATAGGCAAGGTCGATCGTCAGGCCGTCCACCGGCTGCCAGCGTGCCGAAAGGCGGCCACCATAGCGGTGATACTGGTTCCAGCCCGCCTCACCCGCCATGGGGTTCTTCACGGTCGGGCCCTGATGCTGGATGACGCCATCCACCTTGAAGGCAAGGTTGGCGACGGCGGGCAGGTCCATGTGCAGCGCGGCGTTATAGGCGCCGTAATTGCCGATGCCTGCGGTCATCTTGCCGCCGAATACGCCCGTGGGGGCCTTGGTGACCATGCTGAGCGCGCCGCCCTCTGCATTGCGTCCAAACAGCGTGCCCTGCGGGCCTTTGAGGATTTCGACGCGCTCCACGTCAAACAGGCTGGCGTTAAGGCCATGCTGGCGGCCCAGATAAACGCCATCGATATAGACGCCGACGCCCTGCTCACGCGCGGGCTGATTGGCATCAAGCGGCACGATGCCACGGATGCCGATGGTGAGTGCCGACTGGCGGGCTTCAAAAGTTGCCACGCGCAGCGAGGGCACGGCGCCATCGGCAAGGTCGATCAGGCTCTGCACATGGCGCTGCTTCAACTGTTCATTGCCCATCACGGCGATGGAGATCGGCGTCTGCTGCAAATTGGTTTCGCGCTTGGTGGCCGTCACGATGATTTCGCCCGCGTCCATATCCGCCTCTGCGGCCAGGTCATCGGCGGGCAGTTGCGCAGGGGCGGTTGCTTGATTTTGGGCCAGCGCAGGCGTTGCAACGACTGCAAGCAGGGCACTTCCGAGCAGCAAGCTCGTTTTGGTAAGCATGAGTAGAAATCTCCGTCTGGCCGGACGATCCGGCCGTCGCAAAGGGGCGTTAGACACGAGTCGAGACAGGGAAATTTCAGTTCGGCGTCGGTTTGATGACAGGCGCGCCGCAAAAATGTCGTGCAGGCGTCACGCGCCTGTCACATCTCGTCTATCCACCACGGTCAGCGCGCGGCGCCCCATAGCTCTTGCGCTGGCGGCATGGGGGCAATATCGGCGGGATATTGCGGCGCGCCGGAGAATATCGGGCGGCCTTTATCCCGGATGGAGTGAGCGATGATCGAAGCCGAATGGTGGGACTATGATGACATGGACGAACTCGCCGAGGCGGTTGCGGGCGATGTCGGCTTCATCATCGAAAGCGCACTCGATGCGCGCGGACAGGCACTGATCGCGCTGCCGGGTGGCAAGACGCCGCTGCCGATATATGAAAAGCTGGCGGCGGCCCCCATCAAGTGGAAGCACGTCACGATCATCCCGACGGATGATTGTCTGGTCGCGGTTGATAATCCGCTGTCAAACGCGGCGCTGCTCGCCAAGGCCTTCATGCCCAAGGGCGCGCGCGTGCTGCCGATTGCGAGCGAGAACAAGGATCACAAGGCGGCGGGCAATGCCGCTGACGCGCGCCTGCAAGACCTCCATTGGCCGCCCGATCTCGTCTGGCTGGGGGTGGGCACAGACGGCCATACCGCGTCGATCTTTACCGGGCCGGATCTCGACGATGCGCTCAACGCCCCCAAGGCGCGCCGCGCGGTGGGCGTGCTGCCCGATCCGCTGCCGGCTGAAGCGCCCGTTGCCCGCGTCACGCTGACGCGCAACGCGATCCTCTCGGCGCGCACGCTGATGCTGGTCGTGACCGGCAACGACAAGCGCGCACTGCTGGAACAGGCGATCAAGGACGGCCCGCTCTCGCACCTGCCGGTCGGCCGGGTTCTCGCCGATGCCGAACAGGCGATCGACATTCACTGGTGTGAATAGAGGCTCAGCCTCTGGCGTCAGGCACGCGTGTCTGACGCCTTTGGCTCGGCATAGGGCATTACCATCCGGCCATCGGGGGCTGCGGTAAAGGTGGTTTGCGTCGGATAGGCGAACTGGAGGCCTTGTTCGGCAAAGAGCGCGAGGATGCGCACCAGCACGTCATGCTTTATGTGCCCCGCCTCCACCGGGTCGGCCCCGTGGATTTCAAAGACGAGTTGAAAGTCGATGCTGGAGGGCGAAAATGTCTCCAGCCCGCAGCGGATGAAGCTGCAATCGGCAACGCCTTCCACCAGATCATGCAGCATCGCGGGAAGCGCGCGGCATATTTCGGGCGGGGTCTGATAGACGAGGCTCAGCATGATGAAGTGGCGGCGCGTGCTCAGATGGGCAAGGTTGCGCAGCTCTTTGTTGAGCAGGTTGGCGTTGGAGATGATGACTTCCTCACCCGACACCGCCTGAATCCGCGTGGACTTGAGGCCAATCGCGGCGACTGTGCCTTGCGTTTGATCGAACTTGACCATGTCGCCCTTTTTGAAGGGCTTGTCGAACAGCACCGAAAGCGCGGCGAACAGATCGGAAAAAATGCCCTGCGCGGCAAGGCCGATGGCGATGCCGCCAATGCCAAGCCCCGCCAGCAGCCCGGTCACGTTGACGCCAAGGTTGGAGAGGATGAGGATTGTTGCCAGCAGAAACAGCCCTGCCGTCACCAGCACGCGGATAAGCCCGACGGCGCTTTGCAGATTGCCGTTCACATCGGCATCGCCCGCGCGATATTCGACAAGGCCGAGAATGAGCGCGCGGCCCCAGATGGCGGCCTGAAGCCCGGAGGCGATGACAAAGATGATGCGGATGGGCGAGGCGATTTCATCGGGCGCGTGCGCAAAGGCGGTTACAATTTGGGCAGCGACCGCGATCATGAACCACAAATAGGTTTTGCGCAGCGTCTGCCCGATGATGCGTGGCCAGTGCGTGCTGCCCACCTTCTCGCGGCACAAATAGCGCCCGAAAAGTTTGAGGCCATAAAGCAAGGCAACGATGGCCGCGCCAAACACGGCGGCAACCGCAATTGAAATGGTGTGGCTGTCAAGCCAGTCGAGCGCGATCTTGATTGTCAGCCAGGCTTCGGCGGTGATGGAGTGTTGGGGCATTTGCATGGCCCCAAATTAGCGCCGCATCACGCCAGTTCAATCGTGTTCAGGCCAATGATCTGCGCGCGGGCACGGGTGATCGCGATTGCAGCCATCTGCGCCCCGGTGCTTCGACAAGCGCATAAAGCAGCCGCGAGGCGAGATAGACGAGGGCGAGGAAGCCCGCGATGAGCGGCAGCGGCACATTTGCGGGGTCGGCCACGAAGAGATGCTTGAAGACGATCCAGAGCAGAAAATGTGCGAGATAGGTGGAATAGCTGATGTCGCCGAGATGGACGGCAAGGCGGCTCGTCAGCGGATTTCTGGGGCGGGCTGAGGTGGCAGCCAGCAGATAGACGAGCGCCGAAAAGCCGATGGGGAAGGCAAGGCTCTCACGCGCAAGGGCCGTCAGATAGCCGATGGATGCTGCCAGAATGGTTGCCGTTGCAAGGGCCGTTGCCGCCTGTGATTGCCGCGCCTGCTGCCATGCCATCGCCATCAGTACGCCAGAGAAGAAGCCCGCAAGGCAGCGTGGCAGGCCGTTCGTCACGATGTCTAGGCCCATTGTGGGCGCGCCGCGCGCGCTGAACCACGCATCAAGCAGCAGCGCAAAGGCAAGCGCGCCGCCTGCGCACAAGAGCGGCGACCAATCGCGGCGGAACAGCGTCACAGCAGCTAGCGGCAACAGCAGATAGGCAGCGATTTCGGTCGAGATCGACCAGCTTGGATCGTTCCAGCTCAGCCGGGGCGTAAAGCCCCAATTCTGGATGAGAAGCACGTGGAGCGGCAGTTCAGCCACCGGATATTGATCCGCATTGGCCTTGCCCGCAAAGCTGAGCGCCAGCGCATAGGCCAAGGTCGCGCCCAGCACCGCGATGTGGAGCGGATAGATGCGGGCAAAGCGCCGCCACAGGAAGTCGGGCGCGGCGGACAACCCCCTTTGCCGAAACGCATCGGCATAGGTGAGCCACATGACAAAGCCTGAAAGGACGAAAAACAGGTCCACCGCCAGATAGCCCTTGGCGAGCACCGCCATGACCGGAGCCGGCAGCGTCGCACTGGCCGCAAGCCGAATGTGATAGAGCACGACAAACCACGCCGCGAGGCCGCGCGCGCCGGTCAACGCATCAAGCTGGGTGCGGGGGACTGTCATCATGCGCCGGGTTTCGCTGTGGCGAACAGCGGATTGTGCGTCTTGGCGCGACGGCGTCTGCGGGCATAGCTATCAAGGCCGATCTGCATCCCCACGAGCATATAAATGAAGGGCTGGAAGGCAATTCCCACAAAGGCAGCACCAATCAGATAGATGATGTTGCCATGCTGGAGCGCAGTGGCGAGCTGGCTGATCCATTGATCGTCCCCGACCGGGCTGTGGCGATAGCGGCGGCGCAACACCTCCATGCGGACAAGCCCGCCCAGTTGGATGAAGAGCCAGATGGAGAGGCCAAGCCAGCCCTGCTCACCCAGCATCTCGAAATAGGCGCTGTGATAAGCGCGGGCCTGATCCTGCACCACAACGGCGGACTGGCTGGTGCCTCTGGCGGCATCAAAGCTGTCGGCTGGCTTGGTTTCATAGCGAAAGCTGTTGCCGCGATAGGCATCGAACCCGCCGCCAAAGGGATGGTCGCCCACATAATCGAGCGTCCACTTCCACACGGCAAGCCGCGTTGAGGCCGATTGATCGGACTGCACTTCGTTCAGCGTGTCCATGCGCTTGGTGAAGCTGTCGGGCAGAAAAGGCAGCGAGATGATCGCCAGCGCGCCGACGATGCTGATGTAGAGAAAGCGGCGTTTGGTCGCGCGCAGCATCAGCACGCCCAGCACCGCGATGCAGATAAGCCCGGTGCGCGCCTCGGTGCCCACGGGGATGAGCAGGCAGGCAAAGCTCAAGGCGAGGCAAAAGGCGGTCACGCGCCATTCGGGCGGAAAGATCGTGCCGTTGCGCATGAGGTAGAGAATGAGCGGGATGAGCGCGATGGCGATGCAGGCGAGCGTCGAGCTTTCATACAGCCCGGTATTGCTGCTCGACATGAGGTTGAGCACACCATAGCCGCCGCCGGACGACAGCGTCTTGATGCCGCCGACGATGATGATCGACGCCGCAGACAGCGTCATGAACACGGCCAGCGCCTCGATTCGCAACCGCGTGGTGAGCGTGAGCGGCAGGAAGATGGCGAAGATCAGCGATTTCCACACCCAGGACCATTTTTCCTGCGCCTCCATGGGAAAGTCGGCATTGGCGGTCGTCACGAAGCAATAGAGCAGCAGGATGAGCATCGCGGCCTGCCTTGGGCCGAAGGTGGCGGCTTTCTTGTCGCCCGTCATCATCCAGCTTCCGACCGCTGCGACAAAGAAGATGAGCGAAATGGGGATGGAGTTGAGCAGATAATAAGACAGGTGCTGCGGCGCGACGATGTCTACATAGACATAGCCGAGCACGAACAGGAACGGGCGGCGAAAGCCCGCGACAAGCAGCGCACCCAGAAATCCGATCAGGAAAAGATCATGCATCGCGGCTGGCTTCCGCATCGGCGGGCGGATCGGTATCGAGATCGTCGCGCGACAAGAGCCGCCATGCCGCAAGCAGCAGCAGGCCATGTGTCAGCAGAAGCGAAAAATTGTCGATCATCGTGACATTGGGCCTAGACGGTTCCGGTTGACGTCGCGTTAAGTCCTTTCTGGCAGGAATCACCTCGTATTCGGGAACCCCAGAACGGACCAGTGTCGTCGTGCGTATTCTTCACATTCTAGATCACAGCCTGCCCATGCATTCAGGCTATACCTTCCGCACGCGCGCGATTTTGAAGGCGCAGCAGGCGCTGGGCTGGGAGGTGAAGGGCGTCACGGGGCTGCGTCACACGGCATCCGGCCCCGATGTGGAAACGGTTGATGGCCTGATGTTCCACCGCACGCGGGGCACTGTGCTGCGCCTGCCGGTGGCGCGCGAATGGTCTGAAGTCATCACCTTTGCCGAGCGAATCGAGGCGCTGGTCGATCAATGGAAGCCCGATATTCTTCACGCCCATTCGCCCGTGCTCGATGCACTGGCGGGGCTGCGCGTGGCGAAGCGGCGCAATATTCCCTTTGTTTTCGAGATTCGCGCCTTTTTGGGGGGTGCCGCCGTCGGCAATGGCACCGGCACCGAAGGCTCGATGAAATATCGCGTGACCAAGGCGCTGGAAAGCTGGGCGGTGCGCCGCGCCGATGCCATCATCGTGATTTGCGAGGGGCTGAAGGCCGATCTTGTTGCGCGCGGGATTGATCCGGCGCGTATCACCGTTTCGCCCAATGGCGTGGACATGGACCTGTTCGGCACGCCGCCCGCGCATGATGCCGCGCTTGCGGCCAAACTTGAGCTGATCGGAGCCGAGGTCATCGGCTTTATCGGCAGCTTTTATGACTATGAAGGGCTTGATGACCTGATCGCTGCAATGCCGCGATTGGTCGCGGCCCGGCCCAGGGCGGCGCTGCTGCTTGTCGGCGGCGGGCCGATGGAGGCCGATCTGCGCGCGCAGGCGGCGGCCTCTCCAGTGGCGGACCGCATCCGCTTTGTCGGGCGCGTGCCGCATGACGAGGTCGAACGTTATTACAGCCTGGTCGATATTCTGGCCTATCCGCGCAAGAAGATGCGGCTCACCGATCTTGTGACGCCGTTGAAGCCGCTGGAAGCAATGGCGCAAGGGCGGCTTGTCGCCGCGTCAGACGTGGGTGGCCACCGCGAACTGATCCGCGATGGTGAAACAGGCACGCTGTTTGCGCCCGATGATCCCGCCGCGATTGCGGATGCGCTGGGCGGGCTGCTTGCCGCGCACGACATCTGGGGCGCGCGGCGCACCGCTGCCCGCAAATTTGTGGAAGAAGAGCGTAACTGGTCGTCAAACATTTCGCGTTACGAACCCGTTTACCACCGGATTGCAACATATTCGGGATCGAAGGAACAAGGGGCCGTTTGACGTGTTGAAGCAACTCCAGCGATTGCCGTTTGCGCCCGTGGTCGCGCTGATGTTTGCCGCGGTTGCGGTCATTCTTGTGCTTGCCATGCCGGTCTGGATGCTTGAGCAGCAGGTTGTTCGTCTCGGCGTTTCAGACGTGCTGCCCGCCGCCGCGCCGCCTTTGGGAGAAAAGGCGCGGTTGCTTTCTGCCCTGCTGGCAGGTGGGGCCATGGGCGTGGTCGCTTTTGTAGCGGCGCTTCCTTTCTCCGGCGGTCGCCCGCGCGCGCCCAAGGTGGTTGATGTCCAGCCGCTGAGCCGGGTGGAGGCTGCGCCCGTTGAGGATGCAGGCGTCGAGGCAGAGATCGTCGCGCATGATCCGATCATCGAAGAAGAGCCTCAATTGCCGAGCTTCCTCGCGCCGCCGTCCGTCATCATCGATGCCGAGCCGGTTGAGAGCGATGACGAAATTCTGGTCCTGTCGGATATGGTGATCGAGCAGGACGGGGCGATGGACGACATGGTGGCTCCGCCGGTCGCGGCTGAAATATTGCGCGAGGGTGAGGAAGACGTTCAGGTTGAAATGCCGCCGGTTGAGGCCGCACCGCTCGTTGCGCCTCGCCCGCAGGTGGTGGAGCCGCGCGTGCCGACCATCGTCGAACTGGTGGATCGTTTCAGCCGCGGGCTGGAGGAATATCAGCGGTCAGGCGCATCGCCGATTGATGATGAATTGTTTCGCGATACGCTCTCAAAGCTGGAAAAGCTCGCAGCGGGCGGCCGCTGATCCTGCCGCCACCCGCTGCCATGCGACCCTACCAGAAGAAGTCGTAGATCACGTCCACCACGCGCCCGTTGCGCAGGTCGACAAGCAGCACATCGTCATAATAGCGCACCCAGCGATAGGGGCCATAAGCCGGCGGCAGGCGATATTCATAGGGATCGCTGAGCCAGTAGCGGCTGCTGAAGAACAGATCGTCAAGGAAGATGCCGATCGAGAAGCGCCGGTAGCCATAGCGATAGCCATAGGGATCGGAATAACGCGGCATCCGGTAATAATTGCGGTTCTGGTTGCGATATTGCCGCCAGTCATAACGCCGGTCGTCACGCCAGCCGCGGTTCCATTGCCCACGCCGATCATCGTCGCGGTCATTTCCCCAGCGCCGGTTATCATCCCGGTTTCGGTTATTGTTCCAGTTCCGGTCGTCGCCTGAGCGGCGATTATTGTCCCACCGGCCGTCATTGTCCGTGCGACGGTTGTTCTGCCGGTCTGCAGACCAATTGCCGTTGCGCTCGCCATTCCAGCGGCGGTCGCGGTCTTCACGAACGACCGGCGGCTGACTGGTTTGCGGCTGTGGGGTTTGCGGCTGTTGCTGGCGATCATCCCAGCCATAGCGGCGCTCGCCGCCATCGCTGCGATCCCGCGTGGTCGTCATCGTGCCATTGCTGCGCCCGCCGCCATCCCAGCGGCGCTGGCTATATTGGGGCTGGGCTTGCGGCTGGCTCACCTGCGGTTGCGCCACCTGCGGCGTGGCGTTGCGCTGCGGGCGCTGCCACTCTCCGCCATTGCCATGGTTTCCGCCGCGGCGCTCAAAGCCACGATCGCCGCCGCTGCGGTCTGCAATGTCTTCGCGCCCGCGCTGCGCATAAGCCGGGCTTGCCACCGCCGATGCCAGCAGGATTGGAATAAGAAACCTACGCATACTCATTCTCCACTGGGGCGGAAGCGAGTCGCCGGTTCCGTTCCCTGACAGGCAAAGTGCAGCAGGCGATATGAGCCGTGGCTTAATAAGCCTGACAGCATTTAGTCAGCCTTTTTGTCCGTGCCCAGAGCGGGCACAGAGCGGGCAGCGTCCTCTGGCGATATGCCCGGAGGCGGGGCGGCCGCAATCGTCTCTGCACCCTGCATGATCCGCGCGGCGCGGTGGATGGCGCGGCGCACGCGGGGGTAGGTGCCGCAGCGGCACAAATTGGTAATGGCGGCGTCAATCGCGGCATCGTCGGGCCGTGGATTGGCCTTGAGCAGCGTTGCCGCCGCCATCACGATGCCCGGTGTGCAAAAGCCGCACATCACGGCTCCCTCGGCGACAAGCGCCTGTTGCACAGGGTGGCTGCGATCGCGCGAGAGGCCTTCGATAGTCGTCACAAAGCTGCCTTCGAGCGCCTTGATGGAGACCATGCACGAATGCACGGCGCGGCCATCGACATCCACGGTGCACGCGCCGCAATCGCCCGTGCCGCAGCCATATTTTGAGCCGGTCAGGTTAGAGGCATCGCGCAGCGCCCAGAGAAGCGGCGTCTCTGGGTCAAGCCTATAGGCAACCGGCTGGTTGTTGACGGTAAACTTAGTCACGCCAGCTCGTATCAAGCTTGTCGATGCGGCGGACCATTGCATCAAATTCGGCACGGCCGGCACCGCCGGGGAGCTGCACATGGTGCAGATCGCGCTGGTGGACCGTGAGAACATCCTCATCGACCATGATCGGCTTGCCCATGGCGTGCGTCGCCACCTGAATGTCGCAGGCGCGCTGGAGCGTCCAGTAGCGGATAAAGGCTTCTTGCAGCGTCTTGCCCATCACCACGGGGCCGTGGTTGCGCAGCATGAGGACACGATGGGAGCCGAGATTCTCGACGAGCCGCGTTCCTTCTTCCGCACGCACGGTAATCCCTTCAAAGTCATGATAGCCCATCTTGCCGATGAGCTGGCAGGCATAGAAATTCGTCGGTTGCAGCCCGCCTTCGAGCGAGCAGACCGCCATGGTGGCGGTGGTGTGCGTGTGGATGATGGCATGGGCATCGTCCAGCACACGATGGAACAGGCCATGCTGCACAAAGCCCGCCTTGTTGATGTGCCAGGGATTGTCCTCATCCAGCTTGTTGCCATCGATGTCGATCTTGACGAGGCTCGTCGCGGTCACTTCGGAAAAATGCATACCATAGGGATTGATGAGAAACTGGCCTTCGGCATCGGGCACGCGCACGGTGATGTGGTTGTAGATCATCTCGTCCCAGCCCATCATCGCAAAAATGCGGTAGCAGGCGGCCAGCTCCAGCCGGGCGGCCCATTCTGCCTCGCTGAAGCGTGCGTTTGTTTTGAATGTGGTCGCCATTTGATCGTCTCCTGCCCGCTTGCCGGTGCTGTTGCACCTATGACACGGGCATGGGCGAAGTTGCAATCTTGGGCTTTTCCCTTGCTTTTTGGAGAATCGCAGCCTAGTGGCGCGTCACAACGGCGCGGCGCGAGTTGCGACGACGCTTGTTTTTTGGCTTTCAGCACGCCTGTTTTTACGGTGTGCAATCGAATTGGAGTGTGGCTTTTTTATGCAGATCATCGTCCGCGATAACAATGTCGACCAGGCGCTTCGGGCTCTCAAGAAGAAGCTTCAGCGTGAAGGCGTTTATCGTGAAATGAAGCTGCGCCGCCACTATGAAAAGCCCTCGGAAAAGCGCGCCCGTGAAAAGGCTGCCGCTGTCCGTCGCGCCCGCAAGATGGAGCGCAAGCGCATGGAACGCGACGGCATCCGCTGAGCCACACGGCGATTGCCAGAAACGAAAAGGGCGTCGGGCCATCCCGGCGCCCTTTTCGTTTGCGCGCCAGATTTCGTTTGCCCTTGGCGTTCCCCGCATGATGCGCCATAGGCCCCCGCAACATATCGAAGACCAGATAGAGGTTTGTCCATGTCGAACACTGCCGTCCCGATTCGCCCGATCGCCAAAGGCTCGATGACCAAATTGTGGAGCGGTGTCGCCATCGTTGCGGCTCTCGCAGGCGCACTGGCATGGACCGGCACGGCAAAGGCCGTTGGCCAGACCTGCGCTGCAAGCGATATGTTGCCCGAAGGTAATGGCACGCTGGCGGCTGAAACGACCGAATCGGGCCTTCACTTCCAGACGCGCAAGGCCGGCAAGGGCGCGCGCCCGACCGATGAGGATGTTGCGCTCATCAACTATAAGGGCACGCTCCAGAACGGCACCGAGTTTGATGCCAACAACCAGACGCCGATGCCCGTTGGCGGCGTCGTCCCCGGTTTTTCGGAAGCGTTGAAGAAGATGCAGCGTGGCGGCAGCTACCGACTCTGCATCCCGGCGGCGCTTGGCTATGGCGCGCAGGCTGCTGGCACGATTCCGCCTAATTCGGTGCTGATCTTCGATGTCGACCTGCTCGACTTCAAGAGCCAGGCCGAAGTGCAGATGATGCAGCAGATGATGCAACAGCAGCAACAGCAGGGCGGCGCGCCGCAGCCAACGGAGCGCTAAAACAGAAGCAAGATTTTATCTCGCGCAGTGGCGCAGAGGTCGCGGAGAATGCGAGTTTTCGGCGATTTTGCTCTGCGTTCTTTGCGTCTCTGCGCGAATAATACATCACCGTTTGCCCTGAGCTTGTCGAAGGGCCGTTCTTTCTGTGGGCAGCGGTGCCCAGAAGGACAGTGCTTCGACAAGCTCAGCACCAACGGAGGGTGGGGAACCCGAAATCGGGATGCGCGCGAGGCCCCGATCCCGACAACCTTTTGTGCTATTTGCCTTCGACGGGCTGAAGGCTCGTGAAAGCGCGGCCGGCACGCAGCGCGGTCAGCCAGCTCACCGGATTGAAGGTGCTGCTCGATCCATCGAGCGAGAAGGTGATGATTTCCGCCTTGCCGCCGATATTCTCCCACGGAACCGGGCCGCCAAGGCCGCGCTGCCATTGCGGGAAGCGGCTGTCGGCGCTGTGATCGCGGTTATCGCCCATCAGGAAGAAGTGACGGTCGGGCACGGTGATCGGGCCGAAATTGTCGCCCGGCGAATCGGGGTCGACATCGACCGTGTCATAGCTGCGGCCATTGGGCAGCGTCTCGCGGATGATGGGGAGCTTGCACCACAAGGTGCCATCATCCTTCGCGATGCGGCGATCAGGATAATCCTCTGGCGCGCAGGGATCGTTCACATCGACGGGGATGAGCCGCTCTTGCCTGGGCGCGCGCTTCACCGGCTGGCCGTTGATGATGAGCACGCCGCCGCGCACTTCGATGCGATCTCCGGGCAGGCCGACGACGCGCTTGATGTAATCGGTGTTCATGCCCGGCGGCGTCAGGATGACGACATCGCCGCGTTCAGGGTCGCTGCCCCAGATGCGGCCTTTCCAGTCGGGCAATTGCACGGCGAGCGATTCGACCGGCTCGCGCTTCACCAGCCAGCGGAAGATGGCGGGCAGCGAGGGGATGGTGGGCGACACATGGCTCCAGCCATAAGCGAACTTGTTCACCACCAGCCGGTCGCCCACAAGCAGCGTCGGCACCATCGATTCGGACGGGATGTAGAAGGGCTTGGCAACGAAGCTGTGAAAGCCCAGCACCGCGAGCAGCAGCAGGCCCGCCCCCCTGATTTCACCCCACCAGTCGACGGGTTCGTCCTGCGTGCGGGGCTTGGGCATATCTGCGGGGGTGCTTTCGGTCAGGATGGGATCGGGAAGGGAAGGCACTTAGGCGGTGGCTTTCACAATGGGCAGGGCTTCAATAATCACAAAGGCTTGCGCCCATGGATGATCGTCTGTGAGCGTCAGATGAATATGGGCCTCATAGCCGTGCGGCACGAGGGCGTCGAGCGCGGCCTTCGCTCCGCCTTCCAGCGCGAGCGTTGGCGCACCAGAGGGCGCATTGACGACGCCAATGTCCTTCATGAACACGCCGCGCTTGAAGCCGGTGCCGACGGCCTTGGAAAAGGCTTCCTTGGCGGCAAAACGCTTGGCGTAGGTTCCCGCCTGTGTGAACGGGCGGCGCGCCGCCTTGGCACGCTCCACATCTGTAAAGACGCGGTTGGTGAACTTTTCACCCCAGCGGTCGAGCGAATTCTGGATGCGCTCGATATTGCAGAGGTCAGAGCCCATGCCCACGATCATGCGGTGCTCTCCCTGTCGGCACCCCAGCGCAGGCTGGGGTCTTGCGGTCTGGCAAAGAGATGCCAGCCTGCGCTGGCATGAGGGCAGCACCTCACCCCCGTGCCGCGTCCATGCGGGTGCGCATCTCGCGGATGCTGGCATCCAGCCCGATGAAGATCGCTTCGCCGATGAGGAAATGGCCGATATTGAGTTCGCGCAGCTGCGGGATCGCGGCAATCGGCCCGACATTGTCAAAGGTCAGTCCATGGCCCGCATGAGGTTCTATGCCGTTGCGCGCGGCGAGGGCCGCAGCATCGGAAATGCGGCGCAATTCGGCGGCGAGTTCTGCCCCCTCGCAATGCGCATAGCGGCCCGTGTGCAGTTCAACGACGGGCGCATTGAGGCGAATGGCGGCGTCGATCTGGCGGGCGTCCGGCTCGATGAACAGGCTCACGCGGATGCCCGCATCGTTGAGCCGCGCGACCATCGGCGCGAGATGGTTATGGAGGCCTGCGGCATCCAGCCCGCCCTCGGTCGTGCGCTCTTCGCGCTTTTCGGGCACGATGCAGGCGGCGTGCGGTTTGTGGCGCAGCGCGATTTCCAGCATCTCCTCGGTTGCCGCCATTTCAAGATTGATGGGCAGCGTGGTGCGCGCCATCAGCACGTCAAGATCGGCATCGCGGATATGGCGCCGGTCCTCACGCAGATGGACGGTAATGCCATCGCCGCCCGCCGCTTCAACAACCTGCACCGCGCGCCACGGATCGGGATGGTCCCCGCCGCGCGCATTGCGGATGGTCGCCACATGATCGATATTGACGCCAAGGCGCAGATGCTGGGTCAAGCGGCTTCCTTTCGGCTTCCCGGCTTGATGGCGGGAATGGCGGCGAGATCAGGCGGCAGATCGTCCGCCGCATAAGTGGGCACATCAAGGCGGATCAGCGGGAAGAAGGGAACCCCCAGATCGACCGAGCCGTTCGAGCGATCGACGAGCGATGCTTCGGCAATCACCTCACCGCCTTCGCGCTTCACGGCTTCAATCGCTTCACGCGAGGAAAGCCCCGTCGTCACCACATCTTCCACCATCAGCACTTTCTGGCCGGGCTCAAGCCGGAAGCCGCGGCGCAGGCCGAACACGCCATCGGGGCGTTCAAGGAAGACCGCATCCTTGCCCAGCGCGCGGCCCATTTCATGGCCGATGATGATACCGCCCATGGCAGGCGAAACGACGACGTCGATGGCGTTCCGCACTTCGGCGGGCAGGCGGCGCGCGATTTCATCGGAAAGGCGGGCCGCGCGCGCCGGGTTCATCAGCACGCGCGCACACTGGAGATAACGCGGGCTGCGCAAGCCGGAGGAGAGAATGAAGTGGCCTTCAAGCAGGGCTTCTGCCGCGCGGAATTCATTGAGAATATCGTCATCTGTCATCGTCATCTGGTGCCACGCCTTAAACAACTGGTTTCTCGCCCATTAAGGTGGCGGGGCGATGGCTGCAATCCTGCGCAAAAAATGCGTCTTGAATCGCTTGAGCCTCTGGGATTTGCCGCGTATAGGCCGCGGCGGAGCGTCTTGTTTTGATGTCTCCAGGGGCCCTTTCTTGCCCGGAATTCCGGGTCGTAACATGGACAAACAGGTAATGAAGATGCTGAGATCTGCCCTGATCGCAATCGGCCTGGTGCTTGCACCGGCGTCTGCGATGGCGCAAGCAACCCCCGCCGCTCCGGCGCCGGTTGCCGCTGCTCCCGCGCCGGTCACTGCCGCGCCCGCCGTCAAGGCGGATGCTGCGGCCGCCCCGGCTGCCGAGCAGGCCAAACCCGAAGCGCCCGCCGCGCTCGTGCCCGTTCCGGGCATCGGTCAGCCGACCGATGGCAAGCTGGGTATGCAGGTGCAGGTCACGCAAAATGGTGAGCGCGCGCTGTGGCTGCACGATGCGCTGCTGCTGCCGATCATCACGGTGATCTCGCTGTTCGTTCTTGGTCTGCTGCTGTGGGTGATGGTGCGCTATCGCCGCGCGGCAAACCCGGTTGCATCCAAGACCAGCCACAACACGTTGATCGAAGTCCTCTGGACGCTCATTCCGGTCATCATTCTCGTGGTTGTCGCCATTCCGTCGATCAGCCTGCTTGCCGCGCAGTATAAGCCGGCGGGCAAGGATGCCGTGACGATCAAGGTGATCGGCCATCAATGGTATTGGTCCTATCAATATCCTGACCATGGCGACTTTGAAGTCGTGTCGAATATGCTTCCCGACGCGGAAGCGGCCAAGCGTGGTGAGCCCCGCCTGCTGGCCGTCGACAACCGCATCGTCGTGCCGGTCAACACTGAGATCAAGGCGATTGTGACCTCGGATGACGTGATCCACTCATTCGCAGTTCCCGCCTTCTGGACCAAGATGGACGCCGTTCCCGGTCGCCTGAACGAAGTGACGTTCAAGGTGGACAAGGAAGGCCTTTATTACGGCCAGTGCTCTGAACTTTGCGGCGCGCGCCACGGCTTCATGCCGATTGCGGTTGAAGTCGTCTCGAAGGAAACATTCGCACGCTGGGTGGCGTCGAAGGGTGGCAAGATGCCGGGTGCTGAGCCCGCTGCCGCGCCTGCTGCCGCTGCTCCCGCCGCTGCCCCGGCTGCCGCTCCTGCGGCCGCCCCGGCTGAAGGCGCCAATGAAACCGCTCCGGCAGCGCCGGCAGCCAACACCAAGGCGTAATGACCATGACCACCGTCGCTGCAACGCACGATCATGCGCACGATCATCACGATGCGGACCACAAGCCGGCATTTTTTGCCCGCTGGTTCATGTCGACCAACCATAAGGATATCGGCACGCTCTACCTGATTTTCGCGATTTTCGCGGGGGTCATCGGTGGTGCGATTTCGGGCCTGATGCGCGCAGAGCTCGCCCAGCCCGGCATCCAGTATCTCACGACCTGGGCCGCTATTCTCGAAGGTCAGGGCGCCAGCCTCGACCAGGCTTTCCATATGTGGAACGTGCTCATCACCGCGCACGGCCTCATCATGGTGTTCTTCATGGTCATGCCCGCCATCATCGGCGGCTTTGGCAACTGGTTCGTTCCGATCATGATCGGTGCGCCTGACATGGCGTTCCCGCGCATGAACAATATTTCGTTCTGGCTGCTTATTCCGGCATTCACGCTTCTGCTCGGCTCGACCTTCATGCCGGGCGGCACGGGGCTGGGCGCTGGCACGGGCTGGACGGTTTATGCACCGCTTTCGACCTATGGCTCGCAGGGCCCGGCGGTCGACATGGCCATCTTCGCGCTGCACCTTGCCGGTGCCAGCTCGATCATGGGAGCGATCAACTTCATCACGACCATCTTCAATATGCGCGCACCGGGCATGACGCTCCACAAGATGCCGCTGTTCGTGTGGTCGGTTCTCGTGACCGCCTTCCTTCTGCTTCTGTCGCTGCCGGTTCTTGCCGCTGCGATCACGATGCTGCTGACGGACCGTAACTTCGGCACGACCTTCTTCGATCCGGCTGGTGGCGGTGACCCCGTTCTTTACCAGCACCTCTTCTGGTTCTTCGGCCACCCCGAAGTGTACATCATGATTCTGCCGGGCTTCGGCATTGTCAGCCAGATCATCTCGACCTTCTCGAAAAAGCCCGTCTTCGGTTATCTCGGCATGGCCTATGCCATGGTCGCGATCGGCGTTGTCGGCTTCATCGTGTGGGCGCACCATATGTTCACGACCGGCCTCGACGTGAACACCAAGATGTATTTCACCGCCGCAACGATGGTGATCGCGGTGCCAACCGGCATCAAGATCTTCTCGTGGATCGCAACGATGTGGGGCGGCTCGCTGCGCTTCAGCGTGCCGATGGTGTGGGCACTTGGCTTCATCTTCATGTTCACCGTTGGCGGCGTGACCGGCGTCGTGCTCGCCAATGGCGGCATCGATAACTATATGCACGACACCTATTATGTCGTCGCGCACTTCCACTATGTGTTGTCGCTCGGCGCGGTGTTCTCGCTCTTTGCGGGCTTCACCTACTGGTTCGGCAAGATGAGCGGTCGTCACCTCAATGACTTCCTCGGTCATCTGCACTTCTGGGTGTTCTTCGTCGGCGTGAACATGGTGTTCTTCCCGATGCACTTCCTGGGCCTGCAGGGTATGCCGCGCCGCTACCCGGATTACCCGGATGCCTTTGCCTATTGGAACCACATCGCTTCGCTGGGCTATGTGGTGATGGCGGCCGGCATGGTGATTTTCTTCGTCAACGTGTTCTGGTCGCTCGCGGCTGGCCGCAAGGCGGAAGGCAATTACTGGGGTGAAGGTGCGACCACGCTTGAGTGGACGCTGCCCAGCCCGCCGCCGTTCCACCAGTTCGAAACTTTGCCCAAGATCGACTGAACGGTAACGGCATGATCCGTTCCTTCCCGATCTGACCAAGGACAAAGCCCGGAGTCCGCGCCAGTCGCGGCTCCGGGCAATGCCTGCGGGGCGGGGGAAACGGGGCAACAAGTTATGACAAGCCTGAGCGTGACGAACACAGAGACACTCCCCGCGGATTGGCGCGATTTTCTTGCGCTGACGAAGCCGCGGGTGATGTCGCTCGTCGTCTTCACCGGGCTGTGCGGCCTTCTTGCCGCGCCGGTTTCCATCCACCCGGTTCTGGGCTTCACTGCGGTGCTCTGCATTGCGCTCGGCGCAGGTGCGGCGGGCGCGCTCAACCAATGGTATGAAGCCGATATTGATGCGAAGATGAAGCGCACGGCTGGCCGTCCGCTGCCCGCCGGGCGCATGGATCGGCAATCCGCGCTGCATTTTGGCGTCGGGCTTTCCTTCTTTTCGGTGCTGACGCTCGGCCTTGCGACCAACTGGGTTGCAGGCGCGATTTTGCTCGCCTCGATCCTCTTTTACGTCCTTATCTACACCGTCTGGCTCAAACGCCGGACGCCGCAGAACATCGTCATTGGCGGTGCCGCCGGGGCCTTTCCACCGATGATCGGCTGGGCGGCTGCCACGGGCGACATCACGCTGCTGCCGGTGCTGCTCTTCACCATCGTCTTTTTGTGGACGCCGCCGCACTTCTGGGCGCTCGCGCTGTTCGTGAAGACCGATTACGCCAATGCCGGCGTGCCGATGCTTCCCGTTGTGGCGGGTGAAGAAACGACGCGCCATCATGTGCTGCTCTACACGCTGCCGATGGTCGCAAGCGCGATTGCGCCTTGGTCGCTTGGCCTGTTGGGCAGCATTTATGGCGTTACGGCAGCACTCCTCTCGCTCGTCTTTTTGCTGATGGCAGCGCGCGTTGGCCTGCGCACGGCGCAGGCGGATGACCAGATGCGTCCTGAAAAGGCGCTTTTTGCCTTTTCGATTCTCTATCTTTTTATTCTCTTCGGCGCGGTTGCCGCCGACCGGATGGTGTTGGCCTCATGAAACCTGATGAAGAATTTCACCGCCGTCGTCGCCAGCGATCCATCGTAACCGCTGTGCTGCTCGTGGCGATGTGCCTGCTCTTCTATTTCATCACGCTGGCGAGGATACAGCCGTGAACCGCAAGACGCGCACGGGCCTGCTTGCGGCGGGCCTTGCTTTTGGCATGGTTGGCGTCGGCTATGCGAGCGCCCCGCTTTATCGTCTGTTCTGCCAGGTGACAGGCTTTGGCGGCACCACGCGGATGGCCGTTGGCACGACCGCGCCGGGCGCGGTTGCGGGCAAGACGATTTCGGTGCGCTTCGATGCGAACCATGTGCCGGGCCTGCCGTGGGAGTTTCGGCAGGAAAAGACACGTGAGATCGTGACGGTCGGCGCGCAGGACATTACCTTCTTCGTGGCGAAAAATCTGTCGAACAAGCCGGTCACGGGCACAGCCTCGTTCAATGTCACGCCCAATCAGGCGGGAAAATATTTTACCAAAATCCAGTGCTTCTGCTTCACCAAGCAGACGCTGCAACCCGGCCAGCAAGTCCGTATGCCGGTGGTCTTCTATGTCGATCCGGCCATCCTGAAGGACCCGGACGCAAAGCAGATCGAGGAAATCACGCTGAGTTACACCTTCTATCCGGTGGACGAGGCGAAAAAGCAAAGCTAAGCGGTTTTCGAATTTACAGGGAAAGCAAACACCATGGCAGGCGCAAAGAACCACGACTACCATATCCTTCCACCCAGCATTCACCCGTTTTTCGGGTCGATGTCGGCACTTGTCGGCTTTTTCGGGCTGGTCATGTGGATGCACAAGATGCCGTATGGCGGCCTTGTCGCGTCGATCGGCTGGATCGGTATCCTGTACACCTTCTACGCCTGGTGGTCGGATGTCGTGAAGGAAGCTCAGGGCGGCGATCATACGCCGGTCGTGCAGCTTCACCTGCGTTACGGCATGATCCTGTTCATCGCTTCTGAAGTGATGTTCTTCGTCGGCTGGTTCTGGGCGTGGTTTGATTTCTCGCTCTTCCCAGAGCCGATGCAGGTCATCGAAGGTGCTGTTGAACGGATTGCGGGCACAAGCTCGGTCGTGAACGCGCCGGGCGTGTGGCCGCCCAAGGGCCTTGAAGTCATCGACGCTTTTGGCTTCCCGCTGCTCAACACGCTCATTCTGCTCTGCTCTGGCACGACCGTGACCTGGGCGCACCATGCGCTCATCAACGGAGAACGTGGCGGCGAACTGCGCGGCTTTTGGGGCGCGCTTGGCGTCGGCTCGGAAGACAATCTGAAAAAGGGCCTGTGGCTCACGATCCTGCTCGGCCTGCTCTTCTCGTCGATCCAGATCTATGAATATGTGCACGCCCCGTTCGCCTTTAAGGGGCTGAACTACAGCGCGGCGTTCTACATGGCGACCGGCTTCCACGGCTTCCACGTGTTTGTCGGCACGGTCTTCCTGATCGTCTGCCTCATCCGCGCCTATAAGGGCCACTTCACCACGCGTCAGCATTTCGGCTTCGAAGCGGCCGCCTGGTATTGGCACTTTGTTGACGTGGTTTGGCTGTTCCTCTTCGTCTGCATCTATGTGTGGGGCGGCTGGGGTGCTCCGGTTCACGGCGGCTAAACCATGACAGACTGGCAGGCCCCCGACACGACACAGGCGTCGTTGCGGGGGTTGTGCCCTCGCTGCGGCGCCCCGACCCTGTTCGCGGGCGCCGTTCGCTTTTCCGGGCAATGTTCCAATTGCCAGCTCGACTTCGCCCAGTTCAATGTGGGGGACGGCCCGGCGGCGTTCCTTATCATGATCGTGGGCGGCCTCATCACGATGGGCGCGATCATGCTGGAGCTTTCCGTCTCGCCGCCCATCTGGGTGCATATTTTGCTCTGGGTGCCGCTGACGATCATTCTCGTCATAGGGCTATTGCGGCTGGCCAAGGGCGCGCTCCTCATTCTTGAATATCGCAATCGCGCGCGTGAAGGGCGTCTGGTCGGCTGATGCGCTTTCCCCTGATCCCGACTGTCATTGTCGCGCTTGCCTGTGCGGCGATGGTGGGGCTTGGCCTGTGGCAGCTTGACCGGCGGCACGAAAAGGAGGCGCAGCTTGCGCTTTATCGCGCCAATCTCGGTAGGCCCGCAGTCACTTATGTGCCAACCGCGCCCGTTGCCGATGCGCTTCTCTTCCGCAGGTCCTCTGCCATGTGCCTTGGGGTGACGCACTGGCGCACCGAAGGCGGGCGCAGCGCCAAGGGCGGTTCTGGCTATCGCTGGATTGCCGAATGTCGCACGGGGGCCGAAGGTCCGGGGCTGCTCGCCGATATGGGCATAACGCGTGACCCCAAGCTGCGGCCAGACTGGAAGGGGGGGCTGGTGTCGGGCATCGTCACGACCGAGCCGAGCCACCAGAGCCTGTTCGCGCGGATCGGTGGCCCGGCAGAAGTGCTGCGCCCCATGCTGATCTCCGCCACAGCCGCGCCGGGGCTGGAGGCAAGTGCTGCGCCCTCGCCCGATGAAGTGCCCAACAATCATCTGGCCTATGCCGTTCAATGGTTCCTCTTCGCAGGCGTTGCGGCGATCATTTATGTCCTCGCCCTGCGTCGCCGCCAGCGCGGGTCGTGAGAGAAATGCGCGAGGATTGCCGCGCCTGAACTTGCCCTAGGCGCACGAGGCGGTTAGGGCGCGCACATCATGCGTTACGTCAGCACCAGGGGGAGCGCGCCCGCGCTCGATTTCGAAGGCGCCACCCTTGCAGGGCTGGCGTCGGATGGCGGTCTTTATGTGCCGGGGCACTGGCCGAGCTTCTCCAGGGCAGAGATCGCGGCGATGCGTGGCCTGTCTTACGTCGATACTGCCGTTGCCGTCATGCGGCCCTTTGTCGCGGGATGCCTTGACGATGCGACGCTGACGCGGCTTTGCAAGGCCGCCTATGGCCGCTTTGCGCATGATGCGGTGACGCCCGTTGTCCAGCTCGATCACACGCATTGGCTGATGGAGCTGTTCCACGGCCCGACGCTGGCTTTCAAGGATGTGGCGCTCCAGCTGCTCGGCCAGCTGTTCGAGACATTCCTCGCCAAGCGCGAGGCGCACCTCACCATCATCGGTGCAACATCGGGCGATACCGGCTCGGCCGCGATTGATGGCGTGGCGGGCCGCGCGAAGATCGACATTTTCATGCTCCACCCGCTCGGCCGCGTGTCCGACGTGCAGCGCCGCCAGATGACGACGGTGCTTGCGCCCAACGTCCATAATATTGCCATTGAAGGCAGCTTTGACGATGCACAGGCCATTGTGAAGGCGCTCTTCAATGATCGTGACTTCAACGGTCGCTTCACGCTCTCGGCGGTCAACTCGATCAACTGGGCGCGGCTGATGGCGCAGGTGGTCTATTATTTCTACACCGCCGTCCGCCTTGGCGCGCCGGACCGCCCCGTTGCCTTCTCGGTGCCCACGGGCAATTTCGGTGATGTGTTTGCGGGCTATGTCGCCAGCCGCATGGGGCTTCCGGTGGCGAAGCTGATCGTGGCGACCAACGTCAACGACATTCTCCACCGCGCGCTCACCAGCGGCGATTATAGCTGCGGCACGGTGACGCCCACGGCGACGCCGAGCATGGACATTCAGGTCAGCTCAAATTTCGAGCGGCTGCTGTTCGATCTCGCCGGGCGCGATGGCGCTGGGCTTGCCAAGATGATGGCGGGCTTTGAAGCAACGAAGGGGATGACAATCCCCGCCGATATGCTGGCAGGCGCCAAGGATCTGTTCGTCAGTGCCCGCGTCGATGCCGATACCATGTCGAGCGCGATGCGCTGGGCGCATGACCGCGCGAACAACGTGATTGATCCGCACAGCGCCATCGGCCTTGCGGCGGCCCGCGCGGCGGATCTTCCGGCAGACGTTCCGGTCGTTACGCTGGCGACCGCACATCCGGCCAAGTTCCGCGATGCCGTGGAGCGCGCCACCGGCGTGCGCCCGCATCTGCCAGCGCGCATGGGCAATCTCTTCGAGCGTGAAGAGCGTTACGCGACGCTGCCTGCGACCAAGGAGGCGATTGCGGCCTATGTCGCCGAACGGGCGACGCCTGCCAAATGACGCCCATCACCCTCGTCGGTGATCCCTGGGCCGATTACGGCCTTGTTGATTCGGGCCATGGCCGCAAGCTGGAGCGTTACGGCCCGCACCGCTTCATCCGCCCGGAGCCGCAGGCGCTATGGGCGCCCGCACAGGCTGATTGGCGAGCCGATGGTGAATTTGTGCCCGGCTCCGATGAAGATGGCGGTGGCCAATGGCGCTTTGACAGGCCTGTCCCGCGTGATGGCTGGACCGGCGCGTGGGAAGAGGTGCGCTTCAAAATGCACCCCACGCCCTTCCGGCATCTCGGCTTCTTCCCCGATATGGCCCCCGTCTGGACATGGATGCGTGGCCAGCTTGCGGGTGTGGATGCGCCGAGCGCGATGAACCTGTTTGGCTATACCGGCGTCGGCAGCCTTGCGCTCGCGGCGAAAGGCTGTGCGGTGACGCACGTCGATGCCTCCAAAAAATCGGTTGAGGCCGCGCGCGCCAATGCCGCGCTTTCGGGCATGGCCGACAAGCCCGTTCGCTGGATCATCGATGATGCGATGAAATTTGCCGCGCGCGAGGTTCGTCGCGGCAAACGCTATGACGGCATCATCCTCGATCCGCCCAAATATGGGCGCGGCCCGGATGGCGAGGTGTGGAAGCTGGAAGAAGGCCTGCCCGCGCTCATCGCCGATTGTCGCCGGTTGCTTGACGAGAATTCGCGCTTCCTGTTCCTCACCGTCTATGCGGTGCGGATGTCCTCACTCGCCATTGGCGAGTTGATCCGCCAGCATTTCGCCGATCTTGGGGGCACGGTGGAATGTGGTGAACTCGGCGTGCGCGAGGAAGCGCGCGGCCTCGTGCTCCCCACCGCCATCTTCGCCCGCTGGTCGCGCTAGGCAGACGCAGCGTCATGCCAGCGCAGGCTGGCATGACGGTAGATTTGTTCTCGTCCTTTTCAGTTTGTCACCCCTCATTCCCGTCACCCCAGCGCAGGCTGGGGTCTCCGCAGGCCGGGTGCACGAGATGCCAGCCTGCGCTGGCATGACGGGAGTGTGAGGTTGCCCCTACTCCCGAAGCGCCCTGATCCCGGCACCCGCCGCAAAGGGACCAACTGCCACGAGGAACAGCGAGGAGGCGGCAAGGAAGCGCAATGCGCCGCCGCCGAATTCGCCGATGCTGCCCGCGCCGAAGATGATGAGCGGCACCGCGAGCGGCAGCATCAACAGCCCGGCCAGTGCACCGCCACGGCGCAGGCCTGCAGTGAGGCTGGCGACCATCACACCAAGCGCGGCCAGCCCCGGCGTTCCCGCCAGCAGCCCGATTTCGAGAGCGGCCAGCGTCTTTCCGTCAAGATGCAGAAGCGCCGCGGCAGGAAGTGCTGCAATCATCAGCGCTGGGCCAAAGCCCAGCCAGTGCGCGGTAATCTTGGCGAGCGCCACAATCTCCTCGCCTATGCCGCGCACGCCATATTGGTCGAGCACGCCGCTTTCGGCATCGGGCGCGATCAGCCGGTCAACGGGGAGAAGGGCTGCCAGCAGCGCGGCAACCCACAGCACGCCGCCGCCGGTTTTCGCCAGAAGATCGCCATCCGGCCCGACCGCAAAGGGATAGAGCGTTGCGACAAGCAGGAAAAACACGACCGGAAGGCCAATTCCGCCTGAACCGAGCGACAGGCGCAGATCACGCGTAAGGATGGAGAGAAACGCCTTCATGGCGCCGCCTCCAGCGCAAGCGCTGTTGCGCCCTCCAGCCCCAATGGCTGGTGCGAGGCGGCAATCACGAGGCCGCCCTGCGCGCGATGTGCGGCAATCGCGGCTTCGAGCAGGCCGAGCGACGCGGTGTCCAGGCCATTGCCCGGCTCATCAAGCAGCCAGATGTCGGCCGCACTCGCATGGATGCGCGCCAGCGTGGCGCGGCGGCGCTGGCCGGTGGAGAGCATCCGCACGGGAACATCGCCAAGCGGGGCAAGGTTGAAGGCCTCAAGGGCCGCCGCAACGCCCGCATCGCCCGTGCCATCAAGCCCTGCCCAAAAGCCAAGTGCGCGGGCAAGCGGCAGGCGCGGATCAAGCGCGGGGCTTTCATCTGCCAGCGCAATCCGGCCTTGAGCTGCGACACTGCCGGCATAGACCGGCAGCAGCCCGGCCAGCGCGCGCAACAGGCTTGATTTGCCGACGCCATTGGGGCCGGTCAGCAGCAGCGCATCGCCCGCGCCAAGGGCAAAGGAAATGCCCTTGAAGAGCATCCGCCCGCCGCGCACACACGCCAGATTTTCAACCGCGAGCCGTGCCGTCATGCAACCGCATCTTCCAGCAGATGCATCTTTTCATCGCTGAGGCCGAAATGATGGCCAACCTCGTGGATCAGCACATGGGCCACAAGATGTTCCAGCGTGTCTTCGCCGCCCGCCCATTCATCCAGGATCGGGCGGCGGAAGAGGAAGATCGTCGTCGGCAAGTCACCCGTCTGGGCGACCTCGCCCACCGGGCGGCCCGAATATAGGCCCGAAAGCTCAAAAGGGTCTTCAATGCCAAGCTCGTCGAGTGTCGCCTCATCGGCGAAATCCTCGACGATCAGCACCACATCGCCCAGATGGGCGCGAAAGGCATCGGGCAGCCGCACCATGGCATTGCGCGCCAGAATTTCCACATCGGCACAGCTTGGTGCCAGTTGACCTTTGCCCGTCATGCCTGCGACATAGAGGCATAAACCAAGAGAGGCAAAGCATGGTCGAACAACTCACCCCCGATGAACGCGCCGAGGCACTGGACGCGCTGGGAGAATGGGATTTCGACGACGCGCGCGACGGGATTGTCCGCCAGTTCATCTTCCAGGATTTCTCGGAAGCCTTTGGCTTCATGGCGCGCGTGGCGCTGCTCGCCGAAGTGCAGGATCACCACCCCGAATGGTCGAACGTGTGGAACCGCGTGGATATTTTGCTGACCACGCATGATGCAGGCGGGCTTTCGCAGCGCGACATCCGCATGGCAACCGCCATCGACGCGCTGCTGGATTAAAGGCCATCCCTCAATCGTCATGCCAGCGCAGGCTGGCATCTTGTGCGCCTGACCTATGAGACCCCAGCCTACGCTGGGGTGACGGGAAGGAGGCTGGGTATTCCCTCAACCGTCATGCCAGCGCAGGCTGGCATCCTGTGCACCGGCCCTGTGAGACCCCAGCCTACGCTGGGGTGACGGGAAGGAGGCTGGGTATTCCCTCAGCCGTCATGCCAGCGCAGGCTGGCATCTTGTGCGCCTGACCTATGAGACCCCAGTCTGCGCCGGGGGGGCGGGAGATTGCAGGCGCCGCACCGCCAAATTTCGCTGTCCTACAGGCCGGGCAATGTGCCAGCACTGCGCGCATCATGAATCGTCCTGTGCCCCATCCCCTCTGGCAGATTTCCCCAAGGCAGCGCGCAAACGCGAAAGGTGCCGCTCTCCAACCGGGGGAACGCAAATCTGCCGTGCGGAGGGCTCAATTTTCTCTACTTTGACACCTTCCGCGCGGCAATTCGTGGCGGCTTATTTGCCTTTGATCCAGCGCGCGCGGACGAACCAGCCGAGCACCGCGAGTGCGATGGCGAGGCAAAAGCCGGTCACGCCCCAGAACGCCCATGGCTCTTTCGCATAGGGAATCCCCTCGACGTTCATGCCGAGCAGTCCGGTGACGAAGGTCAGCGGCAGGAAGATGAGCGCGACGATGGAGATGAGCAGCGCGCGCGTATCGATGATCTCGGCGCGGCGGTCGGTCAGTTCTTCATGGATCAGCGCGGCGCGCTCGCGCACGGCTTCCAGCTCTTCGGCCATGCGCGCCGCGCGGTCTGCCGCTTCGCGCAGGTGCATCCGGTCCTCTTCGTCGAGCCAGTCGATCTCGGCGGCGGCCATGCGTTCGAGCGCCTGACGCTGCGGCGCGACGAAGCGGCGATACGAGATGGCCTGACTGCGAATTTCGGTGACGCGGCGGCGCGTGGCGAGGATGCTCGCTGTATCGACCGCGACTTCGCAATCGTCCATGCCGTCGCCCAGTTCCGCCACATCGGGGTCGAGCAGATCGCTCGTCACTTCGGCAAAGTGCGAGATGAGATCGCCGGGGTCGGTAATCCGGCCCGCCAGAAAGCGTTCGATGACGATGACCATCGCAACGGGTGTGCGGAAGCAGAGCGAGATGACGCGGCCCCGGTCTGCCCAGAAGCGCGTCGAAACGAGCGGGTCGGGATCATCCTCCGGCTTGTCGCCCAGCCCGCGCAAATTCACCATCGCGCCGTCACCGATGAGCGTTGCGCGCGGCCGCGTTTCCTGCGCCAGCAGCGCCTCGCGGGCGATATGCGGAATATCTTGCTGGTCGCGCACCCAGTTGCGCGCGGCATCCGCGCGGCCATCGATATGCAGCCAGATCAGCCCGCCATTGCGCGGCAGCGCAAGCGCATCGCGAAACGGTATTTCACGGGCCGTTCCATCATGAAAGACAAAGGCGTGGATCACGCGCGCTCCACAAAAATGGTCATGCCCCTTGGTGGCGTGTCGGGCGGTGTTGCGCAAGCTATGCGTATCGCATCTGCCCGCGCCCGATCCAATATTGCGGGCGCGACGCGCGGATCATGGAGCACGGTGTCGGCGCGCGATAAAAGGCGGGCCTGCGCGAGTGTCAGATCGTCGGGATCGTCAGAGATCACGCAAAAGCGGTGCAGGCCTTCGCGCGCACCATTGCCCGCGCCTGCAATCCACCGCGTTACGGCATCGGCGGATGGGGTGGCGAGCGGATCAAGCGGGCCGCCCACATCAAAGGCGGCGTCGATGGCGCGGCGGCGATCCGCTGCATCGGGCCAGCGGGCGCGCATGGCGGATCGAACCGCGCCGAGCCTCGCCGCCATCTCGCCAAGCGTCGCGGGCAGCATCGTTTCCAGCCGCTGGCGTAACGCCTTGGCCAGCCCGGCGGAAGTGCCGCCGGTGCCAATGGCGATCAGCACGGGATTACGGTCCACGATGGCGGGCAGCGTGAAATCGCACGCGGCAGGCCGGTCAACGGCGTTGACGAGAATGTCGCGCGCCTTCAGCCGCGCGATGGCGGCATGGGCATCGTCGTCATCGTCAATGGCGACGATGGCAAGGCTTGCCTTCGCCTCTTCGCCCGCGATCACCGCCCCGGCGCGCTCAAGCAGGCGGCGCTTGGCGGCGGCGGCTTCGCCATCGCCCAAGAGGATGACAGGTCGACCAGTCAGGCGAACGAAAAGGGGCAGGCTGTGCATGGATATTGCCTAGCACCGCCGGACGGCAGGGCCAACTCGGCGGCGTTAGCGGGCGGCCTTGAGCGTGCGCGAAAGATAGGCGAGCCGCCCGGTCGGCCTGGGTTCGGCAAAGAGCGTTTTGCGGATGTCGGCCATGCGTTCGGTCGGGTGGATGTCGCCCTCGGCGTCGTCTTCGGGCTCGCGCGATGCCATGCGAATCTGTGTCGGGTCGGGCAGATTGTCCGGCAGCACCATGGGCGGGCGGCCATTGGGGTAGATGAAGCCGTGCGTCGGCCATTCGGTCGTGCCCATGTCGCCCAGCGGCGCAAACCACACGCGCACGCGGCTCCAGTCATTCTCTTGCGACACGTCGATGATGCGGACATTTTTTTCAACAAAGCCGCGCCGTCCGCCAAAGGGCGACCAGTTGGAATGGGTGACAAGGATCGTACGGTCATCCACGATCCGCGTGACGGCGGCGACATGGCCGAGCTTCATCCCGCCATAGGGTATGAAGTTGAGCACCGCGCCCTTGCGTGGCGTATTGCCCTTGCGGTAGCGGCCCTCGGCCTGATCCCACCAGCTATGGGCATCGCCGTAAATGTCGATGCCAGACAGCATCCGGGCGATGGGCACGCACTGCCAATAGGGCAGGTTCTGCGCATCGGTGTCGATAGGCAGTGCCAGCGCGGGCGCGGCAAGGCCGGTCAGCGCCAGCGCGCCAAAGCCTCTCAATGCTTGCCTGCGATCCACCACGATTGCCCCAATTTCCCCAAAAGCCGGGGCGATAATGGGCAAGGTCCTGTTTTCAAATGGTTAACGCGGCCAGATTCGCTGCCATGTCGGCACGAATCCCACATTTTGTTACGGCCAGGGAATAAGGTGGGTTCAACACGCAGGATGTTCCGCCTCAATTCGTCGCAAACAGACCTTGGCGGCGCGCGGGCGTGCCGTAGCGTCACGAGATTGCAGGTTTCAACGCGCGCAATTTTGCGATTTACGCGGCTTGACCCGGCAGGTTCCATGCGCAACCTTGCAGCGCATATGGAGAGCTCAGAAACATTGCTTGCGTCGGACTTTGCGACGCTTCCCGCCCTTGTCAAAGCCTTTGCCAATGAGCGCCCCGATGCGCCTGCGGTTGCCGACCCCGATGGGCGGATCACATGGAAGGAGCTCGACACGCTTGCCGATCGCATCGCGGCGCGGCTTCAGGCAGATGGAGTCGGCCTTGGCGATGCAACTGCGATTGCGGGGCTCAATTCGGTAATGCAGGTCGCCGTGTTCATCGGCACGCTGCGCGCAGGCGCCATTGCGGGGCTCGTCACCAATACGGCGACTGGCGAGCAGATGGCCGCGATGATCGTTGATTCGGGCGCAAAGCACCTCTTTCTTGATGAGAAGGCGGCGGAATCGCTTCAGGGCCAGGCCTATGGCGATCTGAAGCATATCTCGATGGACGGCGGCGCTTGGGGCGAGCCGATTTCTGCCTGGATGGCATCGGAAGGTGCCGTGCCTGCGCCGGTCGAGATCACGCCGGAGACGGGCTTCAACATCATCTATTCCAGCGGCACGACCGGCACGCCCAAGGGCATCGTCCACAGTCACGCGATGCGCTGGCAGCATATTCAGCGCGGTGTGGCGGCCTATGGGCCGAATTCGGTGACGATCCTTTCGACGCCGCTCTATTCGAACACGACGATGGCAAGCTTCCTTCCGACGCTTGGTTCGGGCGGGCAGGTCGTGCTGATGAAGAAGTTCGATACGCTGGGCTTCCTCCATCTCGCCGAGCGTGAACGCGCGACCAACACGATGCTCGTGCCGGTTCAGTATCGCCGCATCATGGCGCATCCTGATTTTGACAGCTTTGATCTGTCGAGCTTTGTCATGAAATATTGCACCAGCGCGCCGTTCGCGGCTGAACTCAAGGCGGATATTCTGAAACGCTGGCCGGGCGGCCTGGTCGAGATTTACGGCATGACCGAAGGCGGCTGCGCCTTCCTGCTGATGGCGCACGAATTTCCCGACAAGCTGCATACTGTCGGCCGGCCGGCACCCGGCCAGATTGCCAAGGTGATTGACGAGGAAGGCAATGAGCTTCCGCAAGGCTCAGTGGGTGAAATCGTCGGGCGGTCAAACGCGATGATGACGGGCTATAACAACCGCCCCGATGCGACCGACGCGATGAAGTGGTGGGACAGCGAGGGCAATCTCTACTACCGCCATGGCGATATTGGCCGCATCGACGAGGATGGCTTCCTGACGCTGATGGATCGCGCCAAGGACATGATTATTTCCGGCGGCTTCAACATTTATCCGAGCGATCTGGAAGCTGTGCTGCTGAAGGATGCGGGCGTGGTGGAAGCCGCCGTTATCGGTGCGCCATCGGAAGAATGGGGCGAAACGCCGGTCGGCTTCGTCGTGCTGCGCGCTGGCGTGGATGCAGAAGCGGTGCTCCAGGCCGCCAATGCGCAGGTCGGGCGGACGCAGCGCCTCAACCGGCTGATTGTGGTCGATGAGCTGCCGCGCAGTCCCATCGGCAAGGTGTTGAAGCGCGAATTGCGGGATCGGCTGACGGGCTAGATCGCCAGCCCCGCAATCACCGGAGCAAGCACGCCGCACCAGCGCGCGACGCCTGCGGCATCGCCGATCAAGTCCTGCCGCATCTCTATACCGAGATAGGCAATGCCATTGCGCTCGCCATGGAGGTTCATCGTCGCGTTGAGCAGCTTGCCCGAATAGGGCTGCTGGTCGCCGACGATCACATCGGCGGCTTCAAGCGCGGGAATCGCCTGCCGTGCCGCGCGATCATCCTGATTGTAGAGGATGCCCACTTCCCAGGGGCGCGCTTCGTCTGGCCGGGTTTCAAGCTGCGGCGTGAAGCTGTGGAGCGAAATGAGAAGCGTCGGCTTTTGCGCCGCAATTTGCGCCGCGATGCGGGCATGATAGGGCCGCCAATAGCGCGCGATCCGCTCAAGCCGGGCCTCATGCGAAATGGCGTTGCCGGGAAGGGCGTGGCCGTCGCTTGCAATCGGGATGATGTGTGGCGCGTCTTCCTCGCGGTTGAGATCAACCACCAGCCTTGAGACATTGCCGAGAATGGCGGGGCAGTCCAGCGCGGCGCACAGCGCGCGGCCAAGTTCTGCCACGCCGATGTCGATGGCGATATGCTGACGCAGCAAAGACGCGCCGACGCCAAGCTCTATATCTTCGGGCACGCGGTTTGAGGCGTGATCGCCAATGAGCAGAAAGCGGCTATCTCGCGCTCCCGATATATCTTCCCAAGCCTTGTCCATGCTTTCCTGTTGCCCCCACCGCAAGCGGATGTCACCATTGGAAAAAGATCAATTATGAGTGCCCGATGAAATTTTCCCGTCGTGATACGCTGACCGGCCTTGCACTGGCACCGGCGGCACCTCTTCTTGCCCGCAAAACAAAGGCGCTGCCTTTGCTTCCGCCTGAAGCGAGCCCCTTTGATGGGCTGGCGGATCGGTTGCTTGCGCTGATGCCAGAGACGGGCACGTATAATGGCGTTCCTGCCTCGCTGGATGGTGGTGCGCTCGCGCGGCGCATGGATGATTATTCCCCCGCCGGAGAGGCGGCAATCCGCACTGGCTTGAAGTCAGGCAAGGCGTGGCTTGCCACTATGCGCACCAGGGGCGATCCGCGCTCGACGATGCAGCGCGCGGTCATTGAGGCGACACTGGAGGCGGGCACACGCTCTTCTGGCGTGCCTTATGGCAAGGTCAATCCGTTCAACTTCTCCGGCCATGTGCCCTATGTGGTCAACCAGATCGCCGGGCCGCACATCGATGGCGTGAATCAGATGATTGAACAGCAATCGCTGCAAACGCCCCGCGCGGTCGATGCCTGGCTTGAAAAGCTCGATAATTTTCCCTCGGCCTTTGGTGGCGTGGTCGAGAAAGTGCGGGCGGATCGCGCGGCAGGCAGTGTGCCGCCGCGCATCTTGCTGGAAAAGACGTTGCCGGTGCTTGATGCATTTCTGGCAGGTGCGCCCGATGCGCATCCGCTGGTCCGCGCGCTTGCCGAACGCACCGAGGCGGCGGGTCTTTCACGCCGCACGCGGCAGATCGCCCTCCGGCGAGCGAGCACGGCGCTCCAGAAGCGCGCTCGTCCCGCCTTTGCACGGTTGCGCGCTGAAATTGCGGGAATGTTGGCCATCGCGCCAGCCGATGCCGGGCTATGGGCACAACCACAGGGCGCAGAGCTTTATGCCGCCAATGTGCGCGCGCTGGGGGATACGCGGCTTTCGCCTGACGAGATCCATGCCATTGGTCTTGATGAAGTGTCGCGCATATCGGGTGAAATGAATGTGCTGCTCGCCGGGCAGGGGATGACGCAAGGCTCTATTGGTGCGCGAATGTCGGCTCTTGCGCGTGACCCCAAAAACCAGTTTGAAGACAGCGATTCCGGCCGCGCGGCATTGTTGGCCTATGTGCGCGATAAGGTGCGCGGCGCTGAAGCACTTTACCCCAAGTTGCTGCCTGAAACGCTCATTCCGCGCCAGTCGCTCGTTGTGAAGCGGATTCCGGTTGCGACGCAGGATGGCGCACCGGGTGGCTTTTACGACGGTCCTTCACTGGATGGCACGCGCCCCGGCACTTACTGGATCAACCTGCGTGACATGGCCGCCGTGGCGCGCTTCCGCCTGCCGACGCTCAGCTATCATGAAGGTGTGCCGGGCCATCATACACAAGGCTCGGTGGCAACCGCTTATGGGGAGGCGCCGCTCCTCATTCGTATCGGCAGCTTCAACGCTTATCAGGAAGGCTGGGGCCTTTATGCCGAGCGACTGATGGCGGAAATGGGCGCTTATGAGGGCGATCCGTTGGGCGATCTTGGGCGGTTGCAGGATGAGCTTTTCCGCGCGGTGCGGCTGGTGGTTGATACCGGGCTTCACCACAAGCGCTGGACGCGGGAACAGTCGATCCGCACGATGCAAGACTTGACGGGGATCGCTGCCACGCGAGTCACCGCAGAAGTGGAACGCTATATGGCGTGGCCCGCACAGGCGCTGGGCTATAAGCTGGGGCAGTTGCGGCTGCTCGATCTGCGTCAACGCTATCTGGCAAGTCGCGGGAAGGCCGCGGATATTCGCGGTTTCCACGCGATCGTGCTGGAAGCCGGGGCGATGCCGCTTGACCTGGTCGAGCAGCGACTTGGTTTGGCATAGGTGGATTTGTCAGGTGTTGATATAATATATCAAACTCGCTATCGGGCAGATATAACACGTGTTCCCGGAGCAGTCTCACCTTGCGTATCTCCCATATATCCCTGCTGGCGCTTGCCTTTGCTGCCCCCGCTCTTGCGCAGGAAGCGCCGGATGATCGGCATGGAGACCATGGCAGCGAGGGCGATATTGTCGTCACCGCCGTGCTTGGCCGGAACCAGCATGATGTGCTCGCGGGCACGTCTGTGCTCGCCTCGTCAGAGCTTGCGCGCGATGTGCGGCCCACCATCGGCGAAACACTGAGCCGTCAGGCAGGTGTTTCTGCAACCTCATTTGGTCCCAATGCCTCACGCCCCGTGTTGCGCGGCTTTCAGGGTGAACGGGTTCGCATATTGGCGGATGGCATTGGCAGCTTTGATGTGTCGAACACGAGCGTCGATCATGCGGTTGTCATCAACCCGCTGACGGCAGACCGCATCGAAGTGCTGCGCGGCCCTGCGGCCCTCTTGTTTGGATCATCGGCAATTGGTGGCGTGGTCAATGTGATCGACAGCCGCATCCCGCGCAAAGTGCCCGATGAAGCGGTCCATGTCGATGGCAACCTGACCTATGGCAGTGCTGCCAATGAACGCTCCGGCGGCGCGCGTGTCGATATTGCCTTGTCAGACAAGTTCGTGGTCCATCTTGATGGCACCTATGCCAAGACCGATGACATGGATGTGGGCGGCTATTTGCTGACGCCTGATTTGCGTGCGACCGCCCGTGCAAGCTCTGATCCCGCCATTCAGGCGCTGGCGGACCTGCGAAGTCGTATCCCGAACAGCGCAGGCCGCTTATGGGAAGTGGCCGGGGGCGCGGCGCTCATCACCCCCGATGGCAATCTGGGCATTTCGGTGAGCCGGATCGGCAATCTGTATGGCGTGCCCGTGCGTTATTCGCTCGACCCGGCGGTGACTGCAGAGCAAGTCCGGCTTGATATGCACCAGACACGGGCTGACGTGCGTGCAGAAATTACGCCGGCCTCCGGCTTTCTCGAAGCGATCCGATTCCGCGGCGGCTTTGCCGACTATGCGCATAACGAGCTTGATGCGGCAGGCGATGTCGGAACGACCTTCCTGCATCAAGGCTGGGAAGGGCGGCTGGAGCTGGTCCAGCGGGACCATGCGGGCTGGAAGGGGGCGGTTGGCGCCCAGTTTGTGCTGCGCAAGCTCAACATCATTGGCGATGAGAAATTTCTGCCGAAGAGCGATGCCTCACAAATTGGCATCTTTACGGTTCAGCAATTTGATCTTGGCGCCATTCGTGCGGAAGCGGGGGGGCGCATTGAGCGGTCAACCATGGCGGCGCGCGAGGATGCGACGCTCGGCACGCCAGATCGAAGCCGCTCCTTCACTGCCGTCTCCGGGTCGCTTGGGGCGGCCTATGAAATTACGCATGGCTGGCGGCTTGGCCTCAACGCCTCTTATACCGAACGCGCGCCTTCGGCTGAGGAGCTGTTTTCCAATGGGCCTCATGCGGGCACACAGGCATTTGAGGTGGGCAATCCCGATTTCAGCAAGGAAACCTCAAAGGGGCTGGAACTGACGTTGCGGGGCAGCGGGCCGGGCTATTCGCTCTCTGCATCCGTCTATCACAGCTGGTTTGACAACTTTATCTATGAGCAGCCCGATGGCGCGCTGCGCGATGATCTGCCGGTGTTCAACATCCAGCAGGACAAGGCACGTTATTATGGCGCGGAGTTTGAGGGATCGGTGCGTGTCGCCCAGGTGGGAGACTTTGCCCTGAGCCTTGATGGGGTTGGCGATTTTACCCGCGCAACGATCAAAACCCCGCTCGGCAATCAGCCCGCACCCCGCATCCCCGCCCTTCGCCTGCTCGGTGGCATCGAGGCGAAGTCAGACAAGGTTGATGCGCGCATCGAGGCGGAATGGGTGGATGGGCAAAGCCGCATCGCGCCGTTCGAGACGACGACCAGCGGCTATACGCTCGTCAACGCCAGCCTTGAACTGCGCCCCTGGGGCAAGGACCGCGACGTCAGCCTGCTGCTGTCTGGCAATAACCTGTTTGATGTCGATGCCCGCCGCCATGCGAGTTTCCTGAAGGACTATGCGCCACTTTCCGGGCGCGACCTGCGGGTGACGGTGCGTTTCGGCTTCTGATCAGCGCAGGCGGGTGGCGAGCATCCACCAATTGGGGTGCGCGCCAGCGATTGCGGCGGCGGCGGCGTCGCGGGCCGGGCCGGTTTCAAAAAGCGAAAAGCACGTCGCACCGGAGCCGGACATACGGGTGAGGCGATTGCCGGGCTGGTTTGACAAGCTTTCCAGCACCGCACCAATCTCAGGCACGAGCCGCATCGCGGGCAATTGAAGATCGTTGCGCGCGGCCATCCAGTGCGCGATTTCAAGCGGGCCACGATCCATGCCATCCCACGCTTGGAACACAGGGCCGGTCGGGCACGGGCGCATGGGGTTGACGAGCAGGAGGGGAAGGCCACCAAGTTCGTTTCCGTCAATCTGCTCCAGCCGATCGCCAAGGCCCATGCCGACGCAGGTCTGCGATAGAACGCACGCAGGCACATCCGCCCCAATATCCGCCGCGACGTCCATCGGGCGAACATGATCGAGCGCCCAGAGCCGTGCGGCGAGACGGAGCGCCGCCGCAGCATCCGCCGATCCTCCGCCAATGCCGGAAGCAATGGGGAGTCTCTTATCGAGCGTGAAGGCAGCTCCAGCACGAATCCCCGCGCGTGCAGCAAGGGCGGCCACCGCCTTGAGCACGAGATTATCTGGCCCTGATGACAGTCCGTGGGCAAAGGGGCCGGTAATCACGAGCGACAGCGTGTCGGCGGCGGCGATGCTCAGCACATCGCCATCTTCGGCAAATGCAAAGAGCGTCTCAAGTTCATGATAGCCATCGGGCCGCCGCTTGCGGACGTGGAGCGCAAGGTTGATCTTCGCAAAGGCGGTATCGGTAAGGAGCATGGCGCTTCAACGCGCCATGTTGGCGCTGGTGAGTCCGATGTCGATCTTGTCGGCAAGGCGTTTGGCGACATTACCGTCGGCTGAAAGGAGTGCTGAACGCCATGTGTAACGGGCTTCAATGCGGCGGCCGGTGCGCCAATAAGCGTCGCCCAGATGCTCCCCGATGGTTGGCTCGGTCGGTTCAGCGAGCGACGCGGCTTCAAGCGCCGTCACGGCTTTGCCATAGTCTCCGGCGAGGAAATAGGCCCAGCCCAGCGAATCTGTAATGGCTGTGTCGTCGGGCCGAAGGGCGCTTGCCCTGGCAATGAGCCGGGTCGCTTCCGCAATATTTTCGCGGCGTTCGAGCATCGAATAGCCGAGATAGTTGAGAATGGCAGGCTGGTCGGGTCCTAATTCGGCCGCCTTGCGCAGCGCCACTTGTGCGGCAGGCCAATCATTATCTTGCCCGAGCGCGCTGCCCTTGAGCATCCATAGCCCCCAAGGTGCAGGTGCGCCGCTTTGGTCAGATGCGTCGATGGCGCGCTGATAGGCGTTGGCAGCCTCCTGCCGACGGCCAAGCCGTGTCAGAATGTCGCCCACCCGCACTTGATCCACCGCGCGTGGTGAACCGGCAGCCATCTGTTGTGCGAGCGTCAACGCTTCCTCGCCGCGCCCAAGTCTCTCAAGCAGGCTGACGCGGCTTTCAAAGGCGATAGGGGCATAGGCGCTTTGCGCGCTGACGCTTGAAATGGATGTCATCGCGCGGTCATCAAGCCCATTGGCGGCAAGCGCCTGACCTTCGGCAAGCGCGACAAACGGGCTGTTTGGATCAAGGAAGCGGGCATAGCGTCCAAGCGTGAGCGCAAAGAGCGTGGCACGCTCGCGGGCAAGGTCAGACGCGAGACGCGCGTAGAAAAAGGCAAGGCCGCTCACCGGGCTGGTGACGCCGCCGGACAATTGCTTGCCTGCGTTGATCTGCGCGCAGGCGATGCGAAAGGCCTGTTCGCTCTCATCCAGAAGATCAAGCGCCGCTGCCTTATCTCTCTTGCGTTGGAGCATTGCGGCAGCGGCAAGGCGCGTCACGCCAGAGCGTCCGTCGCTCGACATTGACGCCTTAATGAGCGTCACGCCCGCATCCTTATGCCCGGCCAGCAGTTCGATGAAGGCGCGTTGTTCAGAAAGCAGGGCGACGCCAAGGCCAGAATTGCGCGCGGCATCCAGCTGCGTGGCGGCATCGCCTTCGCGCGCCGCACTAGCGATCCACGCCCGGAGCACAGGCACGAGAAAGACGAGGCTGTTATCGGCCTCCAGGCGGTCCGCAAGCGACCGCGCGCCCGGCAGGTCGCCCATTGCCAGCCGGTCCCCGACGAGCAGCAGCATGGCGTCGGTGGGCAGTGCATCAGCCTTTTCAAGCTGTTGTGCCGCCTGAAGTGCCAGCTTGCGATCGCCATTTTCCACGGCCTGCCGGAAGGCGCGAATGGCGATGACGGCATTGCCCGGCTCGGCCAGAAGCGCCGCCTGATATGCGGAAAGCGCGCCCACCGTATCGCCCTCAGCATCGGCGACACGGGCCTGCACATAGTTGCTCAGCGCCGAACGCGCGGGCTGGCGGGCGCTGGCGCAGGCACAGGCCGCCAGCGCGAGGAGAACAGCACTACATATTCGGGTAATTGGGGCCACCACCACCCTCCGGCGTCACCCAGTTGATATTCTGGGTTGGATCCTTGATGTCGCACGTCTTGCAATGGACGCAGTTTTGCGCGTTGATCTGAAGACGCGGTTGCCCTTCGTCCTTACCGACGATTTCATACACGCCCGCCGGGCAATAGCGCGTTTCCGGCGCATCATAGAGCGCGAGGTTGACCGTGATCGGCACCTCAGGGTCTTTGAGTTGCAGGTGGCAGGGCTGGTCTTCCTCATGATTGGTGTTCGAGAGGAACACCGAGGAAAGGCGGTCAAAGCTGATGACGCCATCGGGCTTGGGATAGTCGATGGGCTGATACAGATCCTTGCGGCCGATTTCCTTGTGGTCGGCATGGTGCGACATGGTGATCGGCAGGCCGATGCCCAGCGTGCGCATCCACATATCAATGCCGGCCAGCACCGTGCCATAGTCCGCGCCATATTTGGCAACGGCGGGCTGCGCGTTCTTCACGAGCTTGAGTTCGCTCGCGATCCAGCTTTCGTTGAGGTTGGCCTGATAATCGACCACCTCATCATGCGCGCGACCAGCCGCAATCGCTGCCGAAACGGCTTCTGCCGCCAGCATACCCGATTTCATGGCGGTATGGCTGCCCTTGATGCGCGGCACGTTCACAAAGCCCGCCGAGCAGCCGATGAGTGCGCCGCCGGGGAAGGCGAGCTTGGGCACGGATTGCCAGCCGCCTTCGTTGATGGCGCGCGCGCCGTATGAAATGCGCTTGCCTCCTTCGAGGATCTTGCGGATTTCCGGGTGCTGCTTCCAGCGTTGGAATTCCTCGAACGGGAAGACGTGCGGGTTCTTGTAATCAAGCGCAACGACGAAGCCGAGCGCGACCTGATTGTTGGCCTGATGGTAAAGGAAGCCGCCACCCCAGCTGTCGCTTTCCGAAAGCGGCCAGCCCTGCGTGTGGATGACGCGGCCTTCATGATGCTTGTCGGGATCAATATCCCAAAGCTCCTTCATGCCGATGCCATAAACCTGCGGCTGGCAATCGGCTTCAAGATCGAATTGCGCCTTGAGCTGCTTGGTCAGGTGGCCACGCGCGCCTTCTGCAAAGAGCGTGTATTTGGCGTGGAGTTCCATGCCCGGCATATAATCGGACTTGTGGCTGCCATCGCGTGCTACGCCCATGTCTCCGGTGGCGACGCCCTTTACCGAGCCATCGTCATTGTAGAGGATTTCGGCGGCGGGGAAGCCGGGGAAAATTTCAACGCCCAGATTTTCGGCCTGGCTGGCAAGCCAGCGGCACAGATTGCCGAGCGATCCGGTATAGGTGCCCTTATTGTGCATCCAGCCCGGCGTCAGGATGTGCGGAATCGGCATATGGCCAGAGCCGGACATCACCCAGTGATGGTTCTCGGTGACGGGAACGTCCGCCATCGGGCAGCCATTTTCTTTCCAGTCGGGCAAAAGCTCGTCGATTGCCTTGGGATCGAACACCGCGCCCGAAAGAATGTGCGCGCCGACTTCCGAGCCCTTTTCGAGAATGCAGACCGAAAGGTCGGCATTGAGCTGTTTGAGACGGATCGCAGCCGACAGGCCAGCAGGCCCGCCTCCTACGATGACAACGTCATACGGCATGGATTCCCGTTCGCTCATGGCCTCATTTACTCCCTAACGTCCGGGCCCGTCCGACCATCCCTTTCCGATCGTCGCGACCCTGTTTCATCTTGGCAGATAGCGAAGCGATTGCAGTTGACCAACACTATTTATGGGGGTTGAAGGCAGGCTGTGAGTATCGCTGAAACCATTGCCGATCCGCGTCTTGTCGCCGCTGCCTTGCAGTGGTGGGATGATATGGGCGTCGATGTGCTGGTGGAGGATGCGCCGCAGCCATGGCTTGGCCGCGCTGCCGTAGCGGAAGCAGCGGTGCCACCTGCCGCGCCGCCGATGGAAAAGCCGGTGCCTGCCGCTCTTCCCGATACGCTTGACGCGCTCGTCGCATGGCTTTCGACTGCGGAGGATATTCCAGAAGCCGGGCCGCCCGCGCGGCGCCTTGCGCCTTTTGGCACGCCCGGTGCGAAGATCGCTATCATCACCGACGCGCCCGAAAAGGACGATGCCGAGGCTGGCGCGCTGCTCTCTGGAGAGGTGGGCGCGCTGTTTGATCGGATGCTCGCTGCCATCGGGCTGGATCGTAACATGGTCTATTGCTTCCCGCTTTGCCCCGGACGTCCGCCCACAGGTCGCGTTTCGGCGGAGGCGCTGGCGCGTCTGGCGGATATTGCACGGCACCATCTGGCGCTCGCAAAGCCTGAGCGTGTCTGGCTGTTGGGGCAGGCGACCAGCCGTGCTCTGCTTGGGATGGATGCATCTGTGCTGGACAAAAGGGGCCAAAATATTAACCACGCAAACATTACAGTGCCGTGCATCGCCAGTTTGCCACCGCGGATGTTGTTGCAAACACCGCAGCGCAAGGCAGCGGTATGGGCCGATATGCAGGCACTGATCGGGGGATTGTGAGCGTGAAGTTGTTTTCCGGGGTATTGGCTGTTGTTGCGTGCGCGGTATCTGCACCTGCGCTTGCCGCGCCTGACCTTGCGGCGGCCGTGAGCCTGACGGCCAATTTCGCAGCCCAACTCGGCCCCAATGCGCGCCAGCGTTACAAGGATATTTTCGTCGCCATCCGCGCCGGGCAATGGGCTGATGCGCAAGCCGGGCTGGACTCGATGCCGGAAGGGCCGCTCCACAATGTGGCGCGCGCCGAGCTGTACCTGGCCAAGGGCTCGCCCAAGGTGTCGCCTGAGCAACTGATCGCGCTGCTGAAGGCGGCCCCCTATCTTCCGCAGGCGCAGCAGCTTTCGCGGCTCGCAAAGTCGCGCGGGATCGAGCAGGATTTCGATCTGCCCGCCGCGCAGGACCTCATCTGGCTTGGCAGCGCGCCGCGTCGCGGTCGTGTTGCCAAGACGGCGGATGCGCTGGCCGCCTCGGTCAACGCCCGTATCCAGCCGCTCATCAAGGACAATCTGCCCTTTGAGGCCGAAGCGATCGTGCTGGAAAACGAACCCTCGCTCACGCCCGATGGCCGGACCGAGCTGCTCCAGCGCGTGGCGTGGTCCTATTATATCACCGGCGATGATGATGCCGCCCGCCGCGTGGCGGCGATGGCGCAGGCAGGCGGCGGGGAATGGGCAGCGCAGGCCGACTGGACGCAGGGCTTGTCCGCTTGGCGCAGTCGCGATTATGCCGCCGCCTCTGCCGCCTTTGATTCCGCCGCCGCGCGCTTTCAGGATGATGAGATGGATGCAGCCGCCCATTTCTGGGCCGCGCGCGCCGCCATGGCATCGGGCCAGCCCGACAAGGTGGATGGCCATTTGAAGGCCGCTGCCCGCTATGCTGAAACATTCTACGGCCTGCTCGCCGGGAACCGCCTTGGCATCGAGCCGACGGTGCAGAAGGTGCCCGATGATGTGGGCGAGGTCGAAAAGCTCCCCAATGTTCGCGCCGCACTTGCGCTTGCCGAAATTGGCGAGATGGGTCTGGCAGACGAGATTATCCGTTTTCAGGCGCGCATTGGTGATCCGCGCAAGCACGCGGCACTCGCAGCGCTTGCCGGGCGGATGGATATGCCCGCAACGCAGCTTTGGCTCGCGCATAATGGGCCCTCCGGCGCTCGTGCGCCGGCTTCCGCCCGCTTCCCGATGCCGCGCACCTGGGTGCCGGAGGGCGGCTGGCGGGTCGATAAGGCGCTGGTCTATGCCCATGCGCTTCAGGAATCGCAGTTCCGCACCTCGGTTGTCAGCCGGGCGGGCGCCAAGGGGCTGATGCAGGTGATGCCCGGCACCGCCGCCATGATGGCCCGCGCCAAGGGGCGTGACAGCGTCGGCTCGCTCAACGATCCCGCGACCAACATGGAGTATGGCCAGAGCTTTATCGAGCGGCTGCGCGATATGAACATCACGGGCGGGATGCTGCCCAAGGTTATCGCCGCCTATAATGCCGGGCCGCTTCCGGTGGATGTGTGGAACCAGCGCAGTCGCGATAATTCTGATCCTTTGCTCTATATTGAGTCGATCCCTTATTGGGAAACGCGGGCTTATGTGACGATCATCATGCGCAACTACTGGATGTATCAGCTCCAGTCGGGCGAGCGCACGACGAGCCTTGCGGCGCTTTCGCAAGGAATGTGGCCGCGCTTTCCGGGGCTGCCCGGCCCCACCGCCGTCCGGCTTGACCGCGTGAGCGGAGCTGCCAGTGCCGATTGACGACGGGGCCGATTTCCGCCCGATCCGCATTGCCGTTCTCACCGTGTCTGACAGCCGCACGAGCGAAACCGATTCGTCGGGCCGCTATCTGTGCGACGCACTGCAAGAACTGGGGCACGAACTGGCCGATCATGCCATCGTCCCCGATGATGTCGGCGCGATCCTGAGCCGCGTCCACCAATGGGTGGATGACCAGTCGATCCAGTGCATCCTCACCACAGGCGGCACCGGGGTCACGGGCCGCGATGTGACGCCAGAGGCGCTCGCGGTGCTCAGTGGCAAGGAAATTCCGGGCTTTGGAGAGCTGTTCCGCTGGATCAGCTATCAGAAGATCGGCACCTCGACCATCCAGTCGCGCGCCATCGCCTATGTCGTGCGCTCCACCTATATCTTCGCGCTGCCCGGCTCCACCGGCGCCTGCCGCGACGGCTGGGAGCAGATTCTCGTCCATCAGCTCGACAGCCGCTTCAAGCCCTGCAACTTCATTGAGATGATCGGCCGCCTGCGCGAGGTTTGATGGGGCACATCCCTTCGTTGTCATGCCAGCGCAGGCTGGCATCTTGAGCATCCCGCCTGGGAGACCCCAGCCTTCGCTGGGGTGACGTTGGGGAAGGCCGCGCATCCCTCCACCCGTCATGCCAGCGTAGGCTGGCATCTTGTGCACCCGTCTGCCGGAAGGCCCCGGTCTGCGCTGGGGTGACGAGAAAGAGGGAAGGCGTATCGCTCTCCCAATCCGTTCGCCCCAAACAAGGTCGAGGAACCATCTTCTCCGCGCCACCGCGTCTCCGCGTGATCCCATTTCATCGCATCCCGCCATCGCCTGCCTCCAGATCGCACTTCGATCCGGCGGCGTGGCATATCGGGCGGGCTGTAGGACAGCGAAATAGGAGAGGGGGTGGATGCGAATTGAGGCCTTCTCGCCGTCCGCGGACATGAGAGCAGGTCGAGATGGAATCTACTCGCGCGATATAAAAGTTCCTGGTATGTTCTCTTCATGCAACCCATCAAAGGCAGAGGCGCGCCGGGGAATGGCTTGAGTTCCCGCTTCAACCTTGCGCAGCGCGAGGCGGATGGGGATTGGCTGGATGCGCAAAGCGATGTTGATGGTGGGGTGCCACCGCTGCGGACCAGCGTCACCATTGAGCGGCCAAAGACGATTCTGTCGCGCAATTCGTCGCCCGATATTCCCTTCGACCATTCGCTCAACCCCTATCGCGGGTGCGAGCATGGCTGCATTTATTGCTATGCGCGGCCGAGCCACGCCTTTCATGATCTGTCGCCGGGGCTGGACTTTGAAAGCCGCCTGTTCGCAAAGCCCGATGCGCCCGCCTTGCTGCGTGTGGCGCTTATGCGGCGGGGCCATGTGCCCAGTCCGCTGGCCTTTGGCACCAATACCGACCCCTATCAGCCCATAGAGCGCGAGTGGAAGATCATGCGTGGCTGCCTTGAGGTGCTGGCCGCGTGTGACCATCCGTTGACGATCACCACCAAGTCAGACCGGGTGGTGCGCGATCTTGATCTGCTCGCGCCAATGGCCGCCAAGGGGCTGGTGGCGGTGGCGCTTTCGGTCACGTCGCTTGATCCGGCGGTGCACCGCACGCTGGAGCCGCGCGCGCCCTCTCCCCGGCGGCGGCTGGCGGCGATCCGCACCCTGGCGGCAGCGGGCGTGCCGGTCCATGTCAGCGTATCGCCCGTCATCCCCGCCATCACCGATCATGAACTGGAGGCGATTCTTGAAGCCGCAGCAGAGGCGGGCGCGCGCACGGCGAGCTATATTCCGGTGCGCCTGCCGCATGAGGTGGCACCTTTGTTCCGTGATTGGCTTGATGTGCATTATCCCGACCGCGCAGCCAAGGTGATGGCGCAGGTGGCCGCCCTGCGCGGCGGGCGCGACAATGACCCGCGCTTCTTTTCGCGGATGCGCGGCACCGGGGTGTGGGCGCAGCTTATCCGCACCCGCTTCACGCTCGCCTGCAAGCGGCTGGGGTTGAACGCGGCGCGGGTGGAGCTGCGGCAAGACCTGTTCTGTGCACCAGAGGAAGAGGGCGCGGGCGCGCAGTTGCGGTTGCTGTGAGGGGGGGGGCGTGTGCGCTCACCGTCATGCCAGCGCAGGCTGGCATCTCGTGCGTCCAGCGTGGGAGACCCCAGCTTTCGCTGGGGTGACGTGGTGGGGGATGGCCGCGTGCGCTCGTCTTGCCAGCGCGGGCTGGCATCTCATGCGCCCGACCCGCGAGACCCCAGCCTGCGCTGGGGTGACGGGTAAGGATTGCGGACGAACTCCGCGCCTTAAGCCGCCGCCAGCGCCTTCAGCTGATAGTCCTTATATTGTTTGCGCAATTCGGCCTTCTGGATCTTGCCGGTGCCGGTGTGCGGCAGGCCTTCGACAAAGAGAACTTCATCAGGCAGCCACCATTTGGCGACGACGCTGGCGAGATAGTCGGTCACGCCCTGTTCGGTCAGGTCCGCGCCGTCTTTCTTGACGATGAGGAGGATGGGGCGTTCATCCCATTTGGGGTGTTTGACGCCGATTGCGGCGGCTTCGGCAACGCCGGGGCAGCCGACGGCGGCGTTCTCCAGTTCGACCGAGCTGATCCATTCGCCGCCTGATTTGATGACGTCCTTCGCGCGGTCGGTAATCTGCATCGTGCCATCGGGGTGGATGACCGAAACGTCGCCGGTGTCGAACCACTGGTCGGCATCGACCGCATCCTTTTCCGCCTTGAAATAGCGTTTCACGACCCATGGTCCGCGCACCTGCAAGCGGCCAGAGCTGGTGCCATCGCGGGGCAGGGGGGTATCTTCCTCGTCCACAATACGCAGCTCCACGCCAAAGGGCACGCGGCCCTGCTTGGCAACGATGTCGATCTGCGCATCAAGGCTCATGCCATCCCAGCCGGGCACGGGCGAGCCCATGGTGCCGATGGGGGAGGTTTCGGTCATGCCCCAGGCGTGCGCCACGCGGACGCCCTGCTTCATCAGCCGCTCGATCATCGCGCGCGGTGCCGCCGAGCCGCCAATGGTGACGAGCGCGAGCTTGCCGAGCGAGGCATCGCCCCCTGCGGCCTTCGTTGCATCAAGATGCTGGAACAGCGCCAGCCACACCGTCGGCACGCCAGCCGAGTGCGTCACGCCTTCGGCCAGCATCAGCGCATGGAGCGTGGGCGCATCATTGGTCGTGGAAAAGACGAACTTTACACCGGCAGCAGCCCCCGCAAAAGGCAGGCCCCAGCTCGCGGCGTGGAACATTGGCACCACGGGCAGCAGCACAGATGTTGGCGCAAGATCGAAAACGCTTGGTGCGATTTCGGCCATTGCGTGGAGCATGGTGGAGCGGTGCTGGTAGAGCACACCTTTGGGGTGGCCTGTGGTGCCGCTGGTGTAGCAGAGCATACAGGGATCACGCTCATCACCCGTCGCCCAGGCATGGTCGCCATCCATTTCGGCCATCAGCGCGCCATAGCTCTCGGCGCTGTCGAACACGATGTAGTGCTCCACCGTCGTCAGATGCGGCTTCAGCCGGTCAATCACGGGCTGGAACTGCGCATCATACATCAGCACACGGTCTTCAGCGTGGTTCATGATGTAGATGAGGTCTTCGTCAAACAGGCGGACGTTGACGGTGTGGATCACCCCGCCACAGCCGATCGCGCCATACCAGGCGGCAAGGTGGCGGTGGTGGTTCATGGCAAAGGTGGCGATGCGATCACCGGGTTTCACGCCCCATTTGGCAAAGGCCTGCGCCAGCTTGCGCGCTTCCAGCGCCACGCCCGCCCAGTTGGTGCGCTCCACGCTGCCATCGGCCCAGCGCGTCATGATTTCGCGCGCACCATGTTCGCGCGCGGCGTAATCGATGAGGTGCGTGACCCGCAAATCCCAGTCTTGCATACATCCCAGCATCTTCATCCCCATCATGCATATGTCGTTGCAAGCGGCCTAGATGCCGCTCTGTTCAGCGTGGCGCAAGGGGGCATGGCGCACTGATTCTGCCGAGCGATTCGCGCTTTGGCCGTGCGGTGGTGTGCCGCACAGGGGCGGTGCCTGCGTTGAATCGAGTGAGTCCGGCGACGAAGCGTTTCGTCGCAACGGTTCGTCCCGGCACTTTATCGACTCAACGATCCGGTATTGGCTGTGATCGCCGTCACGTGCATCGACCCTGCCAACAAAACAAATGCTACGGGGTTACGGGGTCGTGCGGAATATTCGTCAGGTTGCAGCAGCTGTTTGTGCGCTCGTCGCGCTGTCCGCTCCCTCGCTTGCTGAAGCCAAAAGCCGCTTCCTCCAGTGCGTGACTTATGCGCGTGAAGTTTCGGGCGTCGAAATCCGTGGCAATGCCTATACATGGTGGGGTCAGGCCGCTGGCCGTTATGAACGCGGGCATGAGCCGCGCGTCGGCGCTGTCATGGCGATGCCGAGCTTTGGTGGTATGCGCAATGGCCATGTCGCCACCGTCAGCAAGGTTCTGAACGACCGTGAAGTGCTGCTTGACCATGCCAACTGGTCAAGCCCTGGCATGGTTGAGCGCGGCGTTCGCGCGGTTGATGTGTCGGAAAAGGGTGACTGGAGCAAGGTTCGCGTGTGGCACGCGGGCAGCCATGATCTTGGCCTGACCAGCTATCCGGTTTCGGGCTTCATCTATCAGGATGATGGCAAGGTCCACTTCGCCGCCGCCAAGCCGCATATTGATCGCGGTGCGCTGCTGAGCGACGAGGTTTTCCAGCTGGCTGCGCTCGAACGCTAAGCCGCGCGCGGACAGGCTTCCGCGCAAAGCTCCATCAAGCCTTATTGCAACGTGACGTGATTATCCCCGTCATGCCGCCCGAAAAACTGCATCAGCTGCACGGTCAGATCGGCGCGGGTTGAAAGGTCGCCCGCTTCGAGCAGCGCCTGCTTGGCCGCCGCATCAAAAGGCGCAACCTGCGCGATGCCGTTGACGAGCGCCTCGTCATCCAGCCGCGAGACAGCCTCCCAATCGACCGCATAGCCCTGCGCATCGGCAAAGCGCCGCGCCTCGCGCTCGATGCTGGCGCGTTCGAGCAATTCCAGCGTTTCATATGCGTCATCGGTGGCGATCAGCTCTGCTTCCACCTGCCGAAAGGGCGTCGCCACCTCCAGCTCGCGCAGCACGCGAAAGCGCGACAGCCCTTCAAGCACGATATTGTAGCGGCCATCCTCCAGCGCCTCGACATGGCCGATCTTGCCAACGCAGCCAATATCGTAAAGCAGCGGCCTTTCGCCCGTGCTGCGTGGCTGGATCATCCCGATGCGCTGGTCGCTCGCCAGCGCGTGTTGCACCATCGCCTTGTAGCGCGGCTCGAAGATGTGCAGCGGCAAATGCATCCGGGGGAAGAGAACCGCGCCGGGCAGCGGAAAAACCGAAAGCCGCGTGATCGTCTCCACCGTCATCCGAAGAGCGCCGCAGACAATTTGCGCCGGGTGGCGGCAACCCAGGGATCTTCCAGCCCAATCGCCTCAAACAGCTTGAGCAGCTGCGCGCGCGCCGCGCCTTCATTCCAGTCCTTGTCAGCACGGATGATGTCGAGCAGCGCATCTGCCGCGCCATCGCGGTCACCGGCGGCCATCAGCCCGCCTGCCAGCTCGAACCGCGTTTCATGGTCATCGGGATTGCCGGCAAGCTTTGCCCGAAGCCCGCCCATATCGTCCACGGGCTTGGCATCGCGGGCAATGGCAAGCGCAGAGAGCGCACGGCTGATCGCGGGCAGCTTGTGCTGATCCTCGGTCAGATGCGTGGCAAAGCCTTGCGCATCCTCAATCTGGCCCGCAGCGACAAGCGCACGCATCATGCCAGACAGCACATCGGGGTTTTCGGGCGCCATTTCGGCGATCTGCTGGAAGATGCCAATGGCCCGCGCGGCATCGCCACCTGCCAACACCTCTTCCGCCATCGCGATCAGCGGTTCGATTTCCTGTTCCAGCGCCTGCGCCTCGCCCGCCACGGGCAATTGCTTGAGCATTTGGTCCAGCGCACGGGTGATCTGGGCCTCGGTGCGGAACTGGGTGAGGTCGGCCACAAGCTGGCCCTGGAACACCGCATAGACCGTGGGGATCGTCTGCACACGGAACTGCGCTGCGATCATCTTCTGCTCGTCGACATTCACCTTGGCGACGAGAACGCCCTTATCGGCATAATCGGCGGCCACCTTTTCGAGCACGGGCGTAAGCTGCTTGCACGGGCCGCACCAGTCTGCCCAGAAATCAAGGATCACCAGCGCCGTCATCGACGGTTCGATCACATCGCGCTTGAACGCCTCAATGGCATCCTTGTCCTGCGCACTCATCCCCAGCGTGGCCAAAACTCTGCTCCCATTCTGTTGCTGGCACCTATGTGGGGATGGCCGGGAAAGAGGCAACCCAAAAAAGGCGAACAAAAATACCGCGTGCGGGGTTGCAAAGCAAAAAGGTCGCTGTTAACAGCCCGGCTCCCGCGCAGGACATCACGTCCGCGCAACGCCAGAGCGGGCGTAGCTCAGGGGTAGAGCACAACCTTGCCAAGGTTGGGGTCGAGGGTTCGAATCCCTTCGCCCGCTCCAGTTTTCCCCCAGAAAACTAACGGTTTAGACCTCGCGTAGCTCGCGAGCGGATGGTGACAATGCTCTCTCCGTTGACCGTTGTCACCAAATTGTCACCAGCGTGAAGACTGCTCAGGGCATCTCGGGGAAGCTCCCGGCGAGAGCCTGAATATTTCCGCATCATTTCCGGCTTCGATGAAACCACAGCGCAACGGCACTCCATTCGCAGTGGCTCGATGACGTAGGCGTAAATCACCGTTCGGTGCATTCCAGTCCATCACACTCATGTGAGCAACGGATAGCGGGCTTGCCGCCGCAGAACCACTCGCTCGCATAAGCCGCTGATCCCTGGGCGCGAAGCCTGTCCTCCTTCAATCAACCCGTGAAGGGTCCGCTACGCATGCGCGTGCGGCCGCAGCGGTGCTGCGGTGATTGCGGCCAGCCCCCGGCCTGTGGGGCGACTGTCGAGCGGGGTG
>CALMVA010000053.1 GCA_937873035.1 uncultured Sphingomonadaceae bacterium | reverse complement strand
GCTGTCCTTCGCCCAGTTCGAACGCGAGGTCACCGGCGAGCGCATCCGCGACAAGTTCGCTGCCAGCCGCGCCAAGGGCATGTGGATGGGCGGGTTCGTGCCGATGGGCTACGATGTGGTCGATCGCAAGCTGGTGATCAACGAGGCCGAAGCCGCCACGGTGCGGGGCATGTTCCAGCGATTTGTCGAACTGGGATCGGCGACCCTGCTGACCCGCGAACTGGTGGCGAATGGCCCCCTCAACAAGCGCGGCAAGCCGATCGACAAGGGGTTCCTCTACAAGCTGTTCCGCAACCGCCTTTATATTGGTGAGGCCGTCCACAAGGGCACCAGCTATCCCGGCGAACATCAGGCCCTCATCACGCCTGAGCTCTGGAATCAGGTCCATGCCATTCTGCAGGAGAGTCCGCGCCAGCGAGCGGCCAACACCCGCACCCAGACTCCGGCGCTCCTGAAGGGGCTCATCTTCACCGACCGCGGCATCGCCATGACGCCGACGGTGACGAAAAAGGGCAGCCGCCACTACCGCTACTACACCTCGATGGACGCGATCCGGAACCGGGCGTGCGAAGGCCGCGACAGCTTCGTGCGGCTCAATGCCGGCATGATCGAGGGCGCTGTCGTTCAGCACATCCGGTCGCTGCTGCGCACGCCGGAAATTGCGGCACGGGCCATGGTAGCGACCCGCCGAATGGCACCGGACATCGACGAGCAGGATGTGGTCACCGCGCTGACGGGCTTTGATGGGCTGTGGGAGTCTCTGTTCCCGGCCGAACAGGCCCGCATCGCCCGACTGCTGATCGAGCGGGTCACGGTCAGCGCCGAGGGTCTTGCGGTCGACCTGCGGACCGAGGGCCTCGGTTCGGTCATTCGGGAAATGGTCACGCCAGAACGGAGACAAGCAGCATGAGCGCACCCACCACTATGCGGGTGTTCATCCCGCTCGCCATCCGCAAGCGCAACGGGCGGCCGAAGATCGTGCCACCCGCGGGCATCGTGCCGGACACCGGCGGGGTGGACCCGCATGTGCTTAAGGCGATTGCCAAGGCGTGGAGCTGGCGGCGGAAGCTGGAAAGCGGCAAGGTGGCGACCATTCAGGACATTGCCGAGGCCGAGGGCATCTCGGACCGCTATGTCGGGCGCATGCTGCGGCTGGCCTATCTGGCACCCGCCGTGCTGGAGCAGCTGCTGATAGGGCGGGTGTCGCCCACCGTGTCAGTGAAGGACATGGCGGCAGCCGCCGAACTGCCTTGGACCGCGCAGCAAGCGGTGGTGTTTGGAAACAATTGAAACTCGGCTCTCGACCTCATTTCCGAGCCAAGATGGTGGGATATTGCTCCCCGAAGATGAAACGCATAGTGCCGTCCAAGGGAAACTTGGACGAGGGAAAAATGCATGCGAGTTACAAGCTATGGGCTGTTTTGGCGTGCATCGGAAATTGATTGGCATCCGGGCCAAGGAAGCAAAGATGCATTCCGCCTACTTGGTAGGGTCGGCGCACAGCGGAATACAATTCAAGTGGCCGATTTTCGCCACCAACAAGGAATTTACATTCTCTTTGACGACTATGGTCCTTGCTATGTGGGTCTAACCAAGCGGCAAGGCCTGGGTAAGCGTCTCAAGGATCACCTCTCTGACCATCTGCAAGGCAAATGGGACAGGTTTTCTTGGTTCGGATTCTGGCCGCTCGACGATGAACCCGGCAAAGACGGGGTCTTTCGCCTTTGCGAACCGGACGGCGAAGTGTCCGAAGACACGAACACAACAATTGGCGATTTGGAAGCGTTGGTCATTCGCGCAATTGGCCCGAAGCACAACTCGCAAGGCATGAATTTCAAGAATGCATCTCTCTGGACACAAATTGATTGGGATGACACCGAAAAATATCTGTCGCGACTATGATCGATCTGGCCGCGCCTTGTGCTCGTCATTGCGCGGCACCACGCCCACCTCGGATTCTCTAACTGCAATGGCTGCCGGGATCGCATAAATAAATGCGCGCCGACGACCGATCATTAACCTACTGAAACATAGCATATTTTTTAATCCGAACCTTTTCCGGGGAGGTTCGGGTGAAAAGAGACGAAAGCCGGTCAGAGACCGATTTTGCCATTTTCGGCAGTCTCTGAGGTTCGGGCGCTAATGGCAAAACGGCGCGGAAGCTGGGGATTTTTCGGCCCCTTGAGGCCCATCTCATTGATTCGCATTGAGATGTTGGCGGACAGGGTGGGATTCGAACCCACGGTAGGCTTCCACCTACGGCGGTTTTCAAGACCGCTGCCTTAAACCACTCGGCCACCTGTCCGCTTCGTGATGCGCCTTTAGACGCGTCGCGGCCTAACGTGCAAGTCGTGCGACGGCAAGACTTGTAATCCAGCGCCGATCTGGCAGGATTTCAAGGATGCGGGGCGTATCTATTCGAGTAGCAGCTTTTGTCGGCGCTTTGGGCTTTGTCAGTGCCGTTCCGGGGTCTTCGCTCATCCAGCCGAGCGCGCAGGCGCAGATGGGGGCGGCTGAGGGTTTTCATGACTATGTGAAAACGCTGCGCGCGCAGGCGGCCGCACAAGGCGTAAGCGCGGCGACGCTTGACAGTGTAATGGGCAATTTGAATTTCGTGCCGCGCGCGGTTGAGCTGGATCGTGCCCAGCCGGGTGGCGCGCCGGGCACCGCGATCCCGCGCTTTGCACCTTATCGAGAGAAGCACGTTGATGGTGCGCGCATCTCTCGCGGCCGAAACAAATATCTGGCGTTGCGCCCCCTTCTTCAGCGCGTGGAGCAGGAAACCGGCGTGCCGGAAGAGATCATGCTGGCGATTTACGGGCATGAGACGAACTACGGATCTTACACCGGCGGATTCGATCTGCTCAATGCGCTTGCCTCGCTTGCCTATGACGGGCGGCGGCGTGATCTTTTTGCGGCGGAATTCATCGCTACGCTCAAGTTGATGGACCGGGGTTTCCCGCGCGAAAAGCTGAAGGGAAGCTGGGCAGGGGCCACGGGCTATCCCCAATTTCTGCCGAGTATGTATCTGCGCGTCGCGCGCGATGGCGATGGCGATGGGCGAGCAGACATCTGGTCGAACGAGCCTGATGCGCTTGCCTCCATCGCCAATTATTTCGTCAACGCGGGGTGGCGGCCGGGCGTGCCCTGGGGTGTTTCGGTGGCGCTGCCCCCCGAATTTGATTGGGCGAGGGTGGCGAGCAAAACAACGGCACCCCGGTGCGCGCGCGTTCATGGGCGTCTCAGCCGCTGGAAAACCGTTGCTGAATGGCGGGCACTTGGGCTGAACCCCTTGCGATCGGGTCTGCGTGACAGCGAGATGGCAACGCTCTTCCAGCCTGATGGACCAAATAGCCCTGCCTGGCTGTTAACCGGAAATTACAGGGTCATACTGGATTATAACTGCTCCAATTTTTATGCACTTTCCGTGGGGTTGTTGGCCGATGCTGTTCAATCGGGGAATCCAGACTAGTTCCATCGTGGCGGCTGCGCTGCTTGCGGCGTCGGCGATGCCGGGCGTGGCGCAGCCGGTTGCGCCTGATGATTCTGCGCCACCCGTCGCGGTGATCGACTATGACGAGGCGGGCTATGCGCGCTGGCCCGCTGCGGCGGAAACAGGCGCGGATGCGGCCAGTGCGGCGATCTGGGTTACCCATGCCATGCTTCCGGCAGATAGCTTTGTTGAAATCACGCGGATTGATACCGGGCGCACAATTCTTGCCCGTGTCGTTGGGCGCGGGGCTACAACACCGCCTGCACCGCTGGTGGGACTATCAGCCGGGGCGGCAAGCCTCCTGAAGCTCGATGGAGAAGGGCAGACGGCTGTGCGTGTTCGTCGCGTCAATCCGCCCGAAGCAGAAAAGGCAGCACTGCGCGCGGGCAAGGCGGCAAGTGAGCGGATTGATACACCGGAAATGCTGCTCTCGGTCTTGCGGAAAAAAGCAGGACCAGCACCCGCGATGTCGACTCAGCCCATCGCCCCCCCGGAAAAACCCGCCGCGTTGTTTGAAGCGCCTGCGACTTCACCGGCGCCCGCGCTTGCACCCAAGGCTACCGAAACAGCGCCTAAAAAGCCTGAGCCGTCGCCCAAAGCGGCTCCGGTGGCGCCTCCAAAAGCCGCGCCAAAACCAACGGTGACGCCAACTGAAAAACTCCCCGCCAAGTCCGTCGCAAGGCAGCCAGCCGCTGCAACCGGCAGTTGGTTTGTGCAGGTGGCAGCCCTTTCCAGCAAGGCAAAGGCAGACCAGCTTGCGCGGCAGATTGGTGGCAGTGTTCAGGCGGCAGGTTCGATGTTTCGCGTGCGGACCGGACCATATCCTGACCAGGCTGCAGCGCGCGCCGCGCTTGGCCCGATTGCGGCAAAAGGCTATCGAGACGCTCGAATCACGCGCTGAGTCGCAAGTTCGGGAATAGTTCATGAAACCAGCATCTTACGCCGTCGCCCTGCTTTCGGTGGCGGCGTTGCCCGCTATTGCGGCCGCTCCTCCGTTCGAAACGACGGCTCCCGTCGCCTATTTGATCGACCTTTCATCCGGCGCCGTGCTTTACACCAAGGACTCTGACCGACGGATGCCGCCGGCCTCGATGGCCAAGATGATGACGACGCACGTCGTGTTCGACATGATTAAAAAGGGCGAGCTGAAACTAGATCAGAAGTTCACTGTCCGCCCGGAGACGTGGCAAAAATGGCATGGCCCCGCGGCAGGCTCCACAATGTTCCTGTCTGCGGGCGAGCAGGTGAGCGTGGAAAATCTCCTCCACGGCGTTGTGACCCTTTCGGGCAATGATGCCTGTGTCGTGCTGGCAGAGGGCATTGCGGGCACCGAAGAAGCTTTTGTGGCGCGCATGAATGTGGAGGCAAAGCGCCTTGGCATGAGCAACAGCCATTTCGGCACATCAAATGGCTGGCCCGATGAAGGGCGCACCTACACCACTGCGCGCGACCTTGCGACGCTCGCGCTGTCCACGCTGCGCGACTACCCGGATCTTTATCGCAAATTTTACCAGCAGAAGGAATTCAGCTGGGGCAAGACGCTCGGCAAGGGCGATAATATCGTTCAGGCCAACCGCAACCCGATCCTTGGGCGCATCGAAGGTGCGGATGGCCTTAAGACAGGGCACACTGACGAAGCCGGCTATGGCTTTACCGGCTCAGCCGAACAAAAGGGCCGCCGCCTCGTGATGGTTGTCGCCGGGCTCGACAGCTTCAACGCGCGCATCGCCGAATCCGTGAAGTTCATGGATTGGGGCTTCAAGGCGTGGACGGCAAAGCCGCTCTTCGCCAAGGGGGCGCAGGTTGAAAAGGCCAGCGTGCAGGGCGGCAGCGAGTCTGAAGTTGCGCTTGTTGCGCCTCAGAATATTGCCGTTACCGTGCCCGCAGGTTTTGCGGCGGCGAATATGAAAATGAAGGTCAGCTATGATGGCCCGATCAAGGCGCCGATCAAGGCGGGCGACCATATTGCCGATCTTATTGTGACGACACCGGACAAACCGCCTGCGGTCGTGCCGCTTGTTGCAGGCAGCGATGTTGCGGAGGCAGGCTTTTTCCGTCGTGTCTGGCTCGGCATCCTCTCAATCTTCGGGCTGTAAGGGGCGGTGCGCGGACGCTTCATCACGCTGGAAGGTGGGGAAGGGGTCGGCAAGTCGACCCAGATCCGCCAACTGGCGGAGGCGTTGCGTGCGCTGGACCTAAACGTTGTCACCACGCGCGAGCCCGGCGGCACCGAGGGGGCAGAGGCCATTCGCGGACTGCTGCTGGCAGGCGGGCAAGACCGCTGGAACGACGCGACGGAGGCGCTGCTTTTTGCCGCCGCGCGTGCTGACCATGTTGCGAAGCTTATCCGCCCCGCCATCGATCGTGGCGACTGGGTGATCTGTGACCGTTTCGTCGATTCAACGCGCGCCTATCAGGGCGGTGCGGGCGGCATGGCGGATGTTGATATTCTCAATCTCCACCGCATCGGAAGTGGCGGATTGCTGCCAGACAGGACGCTCATCCTTGATCTTCCGGTTGAAGAAGGTGCGCGGCGCGCCAAGGCGCGCTCCGCAGATGCCGACCGGATGGGGGCAAAGGACGCCGCCTATTATGAGCGCGTCGCCGCACGCTTTCGCGAACTGGCAGATGCAGAGCCAGCGCGCTTCCGGGTCGTCGATGCACATGGCGCGCCTGATGCCGTGACAGAGCGACTCATGGCCTCACTGGATGATCTGTTGTGAGCGCAATCATCGGCCATGCTGAGCCGATTGCCGCGTTTCGTGCGGCCATGCACGGCGAGCGGCTCCATCATGCATGGCTGCTTACAGGGCCGGAGGGCGTCGGCAAATTCTCTCTCGCCATGCAGTTCGCACGTCGGTTGCTGGCAGAAGGCATGGGGCTTTCGGCGGACACACCGGGGGTAGAGGTTCCGCTGCTGCATCCCGCCGCCAAGCTGCTCGATGCGTGGAGCCACCCCGATTTTGCGTTGCTGGATCGGTTGCCGAAGGATGATAAACTCGTCTCTTCCAAGCCGCGCAACGACTGGCCGGAAGATGAAGAGCGCGCGCGCAGCATCAAGGTGGATCAGGTGCGCGGGCTGAACACCATGTTTGCAACCGCGCCCTCCATGTCGCCGCGCCGCGTGATCGTGGTCGATGAGGCCGAGACGTTTGAAATCAACGCGGCGAACGCACTCCTCAAGCGGCTGGAGGAACCGCCCGCGGGCACCATCTTTTTGCTCGTGGCGCATAGTCCGGGGCGGCTTTTGCCGACAATTCGCTCACGCTGCCGCGTGCTGCGCTTTGGCAAACTTGACGATGCCGCCATGACGTCAGCCCTGCGCGCGCGTCTTCCTGATGCCGATCCGCTGGAGCTGAACGCGCTGGTGGCAGCGGGAGAAGGTGCGCCCGGTAAGGCGCTGCGCTTTGCGGGCCTTGATATTGCATCGATTGACGCCGCGCTTGCTGACCTTGCCGGCAGTGGTGATCGCAACAACGCATTGCGATTGCGTCTCGCACAGCAATTGTCGGGCAAGGCCGCCCAGGCACGTTATGAGGTGTTTCTTCAGCGCGTGCCTGCTTATATCGCTGGTGTGTCTCGCGCGCGCTCTGGTGACGCGCTGGGGCTGGCGCTGGCGCAATGGGAAAAGGCCCGCAGCCTTGCCGCGCACGCGGTTGCAGGCTCGCTTGATCCCCAGAATGTCGTCTTCGCGCTGGCTGGGCACGTCGCGGCGCTTGCCCCTGCGGGATCATCCGCTAAAGCCTGACCTATGTCTGGCGAACCCTTCTATATCACCACCGCAATTGCCTATCCCAATGGGCGTCCGCATATTGGCCATGCTTATGAAGCGATTGCCACTGACGCTATCGCCCGTTTTCAGCGGCTGATGGGCCGCGATGTCCGTCTGGTGACGGGCACGGACGAGCATGGCCTGAAGATGGTGCAAACTGCCCGTGCGCAAGGCCGGGAAACGCTTGAATTTGCAGATGAAATGTCATCTTATTTCAAAGAGATGTGCAAAACTCTGAACATCTCTTATGATCGTTTTTGTCGCACCACTGAGCCGGATCATCAAAAGGCCAGCATCGCCATCTGGAATGCCATGGCAGACGCCGGCGACCTTTATCTGGATCGTTATGAAGGCTGGTATTCCGTCCGCGACGAGGCCTTTTACGATGAAAGTGAGCTGACCGAAGGGGAAGGGGGCACGAAGCTCTCGCCGCAAGGCACGCCCGTTGAGTGGACGACGGAGGAAACATGGTTTTTCCGCCTCTCCAAATATCAGGAGCCGTTGCTGGCGCTTTACAGGGACAATCCCGACTTCATTCGCCCCGAAAGCCGCCGCAACGAAGTGCTGCGCTTTGTGGAAGGCGGCCTCAAGGATTTGAGTGTTTCGCGCACCAGCTTTGATTGGGGTGTGCCCGTGCCCAACTCGCCCGGCCACGTGATGTATGTCTGGGTCGATGCGCTCACCACCTATATGACCGGCATTGGCTATCCAGACAAAAGCGGCGATTTCGCGCGCTTCTGGCCCGCCAATGTCCACATTATCGGCAAGGATATTGTCCGCTTCCACACGGTTTACTGGCCTGCCTTCCTGATGTCGGCCAATCTGCCGTTGCCCAAACAGGTGTTCGGCCACGGCTTCCTGCTGAGCCGTGGCGAGAAGATGTCAAAATCGCTCGGCAACGTCGTTGACCCGATGGATCTCGCCAATCTGTTTGGCGTCGATGCACTGCGCTATTTCCTTATGCGTGAAGTCAGCTTCGGGCAGGATGGCAGCTACAGCCCGGAAGCGATTGTGACGCGCGTCAATGCCGAGCTGGCAAACAGCTATGGCAATCTTGCGCAGCGCACATTATCATTCATTTTCAAAAATCTCGGCGGTGAACTGCCGACAGGCGGGGAAGAAAATGCCGATGACCTCGCCTTGCTGGCGCAGGTCCGCGAAAATTGTGCCAATGATGTTCCGCGCGAATTTGGAGCCTTCGCCTTTTCGCAAGGGCTTGATGCGTGGATGCGTGCTGTTTTCGCGTGCAACCAATATATTGATGCTCAGGCACCTTGGGCGCTGCGCAAGACTGACCCGGAGCGGATGGGCGTCGTCTTGCGCACGCTCGTAAAGGCAATTCGCGACCTGACACTGGCCGTGCAGCCCATTATTCCGACATCGGCCGGGCATATGCTCGATCAGCTTGGAATTCCGGCGGGCGGACGTGATTTTGCAGCCCTTGTCGATGAAGACTGGTATGACCGGCTTGTTTCGTCGGGCTTTCGCCTTGAAGCCCCAACGCCGCTTTTCCCGCGGCTTGAGCTTCCGGCGGGAGAAGCCGACGCCTGATGTTTGTCGATAGCCATTGCCACCTCAACTATAAGGGCCTGATCGAAGAGCAGGATGAGGTGATCGCGCGCGCCTGCGCCGCAGGTGTATCTGCCATGCTCAACATCTCGACGCGCAAGCGCGAATGGGCGGACATCATCCAGACGGCTGAAAAAGCGCCGAATATCTGGGCGTCGATCGGCATCCACCCGCATGAGGCGGATACGCACATTGACGTGGATACGGCTCAACTCGTGGCCGCCACAACACATCCCAAGGTGGTCGCTATCGGCGAAACAGGGCTCGATTATTATTATGACCATAGCGACCGCGAGCAGCAGAAAAGCGGCTTTCGCGCACATATTGCGGCCGCACGCGAAACCGGCTTGCCTCTGATCGTCCACACGCGGGATGCGGAGGCCGATACAGCTGAAATCTTGCGCGATGAAATGGGGAAGGGGGCCTATCCCGGCGTCATCCATTGCTTCACAGCGAGTGCAGAGTTTGCCGATATTGCATTGGAATTAGGTTTTTTTATCTCGATTTCCGGCATCGTGACCTTCAAGAACGCGGCAGATTTGCGCGCGACGGCTGAGCGCATCCCCGAAGAGCGGCTCCTGATCGAGACGGACTCACCGTTTCTCGCGCCCGTGCCACATCGCGGGAAAAGCTGCGAACCTGCCTTTGTGGCAGATACAGCCCGGTTTCTTGCAGAAATCCGGGGGGTATCTGTCGAACATCTGGCCGCCAGAACAACCGAGAATTTCTATCGGCTCTTTTCAAAGGCAAAACCCGCATGAGTAACCAGACCGGCAGCCTGATTTACGCCATCCTGCTGCTGGTCCTTGTCGCCTCAAGCCTGTTCGCGCATCGCCTGCCGCTTGGTCAGACGCTCCGAATGGCGCTGACTTGGGTATTGATCTTCGCGTCGGCATTTGTGCTCTTTGCCTTTCGGAATGAACTCCAAGCCGTATGGTCCCGTGTCAAAGGCGAAGTTTCTCCCGGCGGCAGTGTCGCGCCAGATGGCACATTGCGTGTCGGCAAGGCGCCAGACGGGCATTTTTGGGTTGATGCGCGCGTCAATGGCAAGGCGCTGCGCTTCATGATCGATAGCGGCGCAACAACGACATCGTTGTCACAGGCCGATGCGACCAGCGCCAATGTTGATGTCGAGATGAGCGGCTTTCCGGTGATCGTCGAAACTGCCAATGGCACAGCGTCAATGAAGCGCGGTCGCATCCAGGCATTGCGCATCGGCAGCATCGCGCGAAACGACTTTCCCGTGCTTGTGTCAGACACTCTCGGCGACACAAATCTTTTGGGGATGAACTTCCTGTCGTCGCTCAAGGGCTGGCGGATCGAAGGCGAGACGCTCGTTCTCAATCCATAAGCGTAAATCGAGAAAAAGCCCCGATTTCAGCGCAAGGGGGCCTTTGGGTTTGGCATATATTTTACATAATATATATTATCAGCATTTTTAATGTGTTGAAACGGCGAGCCCCCTCAGGATGCTCGCCGTCTCGATTGTCCAGATCGGACGATCAGAATGATTCAACCGGCAACGCCATGATCGTCTCGCAGCCGGCTTCCAGCTTGCGGCGTAACGACACGGTGTCTGGCATCATGCGTTCGGCATAGAAACGTGCCGTCACCAACTTGGCTTCCATAAAGGCCGCGTCATCGGTTCCGGCATCAAGAGCCTTTTGCGCCGCATCGGCCATACGAAGCCACATCAGCCCCAGCGCCACAACGCCCATCAGATGCATATAGGGCACCGACGCCGCACCCGCATTGTCGGGGTTCTTCATACCATTGGCCATCAGCCACATCGTCGATGCCTGAAGATCAGCCAGAGCTGCTTCAAGCGCGCCTGCGATCTTTTCCAGCGCCGGATTGCCCTTGGCCGCGGCTGCTTCGCTCGCCACCATCGCGAAAAGCGCCTGAATGGCGCGCCCGCCATTGGACGGCAGCTTTCGACCGACAAGATCGAGCGCCTGAATACCGTTGGCGCCTTCGTAAATCTGGGCAATGCGCGCATCGCGAACGCGCTGGCTCATGCCCCATTCTTCCACATAGCCGTGCCCGCCAAAAACCTGCTGCATATTGGTGCAGACTTCATAGCCCTTATCGGTGCCATAGCCCTTGATGACGGGCATCAGCAGCGAAAGCAGATCGTCTGCCGCCTGCCGTTCTTCAGGCGTTGCCGCATTGTGCGCAAGGTCAGACTGGAAGCCGCCCCACAGGCAGAAGGCGCGCATCGCTTCGGTATAGGCCTTGGCTTCCATCAGCATACGGCGGATGTCTGCATGAACGAACAGCGGATCGGCCTTTTCATTCGGCTCCTTGGCGCCCGTGAGCGAGCGGCCCTGCCGACGGTCCTTCGCATACTGGACTGCGTTCTGATAGGCTCCTTCGGCCTGCGCCAGCCCCTGCACGCCCACGCCAAGCCGCGCGATGTTCATCATCACGAACATACCCGCAAGGCCTTTATTTTCCTCGCCAACCATATAGCCAATCGCGCCATCATAATTCATGACGCACGTCGCGCTGCCGCGAATTCCCATCTTATGCTCAATCGAGCCGCAGCTCACGCTATTCCTTTCGCCCAGCGAGCCATCGGGGTTTACATGGAATTTGGGCACGATGAAGAGTGAAATGCCCTTGGTGCTGTCTGGTGCGCCCGGCGTCTTGGCGAGCACGAGATGAACGATATTGTCCGTCAGATCCTGATCGCCGCCAGAGATGAAAATCTTGGTGCCGGAGATTTTGTAGCTGCCATCGCCTTGCGGCTCGGCGCGCGTGCGGATCATGCCAAGGTCGGTGCCGCAATGAGGCTCGGTCAGGTTCATCGTCCCTGCCCATTCGCCCGATATGATCTTGGGCACATAAGTGCGCTTCTGCTCGTCCGAGCCCGCAACCAGAATGGCCGAGGCGGCCGCACCTGCAAGCCCCGGATACATGGCGAACGCCTGATTGGCGGTTGCCTGAAACTCTTCCATGGCGATGTTGAGAACATGGGGAAGCCCCTGCCCGCCAAACTCCGGCGGGCCGCCCAGTGTCGTCCAGCCGGCCTCGACATAGGCCTTATAAGCTTGCTTGAAGCCATCGGGGGTCGTTACCGATCCATCGGGATGCCGGGTGCAGCCTTGCTCATCCCCGGATTTGTTCAGCGGAAAAAGCACTTCCGCCATAAACTTCCCACCCTCTTCAAGGATGGCGCTGACCATATCAGGCGTCGCATTTTCAAAGCCCGGCAAGTTGGCATAGCGATCCAGCCCGATGACATGATCGAGCACAAAGCGGACATCACGCACGGGTGCGGTATATTGCGGCATCTCTCTTGGACTCCGAAACGAAGGTTATTAGGCGTCGAGCGCCGGGTCAGCCAATTTAACGACATCAATGAAGCGCGCCAGCTCTTCAATATGCGCGTCAATGTCGACCCGCTGACGTTTCAGGAGTGCGATTCGGGATTCGCATTTCTCAATGGTCACTTGGCGCTGCTTGTGACGGCCATCATCAATGTCATAGAGATCGATCATCTCGCGGATTTCGGAGAGGCTGAAGCCCACGCGTTTTGCGCGCAAAATCCATGCAAGACGTGCGCGATCGCGCTTGGTGTAAACGCGTGTCAGCCCACGGCGGATTGGTGAAATCAGCCCCTCGTCCTCGTAGAAGCGCAACGCACGCGGCGTCACGTCAAACTCTTCCGACAGGTCGGAGATGGAATATTGATGACGGTCGCGCGGATCGGCGATATCGACTGTGGCATTCGACATAATCGATCTCTACTTTACGTGAACGTAAAGATCAACTGGCCCGTCGTCCAATACCTCGCCGACTGTTGCCAATTTGACGCAACGGTCGATCGCCGTCCCTATCGGGTCAATCCTGCTTGCGGGGTAACAATGCGGTAAAAGCAACTTTGCGCCCCAGTGTGGCAGGCAGGTCCTGCCGGTTGGCATTTCAACCAGATGGCATCCTGATCGCAGTCAATGCGCACCTCAACAACGTGGAGCACATTGCCGCTCGTTTCTCCCTTGGTCCACAAAGCTTCGCGGCTGCGCGACCAGAAGGTGGCCGTCGCCGTTTCCAGCGTTTTGGCCAATGCCTCCTTGTTCATATGGGCGAGCATCAGCACCTCCCCCGTTGCGGCATCGGTGCAGACCGCCGTTATGAGGCCATTCGCATCATATTTGGGGTCGAGCACGAGGCCCGTCTCGCGGTCTGAGGCCATTTTCCCTACGCGTCTCCAAGAGTTTCATCCCCTTGTCGCACGCTTGCCGCAAAGAAAAGGGCCAATTCGCACAAACACGGGAATGACAAGCTGGTGACACGCTCCTATATGCGCGGCGACGGCGCAACCATGGGCGATTGATATGCTCTCCACCAATCCTTTTGACGACGACAAGCTGCGCGAAGAGTGCGGCATATTTGGGGTGTGGGGCGCCGACACGGCATCAGCCGTTGTCGCCCTTGGGCTTCACGCGCTTCAGCATCGCGGGCAGGAAGCCGCAGGCGTGACGAGCTGGGATGGAGAACGCTTCCACTCGCACCGCGCGATGGGCCATGTCGCGGGCAATTTTGACCGTGATGAGATTATTCGCGGCCTGCCCGGCCATGTCGCGTGCGGCCATGTCCGCTATTCGACCACCGGGGAAACCTCGCTGCGCAATGTGCAGCCGCTGTTTGCTGATCTTGCCGCCGGTGGCTTCGCCGTGGCGCATAATGGCAATATCTCGAACGCGATGACTGTGAAGCGTGATTTGGTGCGCAAGGGCGCCATCTTCCAGTCGACGAGCGACACGGAAGTCATCATCCATCTTGTCGCCACCAGCACCTATCGCACGCTGCTCGACAAATTCATCGATGCCTTGAAGCAGGTTGAAGGTGCTTATGCGCTGATCTGCATGACGCCCGAAGGTATGATTGCCTGCCGCGATCCGCTTGGCATCCGTCCGCTGGTCATGGGCAAGATTGGCGACTCGGTCGTCTTCGCGTCAGAAACCGTGGCGCTTGATATTGTCGGCGCGACATTTGAGCGCGAGGTCCAGCCCGGTGAAATCGTGATCGTGACGCATGATGGCGTCCGCTCGATCAGCCCCCTGCCCGAAGCCCACCCCCGCCCCTGCATCTTCGAGCATATTTATTTTGCCCGCCCGGATTCGATCACCGGCGGGTCAAGCATCTACTCGGTGCGCAAGGCGATCGGCGCGCAACTCGCTGTTGAAAACCCGGTTGCCGCTGATCTTGTCATCCCGGTGCCAGACAGCGGCACGCCTGCGGCCATCGGCTATGCCCAACAATCGGGGATTCCGTTTGAACTTGGCATTATCCGCTCGCACTATGTTGGCCGCACCTTCATCCAGCCGACCGACAATATCCGACATCTTGGTGTGAAGCTGAAGCACAACGCCAATCGCGCGCTCATCGAGGGCAAGAGCATCGTGTTGATTGACGACAGCATCGTGCGCGGCACAACGAGCCTCAAAATCGTGCAAATGATGCGCGATGCCGGCGCGCGCGAAGTGCATATGCGCATCGCCAGCCCGCCGACCCGGCACAGCTGCTTCTACGGTGTCGATACGCCAGAGCGCGAAAAGCTGCTCGCCGCCATGCATGATGTGGAAGGGATGCGTCAGTTTATTCAGGCAGACAGCCTGTCGTTCATCTCGATCGACGGTCTTTACAAGGCGGTGGGCGAAGAGTGCCGCAATGACATCCGTCCGCAATATTGCGACGCCTGCTTTACGGGCCACTATCCTACACGGCTGACCGATCAGGATGAAATCGAGCCGCTGAACCAGTTGAGCCTGCTTGCCGAGCGGGTTGTATGAGCGTCAAACCATTGTCTGGTCAGGTGGCGCTCGTCACGGGCGCAAGCCAGGGGATCGGTGCTGCGATTGCAGAATCTGTAGCGGCCGCCGGCGCACACGTCATTCTTACCGCGCGCAATTCAGAAGGGCTTGAGGCGGTTGAAGAGCGCATCCATGCAGCAGGCGGCAGCGCGACGATTGCGCCGCTTGATCTCAAGGACGCCGATGGCATTGGCCGTCTGGCACAGGCTGTGTCAACGCGCTGGGGCAAGCTCGACATTCTGGTGCTCAACGCCGCGACGCTTGGCACGCTGGCACCGCTCAACCATGCCGATGCCCGCGAATTTGCCGATGTCTTCACGCTCAACGTGAGCGCGCAGCAAGCGATGATCGCGGCATTTGATGCGCTGCTGCGCAAGAGCGACAATCCCCGCCTCATCGGCATTACATCGAGCGTTGCACAGCAGCCGCGCGCTTTTTGGGGCGTCTACGGCGCATCGAAAGCAGCGTTTGAGGTTCTGCTGGCCGCTTATGGGGAAGAGAACCGCACCGTTGGCCGCATCAAGGTGGCGATTGTCGATCCCGGCGCCACGGCCACAAAAATGCGTGCCAAGGCCTATCCGGGTGAAGACCCGTCAACACTGAAGCAGCCTGACGCCGTTGCTGCCTGTGTTCTTGCGCTACTGTCCAATGGTTATGAAAGCATCCACCGCGAACGCGTTAACCACAATTCATAACCGGACTGGAACCGTATCGGCTCAGACTGTTTTCTTGCATGACTGTGCAAGGGGGACAGGCGATGACATTTAGCAGCCATATTACGACCCATGATCCATATATGCGCGCGGCACAGGAAGATCGCTGTGCGCCGCGCACCGCGCTGAAAATGCCTGCATCGCTGCGCCCTTCAGGTTCTCAGGGGTTTCAGGTGACCATCACCGATCTGTCGCTCGGCGGGTTCTCGTGCGAGGCGGTAACGGGGATGCGCACGGGATCATTATGTTGGCTCACCCTGCCCGGCCTGAGCGCACTTCAAGCCGAAGTGGCCTGGAATGATGGCGCGCGTGTTGGCTGTGCCTTTGCGAACCTTCTCAACCAGGCCGTGCTTGACAATCTGATCGCCCGTTACGCCTGAGCCGCGTTAGGGGCGGCCTTCCGCGTCGATGGCCTTCTGGACCGCGCGATACATTTCTTCGCGCTGCTTGCCGACGCCTTCGGGGTCGGTTGCGGTGGGCCAATTGCCGTTGGAGGCAATCACCAGTTTGCGCGCGGGATCGATGAAGATGCCCTGCCCGAAAATGCCCTGCGCGGCAAAGCTGCCATCGTCATTGGTCCACCATTGATAGCCATAGCCCCGGCCCGGCTGGCCGATGTCGGCCTGTTTCGTGGTGGCGTGTGGCAGCCAGTCGGCAGGCAGAACCTCATTACCCCCCGCCTTGCCGCCGCCCAGAATGAACATTCCGAAGCGCGCATAGTCACGCAGTCGCGCGGAAATGCAGCACCCGGCAATCTCATGCCCGGTCCGCCCCAGCATCCAGATCGCGTCGCCCTCCATGCCGTAAGGCTTCCAGATCTTCTCCGAGAGATAGGCCGAGAGCGTCTTGCCCGTCGCACTGGAGACGAGCACGCCGATGAGGTTGGTCTCGCCTGTCTTGTACACCCATTTGCTATCCGCAGGAGCCTCGCGTGGCAGCTTTTTCATATAGCTGACGGTTATGTCCTCGCCCGGCTCGGGCGGCTGACGGTCAAACAGGGCCACATCAGAATTGCGGTCGGTATAGTCCTCGTTCCATTTCACGCCCGAAGTCATGGTAAGCAACTGACGCACCGAAACGTCGTCATAGGCAGACCCACGCAATCCGGGGATATAGCGCGACACCTTGTCGTCGAGGCTCTTGATGTAGCCATCCTTGATAGCCGCACCGACCAGTGACGATGTCAGCGACTTGGCGACCGAAAAGCTCGTCCAGCGCCCTTCCGGGCCATAGTCCAGCGCATATTTTTCGAAGCGGATTTTACCATTCTGCACGATGACAAGCCCGGCATTGCGCTGGCTTGCCATATAGGCTGCCAGGTCCATGCTGATCTTGAGCGGCTTGCCTTGCCCCAGCGGATGGACCTGCCCGCCTGCGTGAATGGTGTTGACCTGCGTTACCTTTTCCGTTGCGCGAAACGCGGCGTCGCGCTGGTCCTGCGTCCAGAAGAGCACATCCCGATCCTTTGGCATGGTGTTGGTTGGTGATTGCGCATGGCTGCTTGCAGCCAGCGCCATGGCGACACACGCGCCAAGGCTCCATCTTCGCATTGCTCATCCTCTCCCGCGCGGCTGTGCCGCTTTGTAAGGGGGCGAGTGTGCGTCAATCGTCTGACAGATGCAATCGCAGCTCGCGCGTCAACTGCACTGCGGCAAGCGCCCTTTCGCGCGCTGCGCGATGGCCAATCCGCTTTGCTGGATAATCGCGTGGGCGCGCCCCAAACTCTTCGGGATCATGAATATATGGCGCTGAAACCCCGGCAAGTTCGGGCACCCATTTGCGGATATAGGCGGCCGCATCAAACTTTTCGGACTGCGAGAGCGGGGCCATGATCCTCGAAAAAAGCGGTGCATCAACGCCGGTTCCTGCCACCCATTGCCAGTTCGCGGCGTTCGCCCCGCCATCGGCATCGACAAGCGTATCCCAGAACCACTGCTCGCCACGCCGCCAGTCGATGAGCAGATGCTTGATGAGGAAGGACGCCGCGATCATGCGCACGCGATTGTGCATCCAGCCCGTTGCCCAAAGTTCACGCATCCCGGCATCGACTATGGGGTAGCCTGTCTTTCCTCTGGTCCAGGCGGTGAAGTCTGCATCAGCTTCGGTGCCTGTCCGCCATGGGAACAGGTCATAAGGCTGCTTGCCGTTGGCGCGATGATAGTCCGGCATCTGATCGAGCAGATTGGTTGCATAATCGCGCCAGCCAAGCTCGCGGAGAAACGGCTCGGCCTGCTCACCACATTCGCGCGCGGCCATGTGCCATATTGTTGCAGGGCTTATCTCTCCCCAGTGAATATGGGGAGACAAGCGCGAGGTGCCGACCGACGATGGCAGATTGCGCGTATCATCATATCCGGCAAGCAATGGCAGAAAGTCACGCAGGGCCTGCTTTGCGCCAGCCTCGCCCGGTGTCCAGACATCAAAGCCTCCTGCCCAATCTGGTCGTGTTGGGAGGAGCCTCCAATCATGGAGTGCATCTGAGGCAACACCTTGCACGCCCATAATATGTGCCGGTGCGGGCAAAGGCTTGGGCGGCGGCATACGCCCCAAAAGCGCCCGCCACCATGGGGTGAAGACACGATAGCGTCCGCCGCTTCCCGTCAGGATGGAGGCGGGCGGCGCCAGATGATTGCCATCGTGCAGCACAAGTTCTGCAAAGTCCGCGACATCGGCCTCGCTCTGCCGAAACCATGGCTCATAGTGGCGGATAGCATGGATGCGTTTGATGCCCGTTTCTGCACACAAGGCTTGCAGAGCACTCGCAGCCTCGCCACGGCGCAGAATGAGAGCCGCGCCTTTTTCGGTGAATGCCTCGCCCAGCCGTGTCAGCGAATGGTGCAGCCACCAGCGTTGCGCGCCACCCATGCGCCGGTCGCCCGGCGTGACATCATCGAGAATGAAGACTGGGAGCACGGCACCTTCGGCCACCGCCGCGACGAGCGCGGGATGGTCAAGCAGACGTAGATCCTGCCGCAACCAAAGGATGGATGTCATTGATCGTGCGCAGGAATTGAAACTGTGAAACGCCCCGCTGTGAGGCCGCTTGAATAACGCTGATCGCCCAGCACAATCTCATCCCCCTTCATTTCCGCAAACGGCATCCGCGCCCAGAACAGGAAGGCTGCAACATCGGCGCGCTGCGCCGCGGCAGGCCCAATCAGCCCAGCATCCATGCCAAGCGGCAAACGGTCATGCGATAGTTGGAGGCCGCCCAGCAGCGTGTAGGCTCCGCTGCCCCTTGATGTGGCGTCGCGCCAGAAGATGTCGCGCTGCCAGAACCGCACAGGCGGCGGACTGGCGACAACCAGGGCATTTTTTATGCCCATGCGGGATAGGGCTTCCGTTGCCCTTTCTTCCACATTCCAGCTCAAGCCGATGTTGAAGGCGATATAGATGAGGACCGCCGCGCCACCCAATTGCGCCGGGCGCGCCCATGTCGGCTGCTCGTGCTTTTCACGCCGCCGCGAGAGCCACACCGACAGCCCAAGGCCAATCCACATCCACAGATCGATGATGAAAATACTGTCGCCATAGAACCAGCGGTGCGAGAATGGCTCCAGCAGGCGAACGCCATAGGTGTTAAGCCAGTCAAACGCCGGGTGGCTGAGCGTGCCCACCAGCGCGAGCAGGAACAGCGCGAGCGGTTTCACCTCCGGCCGCTCCACCGGGCGGGTGCCGCGCATTACCTGCCAGCGATCCCACACCAGCATGGCTCCCGTAAGGAGCATGGGCAAGACAAGCATCGCAATCGGGCCGTGGGTGATGCCGCGTCGCATGGCGAGCGATTCCACCCCATAGACCGTGCAGCCAGCATCAATATCCGGGATGTTGGCCGCGATAATCAGCGTTGGCAGGCCAAGGCCGGACAGGCGCTTCAATCCTGCCTGTCCGATGACCGCGCCAACCAAGCTGTGCGTCAGATTATCCATGTGGCACGCAGCCCGCGCAGCAGAACGTCTGGTTTATTCGACGGTCCAGGTCTGGCCCTTGGAAATAAGCTTTTGAAGGTCCGGCGTCTTGCCAGACGATACGGCTTCATTCTGCGCGATAACGGCACCGTCAAAGGTCGGGCGCGGATCATCATAGAGAACGCCCATCGCCATCGGGAAGGCGCCAAAGGGCATTTCCACCAGCATATGTGCAACCGGGCGGTTGGTGACATCATGCACGATGACGCCCGCCGCTTCCCAATCCCCCTCAGCGACATCGACGACCTTGAGCGTCAGCGCCTTCATGTCCATCGCAATGCCCTTGGTGCCGCCTGCGAACAGCATCGGCTTGCCATTTTCAAGCCAGAGCTGCTGGTGTTGGTTCGCCTTTTCGGTGAACCCGGCAAACACGTCTGCGTTATAGACGATGCAGTTCTGGAAGATTTCGACAAAGGCCGCGCCCTTGTGCGCGTGTGCCGCCTTCAGAACGTCAACCGTCTGCTTCGCAACGTCATAAGTGCGGGCCACGAACCGCGCGCCGGAGCCAAGCGCGAAGGCGCAGGGCGTGGCGGGCCGGTCAACCGA
>CALMVA010000052.1 GCA_937873035.1 uncultured Sphingomonadaceae bacterium | reverse complement strand
TGCGATCACCTCAATCTACACCAGAAATTACACCACGAGCGCGGACGCTAGCTGCATCTGTGGGCTGCGCGCAGCGGCATCGGCATTGCGCCGCTCTCACGCTTCCTTGCCGATGCTGATCCAGATCTGGTCCGCCTGCACACCGACCGACCGCACCTTCTGCGCGAAATATGGATCGGCGTGCATGGCGATATGCGCCATATGCCGCGCATCCGGGCGGTGATTGACGCCATCACCAACGCGATTGCAGACGATAGGTCGCGGCTCGCGCCTGAGTGACCTTAGGGGACCAGCTTGCCGGGGTTCATGATCCCCTTGGGGTCAAGTGCGGATTTGATGGCACGCAGCACGGTGATGCGCGCGGGCGATGAAAGTCGCCCCAATTCATCGCGCTTCATCTGGCCAATACCATGCTCCGCCGAAATCGAGCCGCCTGCGGCCGCCACAAGGTCATAGACCATATGGCTTGCTGGTTTGCCTATCTTGATGCGCCAGTCAGGGTCCGTTGTGCCTTCCGGCGCTCGAACGTGAAAGTGCACGTTGCCATCGCCCAGATGGCCATAGGCATTGACCCACACTCCCGGAAAGGCGCGCTCCACCTCGCCCCCCGCCTCGCGGATGAAGCGCGGCATATCATCCACCGGCACCGAAATATCGTGCTGCATCGCCGGGCCATGTGCCCGCTCGGCCGCCGAAATGGAGTCGCGTATCTTCCAAAAGGAATCTGCCTGCGCTTCGCTCGCCGCAAGTGCCGCATCGCGCAAACGCCCTGCCTCAAACGCAGCACCCAGCAGACCCTCAAGCGCCTCGCCGGGGTTCGGCGCATCCGGCATTGAACGCACATATTCAATCAGCACGTGCCATGGATGCGCTCCCACAAGCGGCGCGCGGGTATCCGCAATATGCTTCAGCACCAGCCGCAACGAGCTATCGGGGATCAGTTCAAAGCTTTCGATCGCATTGCCGGAGGAAGCTTCCATCATCCGCAAGAGCTCCAGCGCCTGGTCCGGGCTATCGACGCCCACCCAGGCGACCGCCCGATCCAGCACATCCGGCACGAGATGCAGACTTGCCGCCGTGACAATGCCCAGCGTCCCCTCTGCCGCAATCAGCAACTGAGTGAGATCATAACCGCGATTGTCTTTCTTGAGCGCGGCAAGCCCTTCATACAGGGCACCATCGGGCAGCACTGCCTCAATGCCCAGAACCAGCTTTCGCATGGTGCCAAACCGCAAGACCTGCGTGCCACCTGCATTGGTTGAGACCAGCCCGCCCACCGTTGCGCTGCCGCGTGCGCCGAGCGTCAGCGGAAAGCGCCGTCCTTGAGCGCGCACGGCATCATGCAAATTGGCGAGAATCACACCAGCCTCTGCAATGACGAGGTTCGCATCAGGATCAAGCACGCGGATACGGTTCATGCGCCGTGTTGAAACGATGAGCATATCGCCGCTGTCATCCGGCGTTGCCCCGCCCACCATGGAGGTATTGCCCCCCTGCGGCACAACCCGAAGTCCGGCTTCGTTCGCAATATGCAGAACGCCCTGCACTTCCGCCGTCGACGCGGGAGAAAGCAGTGCCGCGGCCCTGCCGTGATACAGTCCGCGCCAATCCGTCGTCCACGGCGCGATGTCGGCAGCATCCGTGGTGAAACCTTTGGGGCCCAGGATGTCCGCCAGTTGTTCAAGCGCGGGCTGTGCAATCATGGGACGACTCCTTCTCCCACCGCGGAGCGGCGAGGATTCGCCATTGCCATGCAATTAATGATCTGTTCAACCGCAGGACCACAAATCTGCTCGAATCATGGGTGCCTCCTGAATGAACCTGCTTGCGCTCGTTCCCGTAGCGATGCTGTCGCCGCTTGCGGCGTCTGGCACCGCTGCGCCCGCGCAAGACCCACAACTGGCACAGGTCATCATCGAACGCCGCACCGTCATTCGCATCACGCCGCATTATGAGCGATCCCGCGCGCGCGACACGTTTCGCGACTGGCGTGAAAAAGATGCCCCCAAATGCTTCCCGACGGCCGTTCTGGGCGGCGTTCTCGTCAGCAAGCCAGACAGCATCGACCTTGTGCTGCGCACCGGCCAGGTCATTCGCGCCCGACTGGAAAAGGGATGCCCGTCGATTGATTTTTATTCGGGCTTCTACCTTCAGCCAACACGTGACGGACGGCTATGTGAAGACCGCGACACGATCCACTCCCGGACGGGCGGGGCCTGCCTGATCGACAAGTTCCGAACGCTGGCACCGCCAAAGCGCTGATCCCACTGACGCTCAGGCCATGGCGGCTAGGCTTTTGCTTGACTTTTTCGCATATTCCGCCAAGGCCCGCCTCAGTTGAAAGCGGGCGTCGTCCGCGCACTTTTTCCGGGTCACCTGCTGCATGAGTTTTGCCGATCTCGGCCTTTCCGATGAATTGCTCCGCGCCGTCACCGAAGCGGGCTATTCCGACCCGACTCCCGTTCAGAAGCAAGCCATTCCCAGCGTATTGATGATGCGCGATCTCATCGCCATCGCGCAGACCGGCACGGGCAAGACCGCCGCCTTCGTTCTGCCGATGATCGACGTGCTCGGCCATGGTCGCACCCGCGCCATGATGCCCCGCTCACTCATTCTTGAGCCAACGCGCGAACTCGCCGCGCAGGTTGCGGAAAATTTCGAGAAATACGGCAAATACCACAAGCTTTCGATGGCGCTGCTCATCGGTGGCGTCCAGATGGGCGATCAGGTGAAGGCGCTTGAAAAAGGCGTTGATGTTCTCATCGCCACACCGGGCCGCCTGATGGACCTGTTCGAGCGCGGCAAGATATTGCTCACCGGCTGCAACCTCCTCGTCATCGACGAAGCAGACCGGATGCTCGACATGGGCTTCATTCCCGACATCGAGAATATCTGCACCAAGCTGCCCGCCAACCGGCAGACATTGCTCTTTTCGGCCACCATGCCGCCGCCGATCAAGAAGCTGGCGGACAAATTCCTGTCAAACCCGAAAACCATCGAAGTCGCCCGCCCCGCGACGACGAACACCAACATCGCCCAGTTCCTCGTCGAGACGGAAACGCGCAAGAAGCGGGAAGTGCTGCGCGGCCTGCTGCGCACCGAAGAGGTGAATACCGCCATCATCTTCTGCAACCGCAAGACGACGGTGCGCGAACTGGCGACAAGCCTCAAGCGCCACCGCTTCCTTGCGGGCGAAATCCATGGCGATATGGATCAGCCCTCACGCCTCAAGGAGCTTGACCGCTTCAAATCGGGCGAGATCAACATTCTCGTCGCCTCGGACGTGGCGGCCCGCGGCCTTGACGTGAAGGGCGTGAGCCATGTGTTCAACTTCGACGCCCCATGGCACCCGGATGATTACGTCCACCGCATTGGCCGAACGGGCCGTGCGGGCGCAACGGGGCGCGCCTTTACCTTCGTCACCAAGGACGATGCCGAAGCCATCGAAAATATCGAGAAGCTGACCGGCCAGAAGATCGAGCGTATCAAGCCTGCGCAGGACGATGCCGGAGCTGGTGCCCCCCCCTCGGCAGAACCGCGCGACGACCGGCCCAGGCGCCGTGCCCGCAGCGACGATCAGCCAAAATCGGCACGCAAAAGCGAAGACCGCACTCAAAACCCTCGCGGCAAGAAGGCGACGCGCCCCTCACCTGCTGCATCCAAAGCTGATACGATGCCTGACGAAGGCTGGAATGGTCCCGTTCCAGCGTTCCTCTCCTTCGGCATCGAATAGAAGCAGGCTGCACCGCGCGCTCACTGGGCGCGCTACATTCAGCAGATCAAGTGTTGCGGAACGCCCAGACGAGCAGGCGATATACCAGCGGCGCTGGCATCCAGCTCCTGCGCCGTCGGGGACGACGATGTGCGGGTGCATCCATGATCGGGCGAAGCAGGCTGAGAGCAAGCTGGGTCATGCGTCAGCCTATGCGCTATTCGAGCGACGCCCCTGTGTCTCTCGCATGACGCATTTGTGACATCGGCTATTTCTGGGTCGCTGCGACCAGCCGATCAAACTGGATCGACATCACCATATCAACGGGTGCGGCCAGACGCTCAGCCCCGCTGCGCACATAGCCCCCAACGACATAGGTCTGCGTAATCTCCGTTCCGCCCTCAACGGCTTTGAGCGCCCATGTGAGTGTGCCGGTGACGGCTTCCGCCTGAAGCGGCCCCAGCGCGGCTGAGAGGCGAAGCAACGCGCCCGGCTGGGCAAAGACAACATGGCCATGTGCTATAGTCGCCCCCGTTTTGGGCACGCGCTCGCAAAAACATCCGCCTGCGCTGGGAACAAGCGTCAGGTTGCGGGCATCGCCCGAATAGCTGTGCTGCCCATCCCACCAGTGCGACGGGGCAACAAGCGTGCGCCAGACCTGCGCCGGGGCGGCTGCGACCTTGGCGGTGCGCACAACCTCAAAGCCCGCTGGGCCGGAGGCGCGAACATCCGCAGCAGCAGGTGAGGCCAGCGCAGCCAGCAACAAAATTTCAGCATACTTCACGGCGCTTCTCCCGACCAATGCCAGGAGAAGCTAACCGGAATGACTTCAGGCGTCGAGGAGTGCCTCGATCGCGGAATTGACGCTGGCGATTTCCGCCATGCCGTCGACCTTCTTCAAAAGGCCGCGCGCTTCGTAGATCGGCAGGATCGGCGCGGTCTTGGCGCGATATTCGGCCATGCGCGTGCGAACCGTTTCTTCATTGTCGTCGGGACGACGCTTGAACTCGGTCGAGCCACACTGATCGCACGTCCCGGCAACTTTGGGTTGCTTGAACCTGTCGTGATAGCCCTCACCGCACTTTGCACAGGTAAAGCGGCCCGTGATGCGTTCCACGAGCGCGTCTTCGTCAACTGCAAGTTCGATCACATGGTCAAGCTTGCGCCCGCGCGCGGCGAGAATTCCGTCAAGCGATTCCGCCTGCGCGGCGGTGCGGGGATAGCCATCAAAAATGACGCCGGTGTCAGCCGACAGCTTGTCGAGCGCCTCACCGATGATGCCGGAGACGATCTCATCCGAAACCAGTTCGCCAGCTTCCATAACGGCCTTGGCCTTCAGACCAACCGGCGTGCCATCTTTTACGGCGGCGCGCAGCATATCCCCAGTCGAAAGCTGCACCATGCCGCGTTCATCCTGAAGGCGGCTGGCCTGTGTTCCCTTACCCGCGCCCGGCGGGCCCAGAAGAATGATGTTCAACGGCGTGTCCCCCCCTTGAGTTTCGCCTTTTTGATAAGATCGCCATATTGATGCGCGAGCAAATGGCTCTGGATCTGCGTCACGGTATCCATCGTCACGTTCACAACAATCAGCAAGCTGGTGCCACCGATGGCCACGAAGCCGAGGCTGGAGAACATGAATTCCGGCACAAGGCAAACGAGCGTGAGATAGCCCGCACCGATCACGGTGATGCGCGTCAGCACATAGTCGAGATAATTTTCGGTGTTCTTGCCGGGACGGATGCCGGGGATGAACCCGCCGTAACGCTTCAAATTATCCGCCGTTTCTTCCGGGTTGAACACAACCGCCGTGTAGAAGAAGCAGAAGAAGATGATGCCGAGCGCATAGAGCGTCATGTAAAGCGGCGAGCCGTGCTGGAGCAGGTTCGTCATCGTCAGCACGAAATCCCCCATCTTGCTGTCCTGCGCCGCCTGCTGGCCCGCAAACTGCACGATGGTGAGCGGCATCAGCAGAAGTGATGACGCAAAGATCGGCGGGATAACGCCCGCGGTATTGATCTTGAGCGGCAGGAAGCTTTTGTCGGCCTGCATCATGCCCCGCGCCGTCTGGCGCTTGGGATATTGGATGAGCACGCGGCGCTGCGCCCGCTCCATGAAGCAGATGAACGCAATAACGGCAAGCACGGCAACACCGATGCCAAGCACGGCCAGCGGCTGCATCGTGCCCGTGCGGCCGCCCTCAAAAACCTGCGCCAGCGTCTTGGGCAGCGTCGAGACGATACCCGCCATGATGATGAGCGAAATGCCATTGCCGATGCCGCGGCTGGTGATCTGTTCCCCCAGCCACATCAGGAACATCGTGCCGCCCAGAAGGGCGGTCACGCACGCAACCCGGAACAGCAGACCTGGCTCGACAACTGCCGAAAGCCCTTGGTTTGCGCCCCAGCTTTCAAGCCCGACGGCGATGAAATAGCCCTGCACGATGGTGAGGGCAACAGTGCCGAAGCGCGTATATTGGTTGAGCTTCTTGCGCCCGCTTTCGCCCTCTTTCTTGAGCGCGGCGAGCGTCGGCGACAAGGACGTGCCCAACTGCACAACGATGGACGCCGTGATATAGGGCATCACACCCAGCGCGATAAGGCTCATGCGCTGAAGCGAACCGCCCGAAAACATATTGAAGAAGTCGAGAACGCCGCCCTTGGTCGTGCTGAAGAGCGTTTCGAGCGCCTTGGGGTCAATCCCCGGCAGCGGAACATGGCTCAGCAGGCGGAAAACGATTAGCGCACCGATGGTGAACCAGATGCGGCTCTTGAGTTCGGTCGCCTGTGAAAACCGTGATAGGTTCAGGCTGGCCATCTGTTCGGCGGAAGTTGCCATGAGAGATATTGACCCCTGGAAAAAGAACGGCGGGTCTTGCCCCGAGGGGGAGCCCCCCCCGCCACATAATGGGTTGTCAGCGCCTGTCTTAGGCCCGCGGCAAATTTTTTTAGGCTTTTGCCCTTGCCCTTGCCGCACCCCTTTTTGCGGGGGCCCTTTCGGCAGCCGGCACAACGTGGATCACTTCAACCGAGCCGCCCGCCTTTTCAACAGCAGCCTTGGCAGCCGCCGAAGCACCAGCAACGATGAAGTTGACCTTGGCCGTCAGCTCACCCTTGGCGAGAATACGAACGCCATCCTTGCCACCACGAGCAACGCCGGCAGCCTTGAGCGCCGCGTGATCGACAGTCGCCTTGATGTCGAGCTTTCCGCCATCGACGAGCTTCTGGATCGCACCCAAGTTCACCTCGGCATAATCCTTGGCGAAGATGTTGTTAAAGCCGCGCTTCGGCAGACGCATATGGAGCGGCATCTGGCCGCCTTCAAAGCCAGCGATCGAAACGCCTTCGCGGCTCTTCTGACCCTTCTGACCACGACCGGCTGTCTTGCCCTTGCCCGAACCGATGCCGCGTCCGACGCGCATACGGCGCTTACGAGCACCTTCATTATCACGGATTTCGTTGAGTTTCATGTCTTTGCACTCGCTTTCGCTATGTTCGCGCTGATGGAAGGGAGGCCCCTTCCCGAAAAAAGCCGCCCCGGTCAAGGCCGGGGCGGACAATTTCTATGTTAGCCGATGACTTCGACCATGTGACGGACCTTCTGGATCATCCCGCGCACTTCGGGGGTGTCTTCCAGTTCCGACACACGATGCATCTTGTTGAGGCCAAGGCCAACGAGCGTTGCGCGCTGGTCCTTGGTCCGGCGGATCGGCGAACCGGTCTGCTTGATCTTGATCTTAGCCATCTTCGATTACTCCGTAACCGCTTCGGCGTCAGCCTGGGCTTCCGCCGCGGCAACGCCGCTCCGCTTCAGAAGATCAGCGATCTTCTTGCCACGGCGCTGGGCCACCGACTTCGGGCTGGTCTGCTCGGTCAGTGCCGCAAACGTCGCCCGGATCATGTTGTAGGGGTTCGAGGTGCCGATCGACTTCGTCACAACGTCTGCAACGCCGAGCGATTCGAACACTGCACGCATCGGACCACCGGCGATGATGCCCGTGCCCTGCGGCGCCGTGCGAACAGTCACGCGACCGGCACCAAAGTGACCTGCGCCATCGTGATGCAGCGTGCGGCCTTCCTTGAGCGGAACGCGAACCATCGCCTTCTTGGCAGATGCCGTCGCCTTCGAAATGGCTTCCGGCACTTCGCGCGCCTTGCCATGACCAAAGCCGACCCGGCCCTTGCCGTCGCCGACAACGACGAGTGCTGCAAAGCCAAAACGCTTGCCGCCCTTCACCGTCTTCGAAACGCGGTTGATGTGAACCAGCTTCTCGATCAGCTCTTCACCGGCTTCTTCCGCATTGCGGCGGTCATCGCGACGACCACGGTTGCCATCACGACCACCACGGCCACGATCGCCGCCACCACGGCCACGGCCACCACGGCCACGACCTTCTGCTTCGGGAGCTGCCGCCTCGACGGCGACTGCGCCGCCCTGGTTTTCGGTTTCGTCAGCCATTTAGAACTCCAATCCGCCTTCGCGTGCCGCGTCGGCAAGCGCCTTCACGCGACCGTGGAACAGAAAGCCACCGCGATCGAACACAACCTTGGTAACGCCAGCCTTTTTGGCGCGCTCGGCTACAGCCTTGCCGACAAGCACGGCTGCATCGAGATTTGCGCCCGATTTGGCACGCGCATCCTTCTCGATCGTCGAAGCAGCGGCAAGCGTCTTGCCGGCAGCATCGTCGATGATCTGCGCGTAAATGTGGCGTCCCGAACGATGGATCGAGAGACGGGGGCGCTGGCCACCGCGTGCACGGAGCGCCGTGCGAACGCGCTGACGGCGCTTTTCGAAAGTTGAAAGCTTCTGACCCATTACTTCTTCTTACCCTCCTTCCGGAAGATAAACTCGCCGCGATAGCGGATGCCCTTGCCCTTATAGGGCTCCGGCTTGCGCCAACGGCGGATTTCTGCGGCGATCTGGCCAACCGCCTGGCGGTCCATGCCTGAAATTTCGATCGTCGTCTGATCCGGCGTCTTGATTTCGATGCCTTCCGGCACGTCGATGTCGATGTCGTGGCTGTAGCCAAGCTGGAGCTTGAGCTTCTTGCCCTGCGCGTTTGCACGATAGCCGACGCCCGTCATTTCGAGCGTCTTGGAGAAGCCCTGCGTCACGCCCGTCACCAGATTCTGGATCAGGGTGCGCTGCATACCCCAGAAAGCACGGGCGCGCTTGGTTTCGTTCGACGGACGAACGGAAAGCGCGCCATCTTCCAGCGTGTAGCTGACTTCAGCGGCCTTCGGCATCGACAAGGTGCCCTTCGGGCCCTTTACTTCGATGACAGCACCTTCGATCGAGGCAGTAACGCCTGCGGGAAGGGCGATCGGCTTTTTACCGGTGCGGCTCATCAGAACACCTCCGCAAGCACTTCGCCGCCAACATTCTGATCGCGCGCCTCAGCGTCCGACAGAACGCCCTTCGGCGTCGAAACGATGGTGATGCCGAGGCCGTTGCGGATGCGCGGCAATTCCTTGGAACCAGAATAGACGCGGCGACCGGGCTTCGAAACACGTGCAACGTGCTTGATGGCCGGCTGGCCTTCAAAATACTTCAGCTCGATGCGGATGCCCGGATGGGCGCCCAGAGCTTCGTCATGATAGCCGCGGATATAGCCTTCACGCTGAAGGACATCGAGAACGCGAACGCGCAGCTTGGAAGCCGGCGTCACGACGCTGTCCATCTTGGCGCGCTGGCCGTTACGGATGCGGGTGAGCATATCACCCAAGGGATCGGTCAAAGACATTCTGTTAACCCCTTACCAGCTCGACTTGGTGACGCCGGGGATCAAACCCTTATTGGCCAGATCGCGCAGCTGAACACGGCAAAGCCGGAACTTGCGGTAGTATGCGCGAGGACGACCCGTCAGCTCGCAGCGGTTGCGGACGCGGGTCGGGTTCCCGTTGCGGGGAATCTCGGCCAGCTTCAGGCGCGCGATAAGGCGCTCCGTTTCGTCCTTCGATTCGTCGTTTGCGATCGCCTTCAGCCGGGCATAACGCCCTGCATACTTCTTAACGAGCTTCTTGCGACGCTCGTTCTTGTTGATCGAACTCAGTTTCGCCATGACTTAAGTTCTCTTCCTTTCGTCAGAGCAGCCCTGCATTACGCAGCCTGCTTCTGCTCCTGATCCTGCGGGAACGGGAAACCGAAGAGACGGAGCAGCTCGCGCGCTTCGTCGTCGGTCTTCGCGGTCGTGGTGACAATGATGTCCATACCACGAATTTTCTCGATCTTGTCGTAACTGATTTCCGGGAAAACCAGCTGCTCCTTAAGACCCATGGCATAGTTGCCACGGCCGTCAAACGACTTCGGGTTGAGACCACGGAAGTCGCGAACGCGCGGAAGCGCGATCGTGATGAGACGATCGAGGAATTCATACATACGCTCACGGCGCAGGGTGACCTTGCAACCGATGGGCATACCTTCACGCAGCTTGAACTGCGCGATCGACTTCTTGGCCTTGGTGACGACCGGCTTCTGACCAGCGATCAGCTCCATTTCGGCAGCCGCGATTTCGACCTTCTTCTTGTCCTGAGTCGCTTCACCAACACCCATGTTGATGACGATCTTTTCAAGCTTCGGGACCTGCATCGGGTTGGTATACCCGAACTTTTCGGTCATCGCCTTGATGATCTGCGCCTCATAGATGCCCTGCATCCGGGCCTTGTAATTGTCAGCCATTGATCACTTCCCCGGACTTCACGGCCACGCGGACCTTCTTGCCGTCCTTAACTTCGAAGCGGACGCGCGTGGGCTTGCCCGTCTTCGGATCTTCAAGCGCGACCTTCGAAACCGGAAGCGGAGCTTCGCGGCGTTCCAGGCCACCCTGCGGGTTGGTCTGAGTCGGCTTCTTGTGGCGGGTGGCGACATTGACGCCAGCGACGAGAACCTTGCCTTCCTTCGGGAAAGCCTTGGTCACTTCGCCGTGCTTGCCCTTGTCCTTGCCGGACAGGACGACGACCTTGTCACCCTTTTTGATTTTGAGCGAAGCCATTACAGCACCTCCGGCGCGAGCGAGATGATCTTCATGAAGTTCTTCGCACGCAGTTCGCGGCAGACCGGGCCGAAAATACGGGTGCCGATCGGCTCTTCGTTCTTGTTCACGAGGACCGCGGCGTTCCCGTCGAAACGGATCGTCGAGCCATCGGGACGGTGAATGTCCTTGGCGGTGCGAACGATAACGGCGCGGTGCACGTCACCCTTCTTCACCTTGCCACGCGGCTGGGCTTCCTTGATCGAAACCACGATCACGTCACCCACGCCAGCGAAACGACGCTTCGAGCCACCGAGAACCTTGATGCACTGGACGCGCTTGGCGCCAGAGTTATCGGCAACATCGAGATTGGACTGCATCTGAATCATGGATCAGCCCTCCATCGGATCGACGATTGCAGCAGCGCCGCCGATCTTCTCAATGACCTTCCAGGTCTTCAGCTTCGAGATGGGCGCACATTCTTCAATGCGCACCACTTCGCCCGCCTTGAAGACATTGCCTTCATCATGGGCGTGATACTTCTTCGAACGGCGAATGATCTTGCCATAGAGCGGATGTTTCACCTTCCGCTCTACCTTGACCACAACCGTCTTGTCGGTCTTGTCGGATACGACCGTTCCGGTCAGCACGCGCTTCGGCATGTCACCTGGTCCTTACTTGGCCGCAGCAGCAGCGGAACGCTGCGACTGGAGCGTCTTGATACGGGCGATGTCGCGGCGCACTTCCTTGACGCGCGACGGCTTTTCGAGCTGGCTCGTCGCGGCCTGGAACCGCAGGTTGAACTGCTCGCGCTTCAGGTTGGTCAATTCTTCGACGAGCTGGTCGTCGGTCTTGACCGTGAGATCGGCAATCTTGGTCATCATGCAGCTCCCAGGTGCGAGAAGTCACCCAAGCGGGCAACAACCTTGGTCTTGATCGGCAGCTTTTCAGCGGCACGGCTGAAGGCGACGGCCGCGAGCGGGCCGGGAACGCCATCGAGTTCAAACAGGATACGACCCGGCTTGACGCGGGCGGCCCAGAATTCGGGCGACCCCTTACCGGAGCCCATGCGGACTTCGGCGGGCTTCGACGACACGGGAACGTCGGGGAACACGCGGATCCACAAACGGCCCTGACGGCGAATGTGGCGGGTGATGGCACGACGGGCGGCTTCGATCTGGCGCGCGGTGATGCGCTCCGGTTCGAGTGCCTTGAGGCCGTAAGAGCCGAAGTTCAGCTCGGTGCCGCCCTTGGCGTCGCCATGGATACGGCCCTTGTGCGCCTTGCGGAATTTGGTGCGTTTCGGTTGCAGCATTGCTCTATCCTAAACTCAGCGGGCCGGACGGACGCCGGAGGTCTGCGCGTCCATCATCAGGCGGTCCGTGGCCATCGGGTCGTGGCCAAGGATTTCACCCTTGAAGATCCAGACCTTGATGCCGCAGACGCCATAAGCGGTGTGCGCTTCGGCTTCGGCGTAGTCGACATTGGCGCGAAGCGTGTGCAGCGGCACGCGGCCTTCACGATACCATTCGGAGCGGGCGATTTCCGCACCGCCAAGACGACCGGCGCAGGTGATACGGATGCCTTCCGCGCCGAGACGCAGAGCCGACTGCACCGCGCGCTTCATCGCACGACGGAAAGCAATGCGGCGTTCCAGCTGATCGGCAACACCCTGTGCAACGAGCTTGGCGTCGATTTCCGGCTTGCGGATTTCAACGATGTTCAGCGAAACGTCGCTCGACGTCATCGCCGCCAGCGTCTTGCGCAGCTTTTCGATGTCCGCACCCTTCTTGCCGATGATGACGCCGGGGCGTGCGGCATAGATGGAGATGCGGCAGGTCTTGGCCGGACGCTCGATAACAACCTTCGAGATCGCAGCCTGCGGCAGCGTCTTGAGGATGAACTTGCGCAGCTTCAGGTCGTCCAGAAGAAGACGGCCATATTCGGCGCCATCGGCGTACCAGCGGCTGTCCCAGGTCCGGTTGATCTGGAGGCGAAGGCCGATCGGATTGCTCTTATGACCCATGGCTTATGCTTCCTCTTGCACTTCGCGAACAACCACGCGCAGGCGGCTGAACGGCTTGACGATGCGGGTCGAACGACCACGGGCACGCGTTGCGAAACGCTTCATCGCCAGCGACTTGCCGACGCTCGCTTCGCTAACGACAAGCGCGTCAACGTCGAGGTTGTGGTTGTTTTCCGCGTTGGCGACCGCCGAAGCGAGCACCTTGCGAACGTCAACAGCCATAGCCTTGGTCGAGAACTGAAGGATGTTCAGCGCGTCGCCAACCTTCTTGCCACGGATAAGGCCCGCAACAAGATTAAGCTTATAGGCCGAGCCGCGGATCATGGAGCCGACCGCGAGCGCTTCCTTGTCGCCGACGCGACGGGGAGATGCGGGTTTCGACATCAGCGCTTGCCCTTCTTGTCAGCGGCGTGACCGGGGAAGGAGCGCGTGGGCGCAAATTCACCAAGCTTCATGCCGACCATTTCCTCGTTCACGGAAACCGGAACGAATTTGCGGCCGTTATAGACGTTGAACGTCAGGCCAACGAACTGCGGGAGGATCGTCGAGCGACGCGACCAGGTCTTGATCGGGCCAGCGCGCGTGCCAGCTTCCGCAGCGGCTTCTGCTTTCTTCAGCAGATGAAGGTCTACAAAGGGACCTTTCCAGACGGAACGGGCCATGACTTACCTCTTCTTCTTCGCGTGACGCGAACGGATAATCATCTTGTCCGTCGCCTTGTTGGAACGCGTGCGCGCACCCTTGGTCGGCTTGCCCCACGGGGTAACCGGATGACGGCCGCCCGATGTGCGGCCTTCACCACCGCCGTGCGGGTGGTCGACCGGGTTCTTTGCAACACCGCGCGTGAGCGGACGCTTGCCGAGCCAGCGATTGCGACCAGCCTTTGCAAGGTTGGTGTTGCCATTGTCCGGGTTCGACACGGCGCCGACGGTGCCCATGCAGTCCGAACGCAGGTAACGCTGCTCACCAGAGTTCAGGCGAACGATGACCATGCCGCGGTCACGACCGACGACCTGAACATAGGTGCCTGCCGAACGGGCGATCTGCCCGCCCTTGCCCGGCTTCATTTCCACATTGTGGACAATGGTGCCGACCGGCATCTGGCCGAGTTCCATCGCGTTGCCCGGCTTTACGTCGGTCTTCTTGCCAGCGACGATCTTGTCACCGGGGGCAAGGCGCTGCGGCGCGATGATGTAGGCGATTTCGCCATCGTCATACTTGACGAGCGCGATGAAGGCCGTGCGGTTGGGGTCATATTCCAGACGCTCGACCGTCGCTTCCACGTCCCATTTGCGACGCTTGAAGTCGATGATGCGGTAGCGCTGCTTGTGGCCACCGGCGATGCCGCGCGAGGTCACATGACCCTTGTTGTTGCGACCGCCGGTCTTGCGCTTGCCTTCGGTCAGAGCCTTGACGGGCTTGCCCTTGTGCAGCGCGGAGCGGTCAACCAGAATCAGGCCACGACGGGCCGGGCTGGTCGGGTTGTAATGCTTCAGTGCCATGGTTCTCAGATCCCCGTGGTCACGTCGATCGACTGGCCTTCAGCCAGCGTCACAATCGCTTTCTTGAAGTCCGAGCGGCGGTAGGCTTCACCCTTCCAACGCTTGGTCTTGCCCTTGGTCACGATGGTGTTCACGCCCGTTACCTTGACGTTGAACAGCGCTTCCACGGCCGCCTTGATCTGCGGCTTGGTCGCATCGTTGGCGACGCGGAAGACAACAGCGTTGTTTTCGCTCGCCATCGTGGCCTTTTCAGTAATGTGGGGCGCGAGCACCACGTCATAGTGGCGGATGTCCGCCTGCGTCTTAGCCATTGAACCGCGCCTCCAGCTTTTCAACGCCCGCGCGGGTCAGAACCAGCGTGTCGTGGCGAAGGATGTCGTAAACATTGGCACCAAGAGCGGGCAGAACGTCCACACCGGGGATGTTGGCCGTGGCGCGAGCAAAGCTCGTTTCAACCGCCTCACCGTCGATGACGAGCGCCGTCTTGCCGAAGCCCAGCTTGCCGAGGTTGCCCAAGAGCGCCTTGGTCTTGGCTTCCTTGACCGCGAGGTCTTCGAGAACGATCAGCGAGCCCGACTTCACCTTGGCGGAAAGCGCCATCTTGAGGCCGAGAGCACGGATCTTCTTGTTGAGCGACGGGTTGAAGTCACGAACGCGGGGGCCGTGAGCCTTACCACCGCCGATGAAGACGGGAGCGCGACGATCGCCGTGACGCGCCGTGCCGCCACCCTTCTGGCGACCGAACTTCTTGCCGGTGCGGGCAACGTCAGCACGCTCACGAGCACCACGGGCCGTGCCGCGCGCCTTTTCGAGCTGCCAGGTGACGACGCGGTGCAGAATGTCCGCACGCGGCTCCAGACCGAACACGGCATCAGCCAGTTCGATGTCACCCTTTGCGGTTGCGTCGAGGGTCTGAACCTTGAGCTTCATGGCTTAGCCCTCCTGGGTTTCGGCAGCTTCGGGCGCAGCAGCGACGTCAGCCGGGGTTTCAGCGGGAGCTTCGACCGGAGCGCCAGCGGTGCGAACCGCGGCGGGGTACGGAGCGTCGGCGGGACGGGCAACCTTCACGGCATCCGTAACGGTCAACCAAGTGCCCTTGGAGCCAGGAACCGAGCCGCGCACGAAAAGCAGGCCACGCTCGGCGTCGGTGAGGACGATTTCGAGGTTCTGCTGAGTGCGCTGGCGATCACCCATGTGACCGGCCATCTTCTTGTTCTTGAAGACCTTGCCCGGATCCTGACGGTTACCGGTCGAACCGTGCGAGCGGTGCGAGACCGAAACACCGTGGGTAGCGCGCAGACCACCGAAGCCCCAACGCTTCATGGCACCTGCAAAGCCCTTGCCCTGCGTGTGACCGGCGACGTCGACGAGCTGACCCGCAACGAAGTGATCGGCAGCGATTTCCGCACCAACTTCGACGAGCGCATCTTCTGCGACGCGGAATTCAACGAGACGAGCCTTGGGCTCAACTTCTGCCTTTGCAAAATGGCCGCGCTGCGGCTTTGCAACATTTTTGGCCTTTGCCGCACCGGCACCCAGCTGAACCGCGACATAACCGTCACGATCAAGAGTGCGCTGCGACACGACCTGGCAATTTTCAAGCGAAAGAACGGTAACGGGAACGTGACGGCCATCTTCCTTGAAGATGCGCGTCATGCCGACCTTCTTCGCGATCACGCCAGTGCGCATGATCTGCTTCTCCTTAAAACAGAGGCCCACGGAGACCCATTCCCCGCGGGCTTGATCAACCCAAAATTTGAATAGTCACCCCGTCCGGGTTGGCTTTCCGCGCATAACTGCGGAAAAGACGGGGGACTCAGCCACATCCAAAGGATGTGCGGTATCCCGAATCTCTTTGAGATGCGCGGCCTTAGGCCAACTTGATCTCAACATCAACCCCGGCGGCCAGATCAAGCTTCATAAGAGCGTCGACCGTCTGCGGGGTGGGCTGCACAATGTCGAGCAGCCGCTTGTAGGTGCGAACCTCGAACTGCTCGCGCGACTTCTTGTCGACGTGCGGTCCACGGTTGACCGTGAATTTCTCGATCCTCGTCGGCAGCGGAATAGGACCACGAATAAGTGCGCCAGTGCGCTTTGCGGTTTCTGCGATGTCACCCGTCGCCTGGTCGAGCACACGATGATCGAAAGCCTTCAGGCGAATGCGGATATTCTGCGTTTCCATGTCCGTTTACCGATGAGAAAGAGCCAAAAACAAAAAACAAGCAAACCGCCCGACCCTCACTGGGAGAATCGGGCGGTGTTGATTGCGCTATATTACTTCGTGATCGAGGCCACAACCCCCGAACCGACGGTGCGACCACCTTCACGGATCGAGAAGCGGAGACCCTGCTCCATGGCGATCGGTGCGATCAGCTTGACGCCGAGCTGCACGTTGTCGCCAGGCATGACCATTTCCGTGCCTTCGGGAAGAACGACTTCGCCGGTGACGTCGGTCGTGCGGAAGTAGAACTGCGGACGATAGTTCGCAAAGAACGGCGTGTGACGGCCGCCTTCTTCCTTCGACAGAACATACACTTCCGAGGTGAACTCGGTGTGCGGCGTGATCGAGCCGGGCTTGCAGAGAACCTGACCGCGTTCGACGTCTTCACGGCCAACGCCGCGAATGAGTGCGCCGATGTTGTCGCCAGCTTCACCCTGATCGAGCAGCTTGCGGAACATTTCAACGCCGGTGACGACGGTCTTGCGGGTGTCCTTGAGGCCGACGATTTCGACTTCTTCACCAACCTTGACGACGCCGGTTTCGACGCGGCCCGTGACCACGGTGCCACGACCCGAAATCGAAAACACGTCTTCGATCGGCATCAGGAACGGCTTGTCGAGCGGACGTGCCGGCTGCGGGATCCAGCTGTCGACAGCAGCCATCAGCTTCAGAATGGCTTCACGGCCGATTTCCGGGTTGGTGTCGTTGAGCGCGCAGGTCGCCGAACCCTGAATGACGGGGATGTTGTCGCCGTCAAAGTCATAGTTCGAGAGAAGTTCGCGGATTTCCATTTCCACGAGCTCAAGGATTTCGGGATCGTCAACAAGGTCAACCTTGTTCATGAAAACGACGAGCTGCGGCACGCCGACCTGACGGGCAAGCAGGATGTGCTCGCGGGTCTGCGGCATCGGGCCGTCGGTCGCCGAAACGACGAGAATACCACCGTCCATCTGCGCGGCGCCGGTGATCATGTTCTTCACATAGTCAGCGTGGCCGGGGCAGTCGACGTGTGCGTAGTGACGCGCAGCGGTTTCATATTCGACGTGCGCGGTCGAGATGGTGATGCCGCGTTCGCGCTCTTCGGGAGCCTTGTCGATGTTGGCGAAGTCAACAGCGACGCCGCCGTTGGTTTCAGCCAGAATCTTCGAAATGGCTGCCGTCAGCGACGTCTTGCCGTGGTCGACGTGACCGATGGTGCCGATGTTGCAGTGCGGCTTAGTCCGCTCAAATTTAGCCTTCGCCATTGTTCTAACCCTCGTTCTTCGATTGGTTCACTGTTTCGGATTGCGGGCGCACGCCTGCTGAATCAGGCGCGCGCCATAATCCGTCTTTTACGATCAGGCAAGCTTTGCCTTCACCTCGTCGGCCACGTTCGCAGGGACCTCGTCATAGTGCGAGAACTGCATCGTGTACTGAGCACGTCCCTGAGTGAACGAACGCAGCTGGTTCACGTAACCGAACATATTGGCCAGCGGCACCATGGCTTCAACCGACTGTGCGTTACCGCGCGTATCGGTGCCCTGGATCTGCCCGCGACGCGAGTTCATGTCGCCGATGACGTCACCCAGATAATCTTCCGGGGTAACGACTTCAACGCGCATGATCGGTTCAAGCAGCTTGATGCCTGACTTCTGCGCAACTTCGCGCATCGCCGCACGACCGGTGATTTCGAACGCCAGTGCCGATGAGTCGACGTCGTGATAGGCGCCGTCATAGAGCAGGATTTCGAAGTCGATGATCGGGAAGCCGATGAGCTGGCCCGATTCGGCCGTTTCGCGCATACCCTTTTCAATCGCGGGGATATATTCCTTCGGAATGTTACCGCCCTTGATTTCATCCTTGAAGATGATGCCCGAACCACGTTCGCCCGGCGTGACCTTAACCTTCACGCGACCGAACTGACCGGTGCCGCCCGACTGCTTCTTGTGAGTGTAATCCACATCGACCGGCTTTGCGAGATATTCGCGATAGGCAACCTGCGGCGCGCCGACATTGGCTTCCACCTTGAATTCGCGCTTCATGCGGTCAACGAGGATTTCGAGGTGAAGTTCACCCATGCCCTTGATGATCGTCTGGCCCGATTCATGGTCGGTCGACACGCGGAACGAAGGATCTTCAGCCGCCAGACGGTTGAGCGCGAGGCCCATCTTTTCCTGGTCAGCCTTGGTTTTCGGCTCAACCGACAGTTCGATAACCGGTTCCGGGAACTCCATGCGTTCCAGAATGATCGGCTTGGCGGGATCGCACAACGTGTCGCCCGTCGTCGTTTCCTTCATGCCGGCAAGCGCCACGATGTCGCCTGCATAGGCAACATCAATGTCTTCGCGCTCGTTTGCGTGCATGAGCAGCATACGACCGATCTTTTCCTTCTTGTCCTTCACCGAGTTCAGGTAGCTGCCCTTGGAGAGCGTACCCGAATAGATGCGACAGAAGGTGAGCGAGCCGACGAACGGATCGTTCATGATCTTGAAGGCGAGCGCGCTGAACGGAGCATCGTCAGCCGTGGCGCGGCTGTCCGGCTCTTCGTTCGCGGGGTTGACACCCTGAACGTCTTCAATGTCGAGCGGCGACGGCAGATAATCAATGACCGCATCAAGAAGCGGCTGAACGCCCTTATTCTTGAACGCCGAGCCACAGCAGACCGGAACGAAAGCCTGCGCCAGCGTGCCCTTGCGGATAAGTGCCTTCAGCGTGGCGACATCGGGAAGATTGCCTTCCAGATAGGCTTCCATCGCTGCATCGTCCTGCTCGACGGCAAGTTCGATAAGCTTTTCGCGATATTCCGCAGCCTTATCGGCCATGTCTGCGGGAATTTCTTCGTAGAAGAACTCGGCGCCGAGCGCTTCGTTCTTCCAGACGATCGCGCGGTTTTCGACGAGATCGACAAGACCCTTCAGGCTGCTTTCGATGCCGATCGGCAGATACAGCACGGCAGGCGTCGCGCCGAGGCGCTCGATGATCGAGTTGACGCAGAACTCAAAGCTCGCGCCCGTGCGGTCCAGCTTGTTGATGAAGCACATCCGCGGAACTTTATACTTGTCCGCCTGGCGCCACACCGTTTCCGACTGCGGCTCAACGCCGGCAACGCCGTCAAAACAGGCGACAGCACCGTCGAGCACGCGCAGCGAGCGTTCAACTTCAATCGTGAAGTCAACGTGGCCCGGCGTGTCGATGATGTTGATCCGATGGCCCTTCCATTCGCAGGTCGTGGCGGCCGACGTAATCGTGATGCCGCGTTCCTGTTCCTGTTCCATCCAGTCCATGGTGGCGGTGCCTTCATGGACTTCACCGATCTTGTAGGACTTGCCGGTGTAGTAAAGGATGCGCTCGGTCGTCGTGGTCTTGCCAGCGTCGATGTGCGCCATGATACCGATATTACGGTATTTTTCGAGAGGATGGCTGCGTGCCATGAGAAAATCTCCGAGGGGGTGGAGCGCCCCTTGGACGCTCCGATTGTTACAGCGCGATTACCAGCGGTAGTGCGAGAAGGCGCGGTTCGCTTCGGCCATGCGGTGCGTGT
>CALMVA010000051.1 GCA_937873035.1 uncultured Sphingomonadaceae bacterium | reverse complement strand
TCGGCCACGGCTTCGAGCCATTCCCAGTCGGTATGCGCGCCAAAGCCGTAGTTGAAGCTCGCACCCGAAAGTCCGTCACCATGCGCGACTTCAATGGCGTCAACGCCTGATGCTTCAATGGCGGCCGCAATCGCGCGGACATGGTCGATGCCATACATATGGCGCACGGCGTGCATCCCGTCACGCAGCGTCACGTCCTGAATGTAGAGCTTGTCGCCCGCTTCCACGTTGAACTTGCTCATTGTGCCATCCTCCGCGCCGCGAGAAGCTCGCCAGTGGCCTTGGCCGCTGCCGTCATGATGTCGAGATTGCCCGAATAGCTCGGCAGATAATCGCCCGCGCCTTCGACTTCGAGCATGATCATCGACTTGATGCCGGTGAATTCGCCCATGCCGGGGATTTTGAGGCGGTTATTATCGCCAAAACGTTCAAACTGAACTTCCTGCTTGAGGCGATAGCCGGGCACATATTTCTGCACTTCGGCCACCATGTCTTCCACCGAGCGGCGGATTTGCTCTTCATCCGCGCCTTCAGAGAGCGTGAAGACGGTGTCGCGCATAATCATCGGCGGTTCAGCGGGGTTGAGGATGATGATCGCCTTACCCTTGGTGGCGCCGCCGACAACCTCGATGGCGCGTGCCGTGGTGCGCGTGAATTCATCAATGTTGGCGCGCGTGCCGGGGCCTGCCGAGCGTGACGAGACCGAAGCGACGATCTCCGCATAGTGAACCACGTTGGAAACGCGGGCGACAGCGGCGACCATCGGGATCGTCGCCTGACCGCCACACGTCACCATGTTGACGTTGGGCTGGTCAAGATGCTGGCTCATATTGACGGGCGGCACCGTAAACGGGCCGATCGCGGCGGGTGTCAGATCAACCACCTGAATACCGTCCGCACGCAGCGCCTCATCATGCACCTTGTGCGCATAGGCCGAGGTCGCATCGAACGCGATGCCGATTTCCTTGTAGAGCGGATGCTTGCGCAGCCCGTCCAGCCCCTCATGCGTCGTGGCGATGCCATGCTCGCGGGCCATCGCAAGGCCTTCCGACTTCTCGTCGATGCCGACGACGATGGCCAGCTCCATGTTCTGCGGATATTTGATCATCTTCATCATCAGGTCGGTGCCGATGTTACCGGACCCGATGATGGCTGCTTTCACGCGCGCCATGTTGTCTCCCTTGGCCTTAAACGAATTTGGCCGTGCAAGTGCCGACGCCATGCAGCGTCATTTCAAAAACATCTCCCTTCACCGCATCGGCCAACGGCACGAGCGACCCGGAGAGAATGATGTCGCCCGCATCAAGCGTGACGCCATAAGCACCGAGCGTATTGGCAAGCCAGGCGACAGCTTCTGCGGGTGAGCCCTGCACTGCGGCGCCATAGCCTTCTGAAAGCGGCGCGCCGTTCTTGGTAACAGTCACGTGCAGGCCGGGCAGATCGAGGTCGCGAGGATCTACGCGCGCGTCACCAAGGATGAAAACGCCGCATGAAGCATTGTCTGAAACGGTATCGACGATGCCGATTTTCCAGTCGGTAATGCGGCTGTCTACAATCTCGAAACAGGGGGCGATGCTTTCGGTCGCGGCGATCACATCTGCGGCGGTGACACCGGGGCCGTTGAGGCTGTCTTTCAGGATGAAGGCGATTTCCGCTTCGGCGCGCGGTGCAATGAGCGCCTTGGCGTCAACGTCAATCTCGCCTTCAATGTGCATCCAGTCGGTCAGGAAGCCGAAGTCAGGCTGGTGGACGCCCAGCATATCCTGCACCGCCTTGGAGGTGACGCCGATCTTCTTGCCGACAACCTTCTCGCCATCCTTGCGGCGGCGCGCGAGGAAATCGAGGCTGATCGCATAGGCATCGTCCACCGTCAGCGACGGATCGCGGGCGATGAGCGGCGCGAGTGTGCGCCGGTCACGTAGCGCGGAATAAAGCTCCGCGCCGTATTTTTCAGCCTTGGTCATTCAGGAAGTCGATCGAATAAAGGTTGAACTCGTTCGCGCGTTCCACCTGCACCCAGTGGCCGGTGCGGTTGAACGTCATCGCACGCACATTGACACATTTGTCGAGGAAGATGCGCGTATGTGCTTCAGGGCAAAACTCGTCATTGAGGCCCCACATCACGAAAATGGGCTGCTTGATCTCGCCCAGACGCGGGCTGAGGTCCGGCGTACGCATCCGCACAAGAACGTCCTTGGGCTGCGTCCTCGCGACGGCAAAACGCTCCTCGACGAGCGCGTCGGGAATTTTGGGCGCAAAGTCGGGGTGGACGAGATTGGAGACCAGGCGCTTCTGTTCGGCCAGATTGAAATCCGGGCTGCCAAAGCTCGATACCATCTTGGCGATGCCCGGCATCACGAAATAGCTCTCGCGCTCTGCCACGCAGCCTGCGGCCATGAGGATGAGCTTGTCGGCAAATTCGGGATGATCGAGCGTCATCTGCAAGGCAACGCCGCCGCCCAGCGAATTGCCAACGAGCGACGCTTTGTCGATGCCATGTGCCTTCAACGCTTCATAGAGCGTGTCGGTGAAGAGCTGGAGCGTATAGTCGATGCCTTCAGGCTTGGACGACGCGCCATAGCCGATCAGGTCTGGCAGGATGACCCGGAAGCCCGCCTCCACAAATGCATCGATATTCTGGCGGAAGTTCGAGGCACCAGAGGCGCCGGGGCCGCTGCCGTGGATGAACACGAGGGCAGGGCCGGAGCCTGCTTCGGCAATGTGGATGGAATAGCCGCCTGAAACGGCATGGTCGGTCTTGCGGAGGTCTGCCATGTGTCGCTCGCTTACAGGAAGGTGAAGGCAGGCGGCTGGCCCTGCATCGTGCCGAGAACGTCCGCCGTGCGGTTGCTGGGGTCATTGGCAACGTGCGCGCGACCGGCGTGGATGTCGAGCCACGGCTGGAGAATGTCGCTCGACATATAAATGGCGCGGCCACCCAGAAGCTGGACCATGCCATCCACCAGTTCGGCCAGACGCCGCACCACGGTGGACGAGTTGTAGGCAAATAGCGCGCGCTTCTCCATCGGAATGGGCTGGCCCTTTTCGGCATAGTCCATCAGTTCGCTGAAGGTCGTCTTGAGCGTCAGTTCCATTTCAAGGATTTGCGCATAAGCCTTTGAAATGGCCGCGTGCAGCATCGGGTCTGCCTTCGAGGCCTTGCCCGTGTTGGTCGACACGCGGTCATTCATGATCGCAATCGCCGCGTTCACCGCCGCACGCGCGCCGCCAAAGGCGGCCGTCGATACCGAGCGGACGAAAACCTGCGCCCAGGGCAGCGTGTAGAGCGGGCCGGTATTTTCGGCCTGGCCGGGGTTGTCGCACAGAAAGCCATCCACCGAGCGGTGCGTGCGATATTCCGGCACAAACACGCGGTCGACCACGATGTCGAAGCTGCCGGTGCCCTGAAGGCCAAAGGTATCCCACGTGCCTTCGATGATCTGATAGTCGCTGCGCGGCAGCAGGAAGGTGCGCATATCGGGGGCGTCGCCTTCATTTTTCGGCGGCACCATCGCGCCGAGCAAGACCCATTGGCAATGCGTTGAGCCGGTCGAGAAGCCCCAGCGCCCGGAAAGATAGAAGCCGCCATCGGTATGTTCAACCTTGCCCACGGGCTGATAGGTTGAGGAAACCAGCGTCCCATTGTCGCTGCCCCACACATCGGCCTGTGCCTGATCGTGGAAGAGTGCGAGCTCATAAGGGTGGCAGCCGACCACGCCATACATCCAGCCCGTCGACATACAGCCTTCAGCCAACAGTCTTTGAACGTCAAAAAAGACGTTCGGGTGCATTTCATATCCGCCCCAGCGTTTGGGCTGGAGGATGCGGAAGAAGCCGGCGGCCTTCATCTCGGCAATCGTCTGCTCGGAGACGTTGAAGTCCTTTGTGCACTGGCGCGCACGTGACTTGAGAGCCGGGATCATCGCGCGCGCGCGCTCAACAAGCTCTTCTGCCGTGGGGGTTTCGCCCGCCTGGGGCTTCATTTCAACTACGGTAGCCATTGCTGGCAGCCTCCTCCTCAATACGACCCGACTCGCTCACTTCAGTGGACGGATCATTCGTAATTTTTTTTGTCATTGAATACGCAAATCGTCAATTGAAAACCCGTAACCACTCCTATAATGCGTAATTTATTGGCAGGCATCGCGTGATTCAGTGGTGTCGCATGAGGGGATCAACAAGCATTGTCCAAGACCGTGACATATGATTTTTCCGGCAAGGTTGCGATTGTGACCGGCGGAACGCGTGGGCTGGGCCGGAAAATTGCCCAGCGTCTCGCCGATTCCGGGTGCAAAGTTGCGGTGTGCGGTCGAAATGCGCCGGACGATCTGCCGCAGGCAATTACCTTCCATCAGGCAGATATTCGTGATCCCGATCAGGCGCGCGCCCTTGTTGATGCGGTCGTCGCTGCGCATGGGCGAATCGATATTCTCGTCAACAATGCGGGCGGCTCGCCCGCGTCGGGCGTTGCAACCGCAAGTCCGCGCTTCATTGATGCGATCCTGAAGCTCAACCTCGTTGGTCCGCTTTATATGGCGCAGGCCGCTTATCCGCACATGGTTGCGCAAAAAGGTGGCAGCATCATCAACATTGCCAGCGTGTCTGGCGCGCGTCCGTCTCCGGGCACATCGGTTTATGGCATGGCGAAGGCGGGGTTGCTCAATCTGACGCAAAGTCTTGCGCAGGAATGGGGCGGGGATGCCATTCGTGTAAACGCCATCGTGGCGGGGCTGATGACGACTGAAAACGCGGAAGCCACTTATGGGGATGCTGAGGCGCAGGCGGCGGTTGCTCGCTCAATGCCGCTTGGCCGTATGGGTGAGGGCGATGATCTGGCGGGGGCAGTGCTCTGGCTGAGTTCGGATGACGCAAGCTGGGTCAGTGGTGCCCGGCTGCAGGTCGATGGTGGCGGCGAGCGCCCCTATTTTCTTGATTTGGTAAAGGGAGGCTGAGGTCGATGGGAGTGAAGGCTCTTGGCTATGTCGTTGTAGAAACGGCGCAACCTGAGAAATGGGATGAGTTTTTGACGCAGGTCGCAGGTGTCATGCGTGCGGCTGACGCGGGGGACGGTGCGGCGCAATATCGCATTGACCAGCGGCCTTTCCGGTTTCGCATTGTTCCTTCGTCGCGTGACTGGTTTGCGGCGGCGGGCTATGAAGTGAAGGATCGGGCCGCACTTGATGCGCTCGCCGCCTCCATTGCGGCGGCAGGCCGCGCGGTTGAATGGCTTTCAGCAGACGAGGCGGCCTTGCGCTGTGTGGATGCTCTGTTTGCCACCTCTGATCCGGCGGGCAATGGCCTTGAATTTTATTGTGGAGACAGCGCAGCCGATACGCCGTTCGTCTCACCACTGGGTGTGCCAAGTTTCGTGACGGGCGACATGGGCATGGGGCACGCGGTGTTCTCCGCCCCCAATTTTGATGAGACGCTGGCCTTTTATTGCGACGTGGTGGGCTTTCATCAGACCGATATGCCGCGTTTCCATCTGATGGGGCCGGATGCGCCGTCCATGGGCTTCGCCTTTCTCCATGCCGATAATGGCCGCCACCACAGCATTGCCTTTGGCGAAGGTCCGGTGCCGCCATCAGGTGCGGTGCACGTGATGCTGGAATACCCCAATTTGATCGAAGTCGGCAAAGCGCACGACCGGATGAAGCGGCTCGGCTATCCTGAATCCGCGACGCTCGGCAGCCATTTCAATGACGAGACGACCGGCTTCTATGTGCAGACGCCCAGCGGCTTTGATCTGGAGATCGGGTGCGACAGCCTCGTGATCGACCCGGCGACCTGGCAGACGACGCGTCATGAAGGCATCAGCGTCTGGGGCCATGAATGGGCCTGGCAAAAGGCAATGAAGGAAGCACAAGCGTAATGCTCGACAAACGGATGAGCGCGGCGGACATCGTCGCGCAGCTCTCGGATGGAATGACGATCGGCATCGGGGGCTGGGGCCCGCGCCGCAAGCCGATGGCGCTGGTGCGCGAAATCCTCCGTTCCGACCTCAAGGATCTGACGGTCGTCGCTTATGGTGGCGCGGATGTCGGGATGCTGTGTGCGGCGGGCAAGGTGAAGAAGCTCGTCTTCGCCTTTGTGTCGCTTGATGCCATTCCGCTGGAGCCGTGGTTCCGCAAGGCGCGTGAAGCCGGGCAGATTGAGGTGCTGGAACTTGATGAGGGTATGTTCCAATGGGGCCTGAAGGCTGCGGCCTTTGGGCTGCCGTTCCTCCCGACGCGCGTCGGTCTTGGCACCGACCTTGCCGAACTTGGCGGGCTGAAGACGGTGCAATCGCCCTATGCCGATGGTGAAACGCTGATTGCGATGCCTGCGCTGAAGCTCGACGCGGCACTCCTTCACGTCAATCGTTCAGACTGGCGCGGCAATGTGCAGGTCTTTGGCCCAGACGTCTATTATGACGAGTGGTTCGCCAAGGCGGCCGCCAAAACCTATGTCTCGTGCGAGGAACTGGTCGACCGCATGGAAGACCATTATCCCGAAAACGCGCAGGCCAATATCTTCGAGCGTTGCTTTGTGACGGGCGTTGTCGAAATTCCCGCAGGCGCGCATCCAAGCTCTATGCCGCCGCATTATGGCTGGGACATGAAGGCCTTCAAGGCTTACGCCGATGCCGCGAAGGATCCGGGTGACTGGTCTGCCGTGGCTGATCGTTTCGTCGGCAAGAGCGAAGCCGATTATCTCAACTCCATTGGCGGAAAGGAGGCGGTCGCGGTTCTCCCGCTGCCGATTTTCTGATGACCGAAGTCACCCTCGCAGAACTCTGCATCTACGCCGCCTCGGAAGCCTTCCGGGGCAATGGTGAAATCATCGCAACGGGCGTTGGCCCGGTGCCGCGTCTGGGTGCGAGCCTTGCCAAGCTTACGCACACCCCAGAGTTGATGATGACCGATGGCGAATGTTATCTGGTTGAACAGCCGGTGCCGCTGGGACCGCGCAAATATGAGGACCGCAAAAAGGCCGGCTATCTGCCCTTCTCGCGCTTCTTTGATGCCGCGGTCTGGACCGGGCGTCGCCACGCGATGGTTACGCCGACGCAGATTGACCGTTTCGGCCAGATCAACCTCTCGCAGCTTGGCGGCACGCACCAACAGCCCAAGACGCAGATGCTCGGTGTGCGCGGCTTTCCGGGCAACACCATCTACCATCCCAACAGCTTCTTCTTCCCCGCGCACACCACGCGCGTCTTTGTGGAAGGTGAAGTCGATATGGTGTCGGGCGTTGGCTATAACCCGGCCAAGCGCGTGCCCGGCGGCAACTATTCGGGCGTCTCCCTGCGCACGATCGTGACCAACCTGTGTGTCATGGACTTTGGCGGCAAGGACAATGCGATCCGCGTCGTTTCGCTGCACCCCGGCGTCACCTTTGAGGAGGTGCAGGCGGCAACGGGCTTTCCGCTCGAAAAGGGTGATCTTGTCGAAACGCCCTTGCCGGATGCCGATGCGCTGGCGATCATCGCGCAGCTTGACCCGCACAACATCCGGGCTGGCGTCATCAAAGACAATCCGCCCGCCCGCAAGGCGCGCTAGGGAGAGGCTCATATGAACGATCTGGTTACGCCCAAAGAGGTGGACATCACCTATGAAACCGACACGCCGATCCTTTATGAAGTGATCGACAATGTGGCTTGGGTGACGATGAATCGTCCCGACTTCAATAATGCGCAGAACGGGCAGATGACCTATGCGCTGGACGACGCTTTCAACCGCGCCGTTCAGGATGATGAGGTGAAGTGCATCGTGCTGGCGGGCAACGGCAAGCACTTCTCGGCAGGGCATGACATCGGCACGCCGGGGCGTGACTTGCACAAGCAGTTTGAAAACCGGCTGATGGTGCCGCCGCACGTGACGCGGCCCGGCGCGGAATTGCTCTACACGCGTGAGCAGGAGCAGTATCTGGGTATGTGCCGCCGCTGGCGTGACATCCCCAAGCCGACCGTGGCTATGGTGCAGGGGGCCTGCATCGCGGGCGGGCTGATGCTTGCCTGGGTGTGCGACATCATCATCGCGACCGACGACGCCTTCTTCCAGGATCCCGTCAACCGCATGGGTATTCCGGGCGTTGAGTATTTTGCGCACGCATTTGAACTGCCGCCGCGCGTTGCCAAGGAATTCCTGTTGCTGGGCGAGCGTATGTCGGCGCAACGTGCCGAACAATTCGGTATGGTCAACCGCATCACCACGCGTGAAAAGCTGCGCGAGGACACGGCTGCCATTGCGGCCAAGCTTGCCGCCCAGCCGCGCCTTGGCAACTGGCTGACCAAGCAGGCGATCAACCATGTTGAGGAACTGCGCGGCAAGCGTTCAGCCATGGATGCCGTGTTCCATATGCACCACTTCGCCCATGCGCAGAATGATCTGGTGCTTGGCAACTCGATTGGCGGGCTCGACGGCAAGGCGATGGCGGCTGGCAACAAGAAGCAGGCGGGAGAAGCCTGATCTTGCTCAAGACTGCTCTCACCGAGGCACTGGGATGCCGCGTGCCGATCATTCAGACCGCAATGGGCTGGGTGGCAACGCCTGAGCTGGTCGCCGCGACAAGCAATGCGGGGGCGTTCGGCTTTCTGGCTGCCGCCGTCATGACGCCTGCGGAAACCGGGGCCACTATCGCGCGGCTGCGGGATCTGACGCCGCATCGATTTGGCGTCAATTTTCATAGCTTCCAGCCGGGCGCGGCTGAGATTGTCGATCTCATCATCGCCAACAAGGATCGCGTGGGGGCGGTGAGCTTTGGGCGCGGGCCGGATGCGAAGATGATCGCGCGCTTCAAGGATGCGGGCATCCTCTGCATCCCGACTGTGGGGGCGGTAAAGCACGCGCAAAAGATGGCGGAACTCGGTTGCGACATGGTGACGGTGCAGGGCGGCGAGGGCGGTGGGCATACCGGCTCGGTCCCGACGACGGTGTTGTTGCCGCAGGTGCTGGATGCCGTGAAGATTCCGGTGGTTGCAGCGGGTGGCTTTGCCGATGGCCGTGGTCTGGCGGCGGCGCTTGCTTATGGTGCGGCTGGCATCGCCATGGGCACGCGCTTTTTGATGACGCGCGAAAGCCCCGTGCCGCAAGTGACGAAGGATCGTTACGTGAAGGCAGGGACCGAGCAGATTCTCGTCTCCACCAAGGTCGATGGGATACCGCAGCGCATGGTGCGCACGCCGTTGCTTGATCGCATCGAGGCTTCGGGCAAGATCGGAATGTGGCTGCGCGCGGTGGAAAGCGGGCTGGCGATGAAGAAGCAGACCGGAGCGTCCTTCGCTGATCTCTATCGCGCGGCCAAGGGCATGACCGGACATGGCGGACTCTCGCTGCCACAGGCGATGATGGCGGCCTCTGCGCCAATGCTCATCCAGCGCGCGGTGGTGGGGGGAGACCCCGATAATGGCCTCATGGCGACTGGCGTCGTCGGTGGCCGCATCAAGGATTTGCCGAGCTGTCAGGACCTTATCGACAGCATCATGGCCGAAGCCGGAACGCGTCTTTCTGCGCTCTCGGCGCTTCAGGAAGGATAACCCATGGCGATTACCTGCACCGTGAAGGACAAGATCGCGGAAATCGTTTTCGACGTTCCGCCGGTCAATGCGTTCGACAGCCAGACCTGGATGTCGATCCCGCAGATCATCACCGAAGCTGCGCGCCGTGAAGATGTGAACTGCATCCTCATCCGTGCCGAGGGCCGTGGCTTTTGCGGTGGCGTCGACATCAAGGAAATGCAGGCGCACCCGGAGCGCATCACCGTGCTCAATCGCGGCAATTATTTGACCTTCAAGGCCATCCGCGATGCTGAAATTCCGGTCGTTTCAGCGGTCCACAAATTCGTGATCGGCGGCGGCATTGGCATTTGCGGCGCGAGCGATGTCATCATCGCGGCGGATGATGCCTTCTTCTCGCTGCCGGAGGTTGATCGTGGTGCGATGGGTGGGGCCAGCCACTTGTCGCGTATGCTGCCGCTGCACAAGGTGCGCGCCGCCTTCTTTACCGGCGGCAATATTCCGGCGGCGGAAGCCTATCGGCTTGGCGCGGTGGAAAAGGTCGTCCCGCGCGATCAGCTGGAAGTTGAGGCACGCGCCTTCTGCGCTGTCATCGCGTCCAAATCGCGCAAGGCGCTCGTCATCGCCAAGGAAGCCTTGAACGGCCTTGAATCGCGCGATGTAGATCGTGGCTATCGCTGGGAGCAGGGCTTTACGCTCGAAATGTATATGCATGAAGACTCGCAGAAATCGCGCGATGCCTTTGTGGAAACGGGCAAGGCAGCGTCGTTCTGATGCATCTGGACTATACCCCCGAACAACAGGCATTCCGCGCCGAAGTCCGAGCGTGGATGGAAGCGCACGTGCCGAAGGAACCGCTCGTCACGCTGGAATGTCGCGAAGGCTATGACAGCCATGTCGCGTGGGAGCGCACACTCGCCAGCGGCAATTGGGGCATGGTGACATGGCCGGAAAGCTATGGTGGTCGTGGACTGGACCTCATCCAGTGGCTCATCTTCGAGGAAGAATATTTCCGCGTCGGCGCGCCCAACAGGGCGAACCAGAACGGCATTTTCCTGCTTGGCCCGACGATCATGGAATTCGGCACCGAAGAGCAGAAGAAGCGCTTCCTGACCCCCATGGCAAAGGGCGAAGTGATCTGGGCGCAGGCTTGGTCGGAACCCGGCGCTGGCTCCGACATGGCGGCGATTTCTTCCAAGGCGATCCGCGATGGCGACCATTATGTCATCACCGGACAGAAAACATGGTCAAGCCGTGCGGCCTTTGCCGATTGGGGCTTTGGCATTTTCCGCACCGATCCTGAAAGCAAGCGCCACAAGGGGCTGACCTTCATCCTCTTTGATCTCAACACGCCGGGCATCACGCGCCGTCCGATCCGCCAGTTGCATGGCGATACGGGCTTTGCCGAGCTGTTCTTTGATGAAGTGCGCGTGCCCGTTGAGAACTGCCTTGCGGGCGAGGGTGAGGGCTGGAACGTCGCCATGGCGACTGCGGGCTTCGAGCGCGGGCTGATGCTGCGTTCTCCGGGGCGCTTTCAGGCGACAGCCAAGCGGCTTGTGGAGCTTTATCGCAAGCATGAGGCAGAAGCCTCTCCCGCCGCACGCGAAGCTGTGACGCAGGCGTGGATGGCGAGCCAAGCCTATGCCTATAACACTTATGCGGTTGCCGCGAAGATCATGGCGGGCGGCAAGATTGGTGCGGAGGCGAGCCTCAACAAGATCTTCTGGTCGGAGCTGGATCGCGCCATGCACCGCACCGCGATGCAGCTTCTGGGCGCTGCTGCCGAGTTGAAGCGCTTTGACGACGGCACGATGAACCAGTGGCTTGAAGGCTATATCTTCTCACTGTCCGGCCCGATCTATGCCGGGTCGAACGAGGTGCAGCGCAACATTACGGCAGAACGCCTCTTAGGTTTGCCACGGGTGGGAGCGGGTTGATGGATATGCTCTTGACCGAAGACCAGCTGGCGCTGGCCGAAACCATCCGCGATTATCTCGCCGGAACGCACGGGCCGGAGGTGCTGCGGCGTCTGGATGCGGACGGCAATCGCGATCCTGCCATCTGGCAGGGGCTTGTCGATATGGGGCTCACCGGCCTGCTCGTGCCCGAAGCACAGGGCGGGCTTGGCATGGGGCTTGTCGATGCGGCGTTGATAGCTGCTGAATGTGGCCGTGCCTGTCTGGCAGAGCCGCTTGTCGATACGGCCTTTGTGGGCGTGCCGTGGCTCATCATGCAGGGCAAGACCGGGCAACTGGCAGACATTGCGGCGGGCACTGTCAAGCTGCCGCTCGCCCATGCGATTAACCCGTGGGTGGCCGATGGCGAAGGGACTGCGCTGAAAAGTGTCGATCCGCTGCGCAATCTCTTTGTGTCAGCCAATGATAATAATGACCCTTATCTACTTGATCTGGCGGCATTGATGTCTGCCGCGCAGTTGGTGGGGCTTGCCGATGCGATGCTCCATCAGGCCGTGGAATATGGCAAGATGCGCACGCAGTTTGGCCAGCCGATTGGCGCCTTTCAGGCGATCAAGCACCAGCTTGCGAGCTGTGCGGTTGCGGTTGAATTTGCAAAGCCCGTTGTCTGGCAGGCAGCACAAGCCTTGCAGGACGGGCGCGGCTCGGCATCCGTCCATGTGAGCCACGCCAAGGTCGCCGCCACCGATGCGGCGATGCTGACGGCGGAAACCGCCATCCAGGTCCATGGTGCCATGGGCTATACCTATGAGGTCGATCTCCACTTCTGGATGAAGCGCAGCTGGGCGCTCGCCGGGGCGTGGGGCACGCGTGCCTTCCATCTGAAACGCATCGATGAGGCCGTGCTTGGCGGCACGCTCCCCATCGGCCCCGAACACACTTTTGCCTGAGGATTCAAATGGCTGAAGCCTATATCATCGACGCCGTCCGCACGCCCATCGGTCGTAAGAAGGGCAGTCTTGCAGCACTGCACCCGGCGGATCTCGGCGCGCATCCCATCAAGGCGCTCGTTGAGCGCACGGGCATTGACCCCAATGCCGTCGACGACGTGGTCTGGGGCTGCTGCGATACGATTGGCCCGCAGGCGGGCGACATTGGCCGCACCGTCTGGTTGGTTGCGGGCTTGCCGCAGCACGTGCCGGGCACGACGATTGACCGCCAGTGCGGATCATCGCAGCAGGCGATCCATTTTGCGGCACAAGGCGTTATGTCGGGCACGCAGGACCTCGTTGTGGCCGGCGGCTCACAGGCGATGAACGCGATCCCGATTTCAGCCGCGATGTTTGCGGGTGAGCCTTATGGCTTTTCAAACCCGTTCAACACCTCGCCCGGCTGGATCGCGCGCTATGGCGATGGTGTGCTCAACCAGATCAATTCGGCCGAGATGATCGCCAATAAATGGGGCATCAGCCGCGCCGAGATGGAGGCCTTTGCAGTTGCCTCGCATCAGCGCGCGCAGGTGGCGACCGACAATGGCTGGTTCGCAAATGAAATCGCGCCGATGGCTGAACTTGCTGCGGACGAAACGATCCGCCCTGCGACAACGCTCGAAGGTCTTGCCGCCTTGAAGACCGTGCAGGAAGGCGGCGTCGTGACGGCTGGCGTCGCCAGCCAGAATTGCGACGGCGCGGCGGCATTGCTGATCGCGTCGGAACGCGCGGTGAAGGAGCATGGGCTTAAGCCACGGGCGCGCATCCACCATATTTCGGTGCGCGCCGATGATCCCGTCTGGATGCTCACGGCACCCATTCCGGCAACCGAATATGCCATGAAGCGTGCCGGCATGACGCTCGACCAGATCGACCTGTTCGAGTGCAACGAAGCCTTCGCCTCGGTGCCGATGGCGTGGATGAAGCAGCTCGGCATCCCGCATGAAAAGGTCAATGTTCATGGCGGCGCAATCGCACTTGGCCATCCGCTGGGGGCGACAGGCGCACGCCTGATGACCACCATGCTCAACGCGCTTGAACGCACCGGCGGTCGCTATGGTCTGCAAACCATGTGCGAAGGCGGTGGTCAGGCAAACGTCACGATTATCGAGAGGCTGTAATGGGTATCTGCGACAACAGGACTGTCATCATCACCGGCGCTGCGCGCGGGCTGGGCCGCGCCTATGCGCTCGCCTTTGCAGCCGAAGGCGCCAATGTCGTCGTCAACGACATCGGCACGTCACTGGGCGGCGAAGGTCGTGATACGAGCGCGGCGGATGGCGTGGTGGAAGAAATCCGCTTGGGCGGCGGCAAGGCCATCGCCAATTATGAAGACATCACCGATTGGGATGCGGCCAAGCGTATCGT
>CALMVA010000050.1 GCA_937873035.1 uncultured Sphingomonadaceae bacterium | reverse complement strand
ATGATGTCTGTCCTCCATCGCAATCCCGCGATGGAGGACAATTCATGTCTGATGTCCAATACAAGCTCGACTACGACGATGGCGCTGCGCGCCAGGTTGGGACGGAAGTGGTTCACGCGGCGGCGCCGCGTGTTGAATCGAAACGGCGCAAACGCAAATTTCGCATTCCGGCAGCCGCAAACACCGCAATCACAGTGATCATTTGCGGCGGTATCTTCTTTTCCGCCGTGCGCTTCGCGCCGGAAGGTTATCGGCCTCAGGATTTCACGGGCGAATATATCGGCGATGTGGCTGGTGAAGTGAAAGAAAACGAGGGCGCGGTTGATGCCGAAGTGCAAGCCTACGTGAACGCGGTGCGCGCGGCCTATGAGCAGCGCAACGCGCAATATGCCCGCATCGTCGAAGGGTATCTCGAAGCCTATAAGGCGGCTGTCGCTTTGAATCAGTTGCAGGTCGAAGCAAACAATCGCCTGCGCGGTGCATATGTCGAAAGGCAGATGGGACAGTCCGCGCAAGCCAGTGGCGCGAATGTCGGCCTTGCCAATGGTGCCGAAGCATTGGGCACTGTGCTCAACTGGCTTGAGCCTGGGTCCGGTGACACTGTTCTCGCGGAAGCGGAACGTCAACGCGGCATCGCGAGCGGTCGTCTCGAAGATGCGGCTGTCACGAGCGCCAATGTCGATCTCACTGGCTATGTGAACGCACTGCCGAGCGAAGATGAACTGCGTCAGCGCATCGATGCTCTGCCGCCAATCGATCTGCCGCCCCCGCCGCGCTTCATGCGGGAGGGACGATGATGCGACAGGGCGGAAGTTTTTTGAACTGGATGGAGCGCGGTTTCGCGCTCCATCGTGGTTGGAGTGAAGCAGATTACGCGCGTCGATCACGAGAGCGCGCGGAAGAGCTAGAAGATGCGATGGCAACTGCGGAGCCGTCCGGCGCATTTGGCGACGGGCGGCTTGGTAATTTGGAGGACTGCAAAAAGGCTGGGCTGCTGAACAGCACCGGCCTCTTCCTCGGAGCCTTCGGCGCATTCGGTCACTTCATCTTTCACAATGGCGAGGAGTCCCTCCTCACCTACAATCGTGCTGGCGGCGGTAAGGGGACAACTCTGATCCAGCCGAACCTCGCGCATTCGAATGATCGAACGCTGGTCGTCGTGGATGCCAAAGATGGCGAACTTGCCTTCTCATCGGCGGCGCATCGACGTGATACGCTCGGCACCGACGTCATCTACTTCAATCCTTATGGCCTGCATGGCTTTCCGAACACGAATGTGAATCCGCTCTTTCGGCTGATCGAAGTGGTCGAAGTCGGAGGATCGCCGGATGGCGAAGCCGAAGCGATATTCGAAATCGTCATGCCTGCGCCCGCGCGTGATGGTGACAATGCATGGGTGCGCAAAGGCGCAATTCAGCTCTGCTCGCTGCGTGCTGAATATCTCGCGCATGAAAAGCGCGAGCAATGCACGCTGCCTGACGTGTGGTCATTCCTGCATGGCGATGACGAACATTTCGCGATGGAATTTTCGATGATGGCGTCGTCGTCCGTCGAATCCATCGCGCGCCGCGCACAAGCCTTCGCATCGATGCGCGTGAATGCAGAAAAGCAATGGGAGGCCATTCGCAGCGAAGCTGCATCGGCTCTCTCGGCGTTCGAGCCTGGGAAGTCGCTCGGCAATGCGTGCGCCTCACACGATATCGATCTGACGCGCGCCAAGCGCGAGAAGTTGACGATCTATATCATCCTTCCTGCCAATCGCATCGATGTCGCGAAAGCGTGGGTCTCGATGCTGATTGCGATGATGACAGAAGTGATCGCAGCGGCGCGCGGGCCGGTGCGCACAACCTTCATCGTCGATGAATTCGCGAACCTGCCGCGCGTGCCCAGCATCCTGCGCTCGCTGCGGCTCTATCGGGGCCTTGGCGTGAGCTACTGGTTCTTCGCACAAGGTCGGAACTCGCTCACGTCGCAATGGTCGAAGGAGCAAGTCAAAGACATCGAAGATCAGGTCGGCATCATCACGATGAAATCGGTGTGGGAGCCTGATCTCTTGAAAGACATCGAGCTGTGGTCGGGGACGAAAACCATCCTGCAAGGTGGTGTCAGTCACAATGGCGGCGTGATCCAAACGGCGAATGCCAATCTCTCGGAGACGAAGCGTCCCGTGCTGCAAGCGGGCGATGTGATCGCACTTGGCCCCACGCGCCAAGTGATCCGTGTGGCATCCATGCCGCATCTGCTGATCAGCGATGCGGTTCCCTACTTCACCGTCGATCCGTGGCGAACACAAGTGCGCGACGTGCGCGATCTGCACAAGGGATTGGGCGATGGATGACAAAAACGGTGCGCTGTCGCGGCGTTTCTCCAAAGCCGCAAATATGTCGTTTCGCGATTGGGCCGTTCAGGTCCGCGTTCAAGGCGCAATTCGGCGCATGAATGAGCGCTTCGAGAAGTGCGAGCCTGCGTTGACGCAGGCTCGCTATCGTGACCTGCTGACAAAGCAAGGCGCATCGCCGGAGTTGAAGCCATCCTACGCCACTGAGAATCCGCAAGATCGAATGTGGCGGGCTGCAAAACAGTGGGTGCGTTACGATCATCAAGGCCGCGTGAACAAGATTCGCGAAGTTGGCGACAAGATGATGAGCAAGGATCGCGGGCTGGAACGATAGAAACCGCAGAATTCTGCGGAAAAGCTTGTAATTTTTGTTCAATTCATGCTATGATTATATTATAATGTGGTCGCAAACTGAGCGTGTTCTGCGCGAGTTTCCCCCACGTTGTTCTGACCAGGCAAGCAGAATTCCCATCAGGCCGCTCGCCATCGAGCGTGCGCGATGGTGATTGTGATGAACGAGATTGTCGGAATTACAACTGAGGAACTCGACCGGTATCGCGCGATTGTCGCGACTATCGAAGGAATGACGGACGCCGAGAAAGACGAGGCGATCCAAGTCGTTGACAGCATCATGGCAGCGTTTGCCGCTGCCGATTGGGGTCTCGATCCCACCGAGCTTGCTCTTGAAAAGGGTGCTTCGGACTCTTCACAAAATGTGCGTGAAGATGGTAAGATGAAAGCTCTTGGCAAAGCCATGCTTGTTGACCTCAGTCATGAGGGCGCGATCACAAAACATAAAAGACCGGAAATTGCGCCATGACAGATATGAATTCAAAGAAAGCTGTTATCTATTGCCGCGTATCATCTGCGCAGCAGACGATCAGAACTGACGGCCTATCCTCACAAGAGCAACGCTGCCGTAGCTATTGCGAGCACAAGGGCTATGAGGTCGTCGAGGTATTCAAGGACGATATGTCGGGAAGTTTGGTTAAGCGTCCAGGTATGGATGCGATGATCAAATTCCTGCGCTCCACGCGCAAGCATTCTCACGTCGTCGTGATCGACGATATCTCGCGCCTCGCGCGCGGCATCGAAGCGCATTTGCAGCTTCGTGCAGATATCGGCGCAACAGGCGCATCGCTGGAGTCTCCGTCAATCGAGTTTGGCGAAGATTCAGATAGCAAGCTGGTCGAGAACCTCCTCGCCTGCGTCAGTCAACACGCGCGGCAGAAGAATGCGGAGCAAACGCTCAACCGCATGACAGCGCGTGTCCAGCAAGGCTTCTGGGTGTTCCAAGCGGTCTGGGGTTACAAGTATGCGCGTCATTCCAGCGGCGGCAAAGTGCTCGTTCACAATGAACCTCTCGCCTCTGTGCTTCGTGAAGCGCTCGAAGGCTTTGCGAGTGGTCGGTTTGCATCGCAAGCCGAAGTGATGCGCTTCCTCGAAGCGCAGCCATCCGTTCCGAAAATGGCGAATGGCTCGGTATCGAATGAACGCGTGAAGCAGATACTCACGAACCCGATCTATGCGGGGATCGTGCATGTTCCATCGTGGAATGTCGCACCGCGCCTCGGCAAGCACGAGCCGCTGATCTCCATCGAGACGTTCAACGAGATTCAGGATCGCTTGAAGGGCAAGGCACGTGGTGCCGTCCGCGCCGATGTGAGCGCGGACTTTCCGCTTCGCGGTCATATCTGCTGCCCATCATGCGGCCATCCTCTGACAGCGAATTACAGCAAGGGCAGACAGGGTGCGGCCTATCCCTATTACCTCTGCCGCCAGCGCGCCTGCGACCTTCGCGGCAAGTCGTATGCACGGGAGAAAGTTGAAGGCGCATTCGAAGCCCTTCTTCGTTCTGTCACTCCGGCGAAAGAGCTGGTCGAGCTGGCTGCTGCTGCGTTCCGGAATCACTGGAACAAGCAGGCGATGAATGCCGATCAATCGCGCAAGGCGATTGAGAAGGAACTCGCTGAAATCGAGCGCAAGGTGAAGCAGTTGCTTGATCGGATCGTCGAGGCCGAAAGCCCGACGGTGATCAGCGCATACGAGAATCGTATCGCTGAATTGGAAAGCACGAAGCTGCTTTTGAAGGACAAAATGGCTCGCGCAGCGCAGCCAAAGCGGGACTTTGACGAAAGCTTTCGAAACGCCTTGGCGTTTCTCGCAAGCCCTTGGAATCTTTGGAAGAATGGGTCGCTTGCGGAGAAGAAGATGGCCCTAAGGCTCACCTTTCCGAAGCATTTGGTCTATGACCCAAAAGGAGCCGTTCGAAACACCGAATTATCCTTTCCATTCAAGATGTTATTCGACTTGAACAACTCAAAAATGGAAATGGCGCGCCCGGCAGGGTTCGAACCTGCGACCACCAGCTTAGAAGGCAGGTGCTC
>CALMVA010000049.1 GCA_937873035.1 uncultured Sphingomonadaceae bacterium | reverse complement strand
ACAGTCTCTGGTAGCTTTCGAGATGCCGCGCGATCATGCATAGATCAGGAAGGCAACCACTCGTGGTTAGGGTAGATCGCGTAGAACGCTTGGAACCACATGGCGAACACGCCCTCAAACTGGCTTTTGGGTCCACGCGATTTTCCCACGGTGCTGTTCGGGGTCAGCGCGGGGTCCAGCGTATCCCATGCTGGTCGGGTGGCGTAGATCGGTTTCCCGTTCCTGTGGTCAATGCCAACCTCGGCGCGCTCGGTATGGAAGCGCCATGCCCCGCCGGGGTGTTCGGGCAGGTTCATCTTCACCTGCATGAACACCTTGGCGTGCATGTCCGGTTCCTCGTCCTCCATCCGGGGCGGTTCAAGGACTGCGCACAAACTACGGCAAGTCTGAACGAATGCGGTGGAACCGAGGACGCGATGGAGCATGGAGCGGTCGGTCGCCTTTGCGAAATGGGTCACACAGACGATGGCGATGTTGAATGTCTGGGCGAGGATCAGCCAAGGCTCCAAGACCGTGCGAAGCTGCCCCGCGTCGTTGAGATCCACCTTGCGCAGCTTCTGCCCTGGCAGGTAGCTGGTCACCGGGTCAATCACGAGCATGGCGAACGGACGCTGCTCAACATCGCGCGCATAGGTGAGCCACTGCGCCACCGCCTCCAAGTCGTCCTGCATGGAGAAGGTGTTGCGCTTGCCCTCCTGCATGACGCCCTGAATCTCAACGACATTGGCAAGGTTGGCACCGCACGCGGTGAGCCTTGGCACCGTCATTTCCTCGATGCTGTCCTCACTGCCCAGCCACATCACCCGTTCGGGTTTCCGCCATGTGTTCGGGCAATCGTATTCACCGGGCCACGGCGCACCTGTGGTCACACGCGACGTAATGTCACTGATAATTGTTGATTTGCCTGCGCCAGTTTCACCTGCAAACAGGGTGATATAGCCCTTGGGAATCCACCCGACCCAAAGCCATTCAATAGCGCGCATAGCGACGCTGCCCAATTCCCGCCCGACAAGTTGCCGTGGCGCGCCGCTGCCTTGCGATCCCAAGCCACGCTTCATTCGTTCGCGCTCGGTCTTGGCTTCTTCGGCGCGGCGCGTGTCCTCCATGATCTTCGCAAGGCGCTCTGAGTCCTCCCGCTTCTGCTCCGGTGAACGGAAGTCCATTGTCGCAGCCCCTTTTCGATGCTGCTCCTCCGCTGCCTTCCACCCTGCCTGAGCGGCTTGCACATGCGGGTCTTGCACAGGCTCTTGCGCGTTGAACGCTTCGACCGCCTCGCGTTCGTAGTCGTCAGACATGACGCGCCTCCTGCCGGGGGTCGGGGTAATGGGGGATTTTGGACGCGCCCCAATCCATCGGGCCTTTTTTGACGCGAGGGGGCATTTTACCGGAAAAGTGCCGGGGTTGTGGACCTGCCGTGAGGCCGTGTATTTTGTGCATGTCGCTGGTCTTTCGACGAGGATTGGGGACTTTCGGATGAGGCGGTCGGGTGTTGCTGGGCATCCGGCCGCTTTTCGCGACCGGGCGCTTACGCATTGCCGGGGTGGCTGACCGTAGCGGCGGAAGTGGACCCAAAGGTACGCGCGGCCTTCCACGCTTCAATCTCGGCGGGGTCATAGACCACGCGGTCGCGCGGGGAGCTGCCCAGCTTGATGAAGCGCGGCCCCTTGCCCTTGCAGCGCCAGATTTTCAGGGTGACGGGCGAGATGCCCAGCGCCGCCGCAGCGGCCTCGTTGTTGAGAAGTGTGGTCACAGTATCGGCTCCGCGCCGCCACCTGACGCATGGGGTGAACGCTCCACCATGGAGCCGATAGGATTACTGAACTACCCGCCAGTATCGGAGCAGTGCAGCGCCCCTAGTATAAGCAAGTATTTGTGAAAGTGTTTGATAATATGCGTAGTTCTAGCAAATTTTTACTTGCGGCACAGGGCTGCACATTGATGTAGGGTATGTATGGTTTGAAGGTCCGCCGGAAGCGGGCGCAACTATACACACCCTGCATCAATTTCCGGGCTATTGCTCGGCGAGCCGCGCCGAGATTTTTTCGATCTCTAAGCCGGGGTCGGGCGATTTTGAGGGTATCGGCCTGATCGACCGATTTTGCCCGAGATGCGCAATTTTGGCTGGCGGGGCCGACCTTCGCTGCGGGGCCTGCACAGGGGCGATCGCCGCGTTGCCGCCCCTTACCCTGCGGCGCGCTGGTGCCGCCCCTGCTACCCCGGCGCAGCCGCGAAACGCGCTGCATCACGCGGTGCGATGCAGGGGAACCACATTCTTTGCAGCGGCAACCGCCGCCTGCTGTTCGATCCAGTCGCCAACTTTCTGAACATCGGGTTGGAGCCAATCGAGGTGCGATAGGTCCAGATAGTTGCGGGCCGTGGTATCCTCCTGCGAGGGCTTGTGCCCGGTGAGAAGGTCGGTGCGGAACTTTTCAATGAGGCATTCACGCATGGCGTAGTTCGTGAACGAGCGGCGCAGGTCGTGCAGCGAAAGGTGCTTCCCCGCTATCTCGCCAATCGCCACCATAGGAGCGCGAGCATCCATAATGCGCCCGGTCTTACCCCACGATGGGAAAACGAACGGGCTTTCGGTGCCGTCCTCCAGCTTGAGGCGCGGACGCGACTTGAGCAGCGCCACCGCCTGACTGCTCAGCGGGAGCCAAATCGGATCGCCCCGCTTGCGGTCGTCCAGATGCCACCAGCACTCGGCAGGGTTGTGGTCATCAATATGCACGCGATCCCATGTGAGAGTCGCCATCTCGTCCCGGCGCGCTCCAGTCAGCAGCGCGAAGATCGTTAGGTCCACCGACGCAAGGGCTTCATAACCCACCACTTCCTCGCGCATAGCGTGCAGCTTGTTCCACACCGCGCCAATCTTGCGCTTGTCGATATAGCGCTCGGTGCGGGTGCCCAGCTTCGCCCAATGGTGCTTGAGCGCGTCCACTGGATTGCGGGCAATCAGCGGCTCCCCGTCAGCGCGGCGGTATTCGTCCATCGCAAAGTTGATGAGAATGCGCAGCGTGACGAATGCCGCGTTGGCGCTGGCGGGAGCAGCCTTCTTTCCCTCCAACCCCTTTTCCGCAACCTCCCGGTGGCGCTCCTGAACCATCTCGCGGGTAATGCTGGCGATGGGCTTGTCCTTCCACGACGCAAACACCTTCTCGACGTGCCGCTTATACTCCGCTGCCGTGCTGGCTTTCAGCTTGCCTGGGCGCGAGGTGTAGGCGCTGCAAACGTCCATCAGAGAGATGCGCATCGCCTCGTCCTGCTTCTTCACGTCGCGGGGGTCCACGCCCAGCTCCATGTTGCGGAGGTGCTGCTTCGCCGCGTCTCGCGCTTGGTCGGGCGTGAATACTCCGTAGGGACCCACCGTGACGCGCACCGCATCTCCAATCCCATTGACGCGCCCCTGTGCGATGAAGGTCGTCTTGCCGGTGGGCGTCACCCGCAGCCCGAATCCCTTGGTTTCGGTATCCCAAAACAGGGTGTCGCTCTTGGCACCGGGCTTCGCCACCCGGTCAATGTTCGCCTTCGTCAATTTCAACTGCGGCATAAGCCCAAAACCTTCTCGTAAGCGTGTCGTAAGCAGCTTGCACATACTTACCCTACCCTACGCATACCGTCTATGGGCTAAAATACCGTTATTATATAGATACTTACATACCAGAACATACCAAAGCAAACTTCCGCATACCTTGTGCTTGCCAAACTCTTAATCAGCGGGTCCTAGGTTCGAGCCCTAGTGCGTCCACCATTTTTCTCCAGAAATTCAAGCATTCTCCTCAGCCATATGCGCCTCTGGCGTGTTTTTTGGCTATCCTAGAAACAGCTGATTGGGCTTCCAAGCTAGACAACTTCTCTCCGATGCAGCCAATCGAAAATACTGGGCGCGGCCAAAGGCGTGTCGGCTTCCTGGCTTGGCAACGCCCATACCAAGCACGCGGGCACACCATCAGCGAGCGCCGGCGCAGCCTCTAAAGGGGTGCATCCACCGTTTTTCCACACTAAGAGCAAGCGGCACAGCGTGGGCCGCCGATGAAGGAAGCGGCCATAATTGAGTGGGAGCATTTGGCGCAATGACATTGTCTCGACGGGTTGGGGAACTTGAAGTGGCAAAGCCCGACCGGGAGTGGGTTCATTGGGCTATCGGGCGGATCGAGGCCGATTTTAATCGCTCTGCAGACACACATCTGTTGCCCGTCGCCATCCCCGCACTGCCCGATATTGGCCTTTATCTGAAGGATGAATCGAGTCACCCCACAGGGAGCCTCAAGCACCGGCTTGCGCGCTCGCTGTTTCTTTATGCACTGAGCAATGGCTGGCTGCGCGCGAGGCGCCCTGTTGTGGAAGCATCGAGTGGTTCGACTGCGGTTTCAGAAGCCTATTTCGCGCGGATGTTGGGGCTGCCGTTCATCGCGGTCGTCCCTGCCAGCACCGCACCTGAAAAATTGGGCGCGATCGAGGCGCTTGGCGGCACGCCGCACCCGGTGCAGGACGTGCGCACGCTCTACGCGGTGGCAGAAGATCTCGCGCGCCAGAGCGGCGGCCATTATATGGACCAATTCACCTATGCCGAACGCGCGACCGACTGGCGCGGGAACAACAACATTGCCGAATCCATCTACACACAAATGGCGCGGGAACCGCACGCCGTGCCCAGCTGGATCGTGTGCGGTGCAGGCACGGGCGGCACATCGGCCACAATCGGCAGGTTCGCGCGCTACCATCGCCATGCAACGCGCCTCTGCGTTGCAGACCCAGACGCATCGGTGTTTCACCGACACTGGCATGACCCCGCAGTCACGCAGGCGCAAGACCCCAGCAGCCTGATTGAGGGAATCGGCCGCCCGCGGGTGGAGCCGAGCTTCATGCCCGGCGTGGTCGATCGGATGATCGTGGTGAGCGATTCCCAATCGATCGCGGCTGCCCGCGCTGTTTCACGCAGGCTTGGCAAATTATGTGGCGGATCAACCGGCACCAACATCTGGGCCTGTGCACTCATCGCGAGCGAAATGGCACGTGATGGCAAGGCCGGATCAATCGTCTCCATCCTGTGCGACAGTGGTGAGCGGTATCGCTCTTCCTATTTTGACGATGCGTGGATCGCGCGGCAGGGCCTCAACCTTGCGCCCCATGAAGCCGCAATCGAACGCTTTTTCGATACCGGATCGATGGGGTAAGATGCCGCGCGCCGCGCAACCTGGCCTGCATCATATTGCTGCGAGTTTGCTGGCAGGTCTTGCACTCGCGCTGGGCGGGCTTGTGGTTGCGTTTGTCGTCAGCTTCAACCTGGCAGATCGGCAATATCAGTTAGCGGCACTGGCAGAGCAACAAGCAGGCGTGGTCAATCAGATCGCAAGCCTTGCACAAGGCCAGCCCGATGCGGCGGAACTGGGCAAGGCGCTCAAGCGCTATCATGGTTTAATCGTGGCTGAAACCGCCTTGCTCCCCGCTGATGCGCGTCAGCATCTTGAGGCGGAAGACGCCCGGAGGCTGGAGAGTCTTGCGTTCAAATCCTCAAGTAGCGCCGCCTTTCGCAGCCTGACCGAGCGCATCGCGCGGCAGGAAGTGGGTGAGGTAAACGCGGTTCACGATGAATTGGAGCGGCTTCACACGAAAACAGTCGCGCTCGCGATTGCGCTGGCCGCTTCCGCCCTGCTGTGCGCGCTGGGCGTCGCATGGTTGCTCCTTCGGCGCAATCGCTCGCTTGAAGCGATGGTGCAAGCACGCACAGCCCAGCTTGAGGAGGTGGATCGCTCGCGCCGCCTGTTCTTTGCCAAGGCAAGCCATGAATTGCGCACGCCGGTCACAGCTATGCGTGGTGAGGCGGAAGTGGCCTTGCTTGGCCATGCGCCGCAGGTGGAAGCGCTGCGCCAATCACTCTCACATATCCACGCGAGCGCCACCTTTCTTGGGCATCGCATTGATGAACTCTTGGGCCTGGCAAGCGCCGACGACGGCAAGCTGCAACTTCTGCGTCAGAAGGTTGAGCTTGGGGCGCTTGTTAAGGCCGCAATCGAAGAGGCGACCTCATTCGCTCGCTCGGTCGAGGTGAATATTGAGCTGAACGAAGCTGGCGTGCCTCTATTTTTGGAAGGCGATGCCCGGTGGTTGCGGCAGGCGCTGCTGACCATCATCGACAACGGTCTCAAATTCTCTCCAATGGGTGACGTGCTAACCATAGCGCTTGCCGCCAGTGGCGATGCGGCGCGCATCATTGTGACAGACAATGGTCCGGGCGTCATGCCGGATGATCTGCCCCGCATCTTTGACGCCTATTACCAGTCGGAGCATGGCCGCCAGCGCGGCGGCAATGGCCTAGGCCTTGCGCTTGCCCGGTGGGTGGTCGAACAACATGGAGGCGCAATCCATGCCTCAACCCGCAAGGAAGGTGGGTGCTGCATCATGGTGACGCTGCCCATCAGGATCACCGCATGACGGTCTTGCTGGTAGAAGATGACGTGGGCATCGGCCGCTTCGTCTCGCAGGGGCTGGCCGCGCGCGGCGTGCGTGTCCGGTGGGAGCGGAGCGCGGGCGATGTGGAAGCGCTGGTCGCCGCGGGTGGTATCAATCTTGTGATCCTTGATCTCGGCCTTCCCGATGCGGATGGGTTGGAGCTGTGCACCAGCCTGCGGGCGGCAGAGCGCGGCGTGCCGATTTTGATGCTGACGGCGCGAGGCTCTCTTAATGATCGGCTCGATGGCTTTGCGGCGGGGGCCGACGATTATCTGCCCAAACCCTTCGCCTTTGAAGAACTTGCCGCGCGCGTGGATGTGCTGCTGCGTCGAGACAGGGAGCGCAAGCCTGACCCGGTTCGCTTCGACAAGCTGAGACTTGATCCGACAAGCCTCAAAGCCAGTTGGGGCGATGAGCCGCTGGACCTTGATCCGCGCGGCTTTGCACTTCTGCTCGCACTCGCACGTGCGGGCGGTGCAGTTGCCCCGCGTTCTGCACTCATTGAAAGCATCTGGGGCGCAGACGCCGATGTTTCGGACAATGCTCTTGATGTCTGCGCCAGCGCGTTGCGGCGGCGATTGAGCGCCGTCGCGCCATCCCTGCGGATCGTTGCGCATCGCGGTCAGGGCTTTGCTCTCCATCGCGTAATATCGGGCGAAACATCTTCAACCTGACGCTGCTCTCAGGACCACTGGATAATTGCTTGCTAAGCGCCCTTCCAACAGTGGTTGAGAGAGGTTTTCTGGTGATTTCGCTACGGTCAATTCTGCTTGGCTCGGTTGCTCTTGGCGCGCTGCCACCTGCCGCTTATGCGGAAGAAAGCGCCCAAAGCGAGATTGTGGTGACGGCCAGCCCGCTTGGCGGTGCAGGCGCAAAACTTGCCGACAGCGCGGCGATCAATACCTTGCGTGGGATCAGTCTTGCCGATCAGCTCGTTCGCACAGCACCGGGCATCAGCATCAACGAGATACAGGGCAACCCGCTCCAAAGCGACATCAACTATCGCGGCTTCACCGCATCGCCGCTGCTGGGCACACCGCAGGGCCTGTCAGTCTATCTGGATGGGGTGCGGATCAACCAGCCCTTTGCCGATGTCGTCAATTGGGACTTGATCCCCAGTTCAGCGATTGCGCGGGTTGACCTTGTGTCCGGCTCAGCCCCGCAGTTCGGCCGCAACTCGCTGGGCGGTGCGCTCGCGGTGCGGACAAAGACGGGCAAGAGTGATACCGGCTTGGGCATTGAAACAAGCTATGGCGCGTTCAACCGCACCACTGCCAATGCACAATGGGGCGGCCATACCGAAAACGGGCTCGATTGGTTTGCGACGGCAGATCATTTCCGCGAGGATGGGTGGCGCAATCTTTCACCGTCACGCGCAACACGCGCCTTCGCCAAGCTGGGGTGGAGCGATGCGCAGAACGGCATCACGCTTTCCGGGCTATTTGCCAATACAAACCTTAACGGCAATGGCCTTCAGGAAGGTCGTCTGCTCGTTGCTGACCGATCAAGTATCTACACGGCGCCAGACACCACCAGAACGCGCGCCGGGCTTCTCTCCCTTGCGGGCAGTCATGCCCTTTCTGACGCTGTAAACTTTAGCGGCAACGCCTTTTGGCGACGCACACGCACGTCCACCTATAATGGCGATGTCAACGATGAAGCACTGGGCCAAAATCTTTACCAGCCCAATGCAGATGAAATGGATGCGCTAACCGCTGCGGGTTTCACGGGCTTTCCAATTGTCGGCGAAACGCAGGCCAACACGCCCTTCCCCAAATGGCGATGCATCGCCAACGTGCTGCTCAATGATGAGTCCAACGAAAAATGCAACGGTTTGGCAAACAGATCGCTGACCACCCAAAACGAATGGGGTTTTGGCGGAGAGTTGCAGGTACAACTGCCGATTGCGAGGATCGAGCAGAGCCTGACACTTGGCCTTGCTTATGTGAATGGCCGCGCCAATTTTTCCCAGAGCACGCAGTTCGGCTACCTTCTGCCGGATCACACAGTGGCGCCCGTCGATGGCCTTGGCGCTTTTGCCGATGGCTCGCAGAACTCCGAGGATGCATTTGACGCGCGGGTCGATCTCAGCAGCCACACCACGAGCCTTGGCCTTTATGCGCTCGAAAGCGCGCAGCTTTCGCAAAGACTTCGGCTTGACCTTGGCGGGCGCTATGATCGCACCGCCATCCGCAATCGAGATCGGATTACGCCCGGTGGCGGCACAGGGTCGCTCGATAGCGAGCCGGTCTATGCGCGTTTCAATCCATCTGCTGCGATCAATTGGCAGGCGACACAAAGCGTCAGATTAGCACTGTCGTGGTCGCAGGCATCCCGCGCGCCTTCAGCGATCGAGCTTGGCTGCTCCGACCCGGAAAGTCCGTGTCGCCTGCCCAATGCTCTGGCCGGCGACCCCCCGCTACGGCAGGTCCTCGCGCGGACGATTGAGGCGCGCGCGGCAGTGCAGGGCGCGCAATGGACGCTGGTCGGCAGCCTCTTTCACACCGACGCCAGCAACGATATTCTGTTTGTCAGCGATGATGTTTCGGGCTTTGGATATTTTCGCAATTTCGGAAAGACCCGCAGGCAAGGCATTGAAATTGAAGGAACCGCCGCGCTCGGCACGGTTTCTGTATCTGCAAGCTACACCCTGCTTGACGCGACCTATCGCTCACCCGAAACAGTCGGCGGGTCGGCCAATTCAAGCAACGATGCAGACGCGCCCGGTTTTGAGGGCGGCATTGAGATTGAACCCGGCGATCACATTCCGCTCATCCCGCGTCACCTCGTCAAGACCCGCATCGACTGGCGTCCGCATCGCCAGATCAATCTCAATCTTGATATGATCGCGGCATCCGGCGTCTATGCGCGTGGGAACGAGAATAATCGCCACCAGCCTGATGGCGTGCATTTCCTTGGTGCAGGCAAAACAGAAGCTTATGCAACCTTCAATCTTGGCGTGGAGCTTCGGCCTGTAGCCAGCCTGACAATGTTTGCCACAGTCAGGAATTTGCTCGACAGCCGCTATGCCACCGCCGCACAGCTCGGTCCGGCGGCGTTCGATGCTAAGGGCAATTTCGTATCCCGCCCCTTCTCTGGCTCCACCATCGGCGGTGGGTTTCCGCTTGTTTCATCCACCTTTTATGCGCCGGGCGCTCCGCGCTCGATGGAGGTTGGCGCGCGGCTTCGATTTTGAATGGAGCGTTGCGACCGCTTTGAATGGAGCGTTGCTCAGGGCCGCCGAGCCGTTTAGCTTTATGGGTATGACAAGCCCCTCGCCCTTCAAGATTAGTATCCGCCTTTATTGCGGCGATGAAATCGCCATGGGGCCGGGCAAGGCGGACTTGCTCGATGCGATCAAAGCACATGGTTCGATCTCTGCCGCAGGTCGGGCCATGGGCATGAGCTACCGGCGTGCCTGGCTTCTGGTTGACACAATGAACCGCTGCTGGAGCGAGCCGTTGGTCGCAACGGCACCGGGCGTCGCGCATGGTGGGGGTGCGCGATTGACCGACTTTGGCGATATGGTTCTGAGCCAATATCGCGCCGTGCAGGAAAATGTGGGCGGCACAGCGTCAAGGCCCGATCATGCAAAACTGACGCAATCCTTGCGCAGCCGCCCAAGAGCCAGCCAGAAAGGGTGAGTTTTCCGGTTGCTGCTGTGCTGTGCCGCTATATATTACGCAACATAGCTATTCGGGATGAATGTTTGTGTCGCTGCTCCGTAAATTGCACTTGCTGCTGCTCGCCGCGTGCCTTGTGCCATCCACGACATACGCGCAACAAAGCGGTCCGCTCGTGCTTGCCGCCGCGAGCCTTCAGGAAGCGATGACGGATGCCGCCAATGCGTGGACTGGAAAGCGGCATCCACGCCCTGTCGTTTCATTTGCAGGATCATCCGCGCTCGCGCGGCAGATAGAAATGGGTGCGCGCGCCGATTTGTTCATTTCGGCTGACAACGAATGGATGGATTATGTTGCTGGCAAGGGGCTGGTGCGCCCGCAAAGTCGCGCGCTGCTCCTCTCTAACCGCCTTGTGCTGATCGCGCCTGCCGCGAGCAAGGTGCAAATGACCATCCGGCCCGCCTTTCCGCTTGCGCGCGCGCTCGGCAATGGACGGCTTGCAATGGCCGATCCAGACAGCGTTCCCGCTGGAAAATACGGCAAGGCAGCCCTTATGCACCTGCGCGTCTGGTCCTTGGTTGAAGGCAAGCTCGCGCGCGCGGAAAATGTGCGTGCAGCTCTCGCTCTTGTCGAGCGCGGCGAAACTCCCTTGGGCATCGTCTATGCAACCGACGCCCGCGCATCGCCCCGCGTCCGTGTGGTTGGAGCTTTCCCTGCCAAAAGCCATCCGCCGATCACCTACCCGATTGCGCTGCTTAAAAGCGCCACCAACCCGGAGGCAGACGCCTTTCGCCGCTTCCTTCTATCGCGCGAGGGCAAGGCGATCTTTGCGCGACGCGGCTTTTCGACGCGATAAGGCGTTTGGCATTGGCAATTACACCTGAAGAATGGGAGGTCATCGCCCTGTCGCTCAAAGTCAGCGGCGTCGCGGTTGCCGGGAGTCTGCCGATCGCTTTTGGCCTTGCGTGGCTGCTGGCGCGCAGACGCTTTCCGGGCCGAATTCTCGTCGATGCGCTTGTCCACCTCCCACTGGTGCTGCCACCCGTTGTAACCGGATGGCTGCTGCTACTCGCCTTTGGCAATACTGGTCCTGCCGGGCGCTGGTTTTCTGAAACGCTGGGTATCACCTTCATGTTTCGGTGGACAGGAGCGGCGCTTGCCGCCGCGATCATGGCTTTGCCTCTTATGGTGCGGGCGATGCGGCTTTCCATAGAAGCGGTTGACCAACGGTTAGAACAGGCGGCGGAAACACTTGGTGCCTCCCGCGCGCGAATATTCTCAACCATCACACTGCCCCTCGCGCTCCCCGGTCTTTTGGCAGGTATGGTGCTTGGCTTTGCGCGCTCGCTTGGTGAATTTGGCGCGACCATCACTTTTGTGTCGAATATTCCCGGAGAAACGCGGACGCTGCCCATCGCCATCTACAGCGCCTTGCAGATGCCCGGCAGCGAGGCGGATGTCGCGCGCCTGTCACTCATCGCGGTCGCGCTCTCGCTTGCGGCGCTTGTGGCCTCTGAGGTGCTCGTGCGCCGTGCTGGACATGGAAGGGCTGGCCATGTCCTTTGACGTTCGCGTTGAACGCCAGCTTGGCGACCGGCATATCACGGCCAGCTTTTCAAGCGAAGGCGGGCTGACTGCGTTGCTCGGCCCATCGGGTGCCGGCAAAACCTCGGTGCAGAATATGGTTGCCGGTCTGCTCCGCCCGGACGCAGGCCGCATCATGGTGGGCGGCAAGGTGCTGTTTGACAACGAGAAGAAGATAGACATCCCCGCCCGCCAGCGCCGCGCGGGCTATGTCTTTCAGGATAGCCGACTGTTTCCCCACCTGCGTGTGAGAGACAACCTGCTCTACGGTTGGGCGCTCGCGGCCCCCGTAGACCGCTGGATGAACCTGGACGAAGCGACGCGTTTTCTGGGAATCGCGCATTTGCTGGATCGTTGGCCCCGCACGCTTTCTGGCGGCGAGGCGCAGCGCGTGGCGATTGGGCGCGCCTTGCTGTCAGCCCCCCGCTTCCTTTTGCTGGACGAGCCGCTGGCTTCGCTCGACCCGGCACGGCGTGATGAAATTATGACGGTGATTGAGCGGCTGCGCGATGATCTGAAATTGCCGATCCTCTATGTCAGCCACGACCGTGACGAGGTGGAGCGGCTGGCGACCACCATCGTGCCGATTGGCCGCTGACCGGGCTTGCACCGCCTAATTTACAAGACGAGCGACCAGCAGCGTCGTCTGTCGCGCCCCGTTTTCGGCGAGTTGCCAGCGGACGTTTTGCCGCCATACGCCTGCAAGAAAATCGGCCTTCGCATTGGCAGCAGCGCAGGTTCTGTTATGCACGAGGAACGCACGTGACGGTTGCAGCCGTTCGGCTGTAACAGGGGAGCAAGACGGGCGTGGCATTATCCGAGGATGATCTGGAGCCAATCGGCACGGACACCGGGGTGGATATTCTGACGCCCGATGATGCCGCCAACCAAGCTTTTGTGCGGGCAAATCTACCGCGCAACTTCGCGGCGCATTTCTCGCATGGAATGTTGGGGATGACGGGCTTTCGCCTCATCAATGCGCCAACGATCGTCCCCAATTATATCTTCATGCTGACCGGGTCGACCTTCATGGTCGGCCTGTCGCAAGCTCTTCAGCAGGCCGGCTCCATCCTCTCGCCCTTGTTGAGCGCAACAGCGATTGAGGACAAGAAGCGGATCATGCCCTATGCCGGGCGCACCGGGATGCTCATGCGCGTGCCACTGGCCGGCATTGCGCTGGCCGGATGGCTGCTTTCCGGCTGGCCACTGGCGATCATCACCACCGCCTTTCTCTTCATGCTTGGCTATTATTCCGGCGCGCAGCGTGTTGCCTTTCAAACGCTAATGGCGAAGGTCATCCCGCTCTCCCGACGCGGGAGACTGCAAGGCTATCGCAACCTTGCCGGCGGCGCGATTGCGGCCGGGCTGAGTTGGTGGGCGGGTGATTACCTGATCGACAATAATATCTTCGGCAATGGCTATGCCACAACGTTTGCGCTCAGCTTTGTGCTGACAAGCTTGGGCCTGACCGTGCTCGTGCTCATGATGCGCGAGCCGGACAGTCATGACGTGCGCCCCTCCATGCGACTTCGAGAGCGGATGCGCGATATGCCCGCTCTGCTTGCCGACACCCACTACCGAAACTTTCTGATTGCCCAGTTGTTGACAACGGGCGGGCGCATCGCCCTGCCCTTTTGCATACTCCATGCCGGAGAAGCACTTACGCTGGATGGCAAGACGCTTGGGCTGTTGTCACTCGCCTTTCTTGGGGCCGACACTGGTTCCAACCTGTTATGGGGCGCGATGGGAGACAGGCGCGGATTTCGCTCGGTCTTTATCGCCTCTCTCCTGCTCTGGGTCATCGGCTATGGCTGGATGCTGATGGCGCACGACATGGCGGGCTTTGCGATTGCCTTCATTTTTTTGGGAGCAGCCAGCAGCGGCTACACCATGGGATCACAAACGATGGTTCTGGAATTTGGCAACCGCGAAAACACGGCGATGCGGCTGGCAATTTCTACCACCGCAGAAACGATCATTGCCTCCATCGGCCCGATTATCGGGGGCATTTTGGCTGCGGTCACGGGATTTGTCTCCCTGATCGGCGTTTCAGCGGCAATGCTGTGCCTTGCCTATGCCGTCCTCATACTGGGCGTAACGGACCCGCGGCACCTGCGCCGCGGCTGACATCAGGCCAGCGCGCGGACGATGGAAGTCAAATCATCGACGAGCAAATGGGGCTGCTCGGCCTGCACCAGTGATGCCAGATTCTCGCGCTTCATAAGGCCTGTTGTAAGGCCGACCCCCATCGCTCCGGCCCCGCGCGCCATGCGCATCTCCAGTGCCGGATCATCGCCAAACACAACAATGTCACACGCGGCAGAGCGCGGCAGGCCCATGGCGTGGACAGCCGCATCAAAGGCCGTGCGCGAGGGTTTGCCCAGCACTTTTGCCTGTTTGCCGGTCATCGCGCTAATCATCTTATTGATCGCAAAGCTTGATCCGATGCCACGCCCGGTAGCTGTTGCGAAAAAGGGCACATGGCTAGCCGTGGTAAGTCGCGCGCCCTCCCAAACCGATTGGCAGGCTGCTTCCAGATCAGGAAAGGAAAATTCGCGAAACCAGCCGGTATAAACCGCATCGACATCGCCCGGTTCAGACGCGCCGAGTGTCTCTATTCCAAGCGCTCGCAAGGGAGCCGCCACGCCATCATTACCAAGCACGCGCACGCGATTAAGGCCTTGCTTGCGAAACCAGATCGCCGCCGAGGAAGATGGCGTCATCATCTCATCGTCACCAAGGTCAAAGCCTGCGTTGCGCAAGCTGGCCGCATAAGCGGCAGGTGCCTTTGCGGTGCCATTTGTAAAGACCCGAAACGGTGTGCCGCGCTTACGCAGCAACGCCAGAAGTTCAATGGCCCCCGGCAACGCCTTGTGGCCGCCAGAGGCCGCATCTCCAAGCGCGATTGTGCCATCCATATCGAAGATGAAGCCACGCGCCTTGACGACGCGCTCAATGTGCTCACACGACATGAGCGCCCCCATGCAAAGCGATGCGCAAGCCGGGACGTTCAACAACAATGTCTCGTGCGGCCGGACGCGCGGCGAGTTGCCTCAGCAGTTGGAAAAGCGGCGCTGCCTCAGGTGTGTAGGTGCCGCGCGAACGCCCTGAGGCGAGCATGGCATCCACCTGATCTTCCGGCATCACGGCGCGCAGCAGAAACTCCTCATCCTCCATATGCGCGCCAAATTTGCGACGCAGATCGGCATATTCCGGGAACATCGCCTCCCCGGCGATTTCCTTGGCGCGCGGCCGGTCCAGAATGGCCGCCTCAACGGCGGGATCAATCGCGCTTGTCGGGCGGCCGAATTTGCCCATCACATAACGCACTACCTGATCGGAAACCTGCGCATAGCGCCGCTCGCCGATGACGTTGAAGAGCGCCTGGCTCATCACCATTTGCGGGAATGGCGTCACCATGATGGGATGCCCAAGCTCCGCGCGGACGCGTTCAGTTTCCGCCACCACGGCATCAAAGCGATCGCCCAAACTCAGCTCTTCAAGCTGACGCCGCGTTGTCGTCATGACGCCACCGGCGATCTGATGCCGGAGGAAACTGGAATCAAACGCCTGCGGCTCGCCCGGCGGCAAGCCTTCTGCCTTGGCCAGCCGCCACCAATAATCAGAAACGCGCGCAAGTGCCGCATCATCGACGTTTACATTATGCCCTGCGTTGCGCAGATTTGCGACCATTCGGCCCGCCTCAGGAAGTGAGCTCCCCTCACCCAGCGGCCCGATGCCGACATGGATGGCGTCCACCATGCCAAGGTCCGCAGCAGCCAGGCTCGACAAGGGGCCATAGCCGATCGTGCAATGGGCGTGAATTTCAAGCGAACGGCGGCCAATGGCGGCTTTAACCGCTGGTGCCAGTGTCCGCACCCGCTCTGGCGAGAGCAGCCCACCGGGGTCTTTGATATACACAAGGTCAATATCGGGGCTGGTGCAGATCTTGCGCGCGAAATCGGCGTAGAACTGGTCGGTGTGCACTTCCGAAAGGGTAAAGGTCAGCGCACCCATGATCTCGGCATTGCCTTCCTGCCGAACGATGCGCGCTGCCTCTATCACCGCATCGGCATCATGCATCGGATCAAGCATGACGAAACGACCTATGCCATTCATCTGCAAACGGCGATAAACCAGCCGCATGAACTCCGGGTCGGCCTGCTGCCACGCGATGAAACGCAACCCGGTGGTAATGAACTGCAACGGCGTGCGCGGCATCGCCGAGGCGACACGGCGAATTCGCTCCCACGGATTATTCTGAAAATAGCGAACCGCCACTGCCATGTGGCTGGACGAGGTGAAGTCAATCGCGCGAAAACCGACACGGTCTGTCTGTCCCGCAATCTGGAGCATCTGCGCGGTGTTGAGCCCGGTTGCTCCCCACAGACTCTGGTTGCCATCACGCATCGACACATCAACAAGGGAAATGTCAGCCACGGGCCAGTCCTTCAAAAAAGCGGGTATCGACGCCGCCCGCCACAAAGCGCGGATCACGCACGATGGCGCGGTGCAGATCGGTGGTGGTGGCGAAGCCTTCAATGGAAAGCCGATCAAGCGCCGCAGTAAGCCGCGCCACGGCTTCATCGCGTGTCGCGCCACGCACGATCAACTTACCAACGAGCGAGTCATAAAATGGCGGCACTTCGCTGCCGGTGCCCATATGGCTATCGACGCGAACCCCCTCGCCTGCCGGCCAGTCTGCCCGTGTCGCGCGGCCAGGCGATGGGCGGAAGCCCTGTGCCCAGTCTTCCGCATTGATGCGGACCTCAATGGCATGGCCAGTGGGCATCACCATGTCTTGTGTGAGTGACAGGCGCTGCCCATCTGCCACCAGCAATTGCTGCTCCACCAGATCGACGCCGGTGATCTCCTCGGTCACAGGATGTTCGACCTGAATACGCACATTCATTTCAAGGAAGTAGAAATCAAAGCTCGTCACATCGACGAGAAACTCGACGGTGCCCGCCCCGCGATAGCGCAAGTGCCGCGCGAGGTTCACCGCGGCTTGCTCGATTGCGGCCCGTTTTTCCTGCGGAATGGCGGGAGCCGGAGCCTCCTCCACCAGCTTCTGGAAACGCCGCTGGATTGAGCAATCACGCGTGCCCAAATGGATCGCGCTTTCGCCATCACCCAGCACCTGCACTTCAACGTGCCGGCCCGACGCGATGAACCGCTCCACATAGATGCGCGGATCACCAAAAGACGCCTGCGCTTCCGCCATTGCCATATCGATGGCGTGAGAAAGGTCTTCCACGCGATCAACGCGCTTCATTCCCTTGCCACCTCCGCCCGACACTGCTTTCAAAAGGACAGGAAAGCCAGTTTCATTGGCCCTTTGCAGCGCCGCGTCCTTATCGGTCGCCTCACCACCGGGAACCACAGGCAAGCCCGCCTCAATGCCCACTTTGCGCGCCATGAGCTTGTCACCCATCGCAGCCAGGCTTGAAAGGTCAGGCCCAACGAAGATGATACCCGCTTCAGCCGCGGCTCTTGCAAACGCTGCATTTTCCGAGAGAAATCCGTAGCCAGGATGGATGGCGTCCGCGCGCGCTGCCTTGGCCGCTGCGATGACGGCGTCAACCGACAGATAGGACTGCGCCGATGGTGCCGGGCCGACAATCACCACCTCATCCGCCACGCGCGCCGGCCAGCTCTGCCGGTCCGCCTCCGAGGCACCAAGGATGGTCGTCATGCCGAGGCGATGCGCGGTGCGAATGATACGCAGTGCAATTTCCCCGCGATTGGCAATGAAAAGCCGCTGGATCATGTGTCAGGCAGGCTCAACGTGCATCAGCACGGCACCACCATCAACCATGGTTGCGTTGTCAACGCAGATCGCAGTGACGCGGCCAGCGCATCCGGCATGAACGGGGTTCATCAGCTTCATCGTCTCGACAATGCCGACAACGCTTTCTGGCCCGACGACATCACCCACCTCCACAAAGGGCGGTGCCCCCGGCTGCGGCGCGCGATAGAAAGTGCCGGGCAGCGGGGCCGGAATGCCCTCCACGCCATCAGGGAGCGCCTCAATCACAATCGCACCAGCCGCAGCGACAATGTCAGCCTCGACCCCGGCATCCTCCGCAATGGACCATTGCTGCGTCCACCCGCCATCACTGCGCTGAACGCGCAACCGCAGACGGCTGGTGCGAATGTCGAGCCGATCATAGCTTGAGCCATCAAGGATGGCCGCAATCTCGTTCACATCCTCTGGTGTGAGAGGCAGATCAATCGTCATCGCGCAAGCAGCTCCCGCGCCTTGGCGATCACCGCCTCGGCAAATTCATCATCGTTGAAATGTGCATCAACCGCCCGAAACTCGACATTTTCGGGCATCACGGAGCGAGCATAATCGGCAAAGGGCGGCGGGATGCTCGGATCATGAATATGGCCATAAGGGCTGTCGTGATTGGAAAAACCCTTCAACGGCACATAGAAACTGACCGGCCCTTTGGCCTCCCCAAACATCTTCGCAAGGTGATCGGCAAGCGGCTTCAGGTCATCCAGATCCGTGCGGACTGCGGTGAGTGCAGGGTTGTGGATGTGGTATTTCTTGCCGGGAAATTGCGCCTGCGCGGAATCAATCGGTCCGGCAATTATGAAGTCTGAATTGCCCGGCGCAAAGACAACGGGAATACCGCGCGCGAGCGCCGCTTTGCCGCGGTCCGGGCCAGAATTGGCCAAGCCGCCATGAATATGGTCGAGAATTTCGGTCAGCGAGAGATCAAGCACGAGTGCAACGTTCCGCTCGGCGGCTATCCCGTCGAGCGTCGGCCCGCCAGCGCCGGAGGAGTGGAACACCATAACCTCGCAGCCGTCGCCCTCCAGCGCCTCACGGATCGGGCGGACGCTCTTTTCGGTGGTCCCAAGCGTGGTGATGAGAACGAGTGGCTTTTCGCTCCCGCTGGTCGGCGCGTAACCCCTTGCCATGCCCGCCACTGCAAGGGCCGCGTTTCGGAATACTTCCGAACTGATAGAATTGATGCCCGAAATATCGGTGACCGCGTTCATGATCGCGATGTCCTTCACACCCAGATATGGCTGGGTGAAGCCAGACGCCATTGTAGAAACGATAAGCTTGGGCAGGCCATAAGGCAGCGCCTGCATCACCGTTCCGGCAAGCCCCGTGCCCATCGATCCTCCGACGGCCAGAACGCCGGAAAGACCAGATTCCGCGTGCGCCTTGAGCGCGCATTTGACCGCGCCGTCCGTCATCACGGCCTGACATTTGCCTTCATGCCCCAGTGCGCGCACGCCTTCGATGCTGTGGCCAGCCGCCGCCGCGACCTGTTCGGGTGAAATTTCTGCACCACCAACACTGCGCCGAACGCTCGGATCAAGATGGAGCACATTGCAGCCCGCGGCTTCCAGAATATCACGGATGTAGCGCGCTTCCTGCTCTTTGGTGTCTTGCGTTATAATCAGCAACACATTGGGGTTGCTCATGGCTTTTCCCATCCTCTCTTCTCGGTTGCGCGATGTTTCACATACGCAGGAGATTGCCTAACGGTTTTCGAGCGACTAGTTGCACGGCGTGAAACAGGTGATGCCATGATCGACAGGAAGGTCAAATCCATCCGTGCGCTTGAGCGCGGGCTCGACGTTTTGCTGGAAGTCCAGCGCAGTGGCGGGCTGAGTTTACATGAGCTCCACCTGCGGCTCGGCCTTGCAAAAGCAACGCTGCTGCGCCTGCTGGTGACACTCTCATCGCGCGGGCTGGTATGGCAGCGGCTTGCGGACGGGGCATATCTGCCCACTGCGCTCGCCGCCCCCGGACGCCGATCTGACGTGACCGAACGGCTTGCTGAAATTGCCTCGCCGTTCATGGTGGAGTTGAGCGAACGGGTCGTATGGCCCTCCATCATCGCCGTGCCACGTCTCGACCATGTTGAGATCATCGAAACAAACAGCCCGCTTGCGCGCTTTGATTCGGCCATTCTTGGGCCAGTCGGAGTCAAACTCAGCTATCTCCACACGGCAACGGGCCGTGCCTATCTTTCGGCGTGCGATGCGCGCGAGCGAGAGGCGATCATCGCACGCATCCAGCCGGAGCACGCCACCCCGGAAGACCGCGAACTGCTCGACACGATCATCGCTGAAACGCGCACACGCGGATATTCCATGCGCGAGCCGCATCACCCTTGGCCTGATCGCAACAAACAAACGGTGCTTCGCGATGGCAAAACGTCGATTGGCGTTGCCATCACAACGGGTGGCCACGCCGTCGCCGCAATCAACGTGACATGGCCAAGCCGACGGGTCAGCGTGGATGATGTCGTGTCGCGCCACCTCCCCACGCTCCAGTCCATCGCGGACCGGATCGGCGGCGCGCTCGAAACAACCTAGGCGCGTTTCATTTAGCGAAACCAAAATTTCTTGCCACACCCCCCGCTTGGGCGCACCCGACGCTCGACAATTGTGGAGGGTGAAATGAAGGCGTGGATTCTGAAGGCAGGGGCAACCTCACTCGACGACCTGCACCTTGCGGATTGCGACACGCCAGTTACCGCCCCCGGAGAAGTGCTTGTCCGCGTGCGGGCGTGCTCGCTTAATTATCGCGACCAGTTGATCCCGCAGGGAAAATATATGGGCGGCACCATCGACCGCGATATTGTTCCGCTGTCAGACGGCGCGGGCGAAGTTGTCAGCATCGGTGAAGGCGTGACCCGGTTCGCCATCGGAGATCGGGTGGCAGGCACATTCTTCCAGAACTGGCTTGATGGCCCTCCCAACCCCGCGGCAGGCCCGGCGCTGGGCGCTCCGCCCGCCAGAGGGATGCTCGCTGAATATGTTGCGCTTCCAGAAAACGGCCTTGTCCGCATCGCCGAGACATTGAGTTTTGAGCAGGCGGCCACCCTGCCGTGCGCAGGCGTAACGGCATGGAATGCACTTATGGAAGGCCCGCGCGCCACAAAGGCCGGAGAAAGTGTGCTGGTGCTTGGCACTGGCGGTGTTTCGCTGCTTGCCCTTCAAATCGCAAAAGCCGCCGGAGCACGCGTGGTTGCGACCTCGTCTTCGGATAGCAAGCTGGCCCGTGTGCAGGCGCTCGGCGCGGACGAGTTCATAAACTATCGCACCACAGCACAATGGGGCCCAGAAGCCGCCCGGCTGGCAGGCGGCACAGGCATTGACCATGTCGTCGAAGTTGGCGGCGCGGGAACACTGGCCCAATCCATTCAGGCCGTTGGATTCGCGGGCGAAATCGCTCTTATCGGAGTCCTCAGCCGTGACGGCGACACAAGCCCCCATGCGCTCATGTTCAAAGGAGCCAGCCTGCGTGGGATTTTCGTTGGGTCACGCGGCATGGCCGAGCGCCTCAACGCCTTTATCGACACCCACAAGATCAAGCCCGTCATTGATCGCACCTTCGCGTTTGATGAGGCGAAGCAAGCCTATGCCTATCAGGCCTCGCCCGATCTGTTCGGCAAGGTGGTGATTGCACTCTGATGGCCACGTTCATTCTCATTCACGGTGCCTGGCATGGCGGCTGGAGCTTTGACCTTATCAAGCCGATGCTTGAAGCAGAAGGGCATCAGGTGATCGCGCCCGATCTTCCCGGCATGGGCGGAAGCGATGCCGAACTGGCGCAGGTAACACTTGCCGATTGGGCGGAGTTTACGGCGGATCTCTGTCGCAAATCGGCTCAGCCCGTCATCCTGGCGGGGCATAGTCGTGGCGGCCTGGTGCTGAGCGAAACCGCGGAACGCGCGCCACACGAGATTGCGGCCCTTGCCTATATCTGCGCCATGATGCTGCCATCAGGAATGTCACGTGAGCAGTGGCGCGGCAAGGCGGAGCCCAACCCGGCCTTCCGGGCCATTGTGCAGCCGATGGAAAACGGCGTCGCAACGATGATTGACCGGAAGCGTGCCGCCCCCATCTTCGCCCAACTCTCGCCGCCCCAGCTGGTCGAACAGGCGTTTGACCGACTGATGGCCGAACCGGATCAGCCACGCCTGACCGCGCTGCACCTTACTGCCGAGCGTTACGGCATCGTGCCGCGCCACTACATCGAATGTCTTCATGATCGGACCATTCCCATCGCCGACCAGCGCATGATGCAGTTGCTCCAGCCATGCGAGAGCGTGACGACGCTTGATGCCGATCACAGCCCCTTCCTCTCACGCCCGCGCGAACTCGCGGACGCGCTTCTTAACATCGCCAAGGGAGTCAGCGCATGACCAGAATGGGCTTTGGCCAAGATGTTGGCCGCATCATCCAGACCGCCTATGTGGTGAAAGACATTCGCGCATCCATCGACTGGTGGGTGAAGAGCGCCAGCACAGGCCCGTGGTTCCTGCTCGACCACTTCCTGGCAGACGACCATGTTTATCGCGGACAAAAATCAACCGCCGACGTGGCGATTGCGATGGGCTTTGCAGGCTCAATGTGCATCGAACTTATCCAGCCGCTTGACGACCAGCCCTCGGTTTATAAGGAAACTGTCGATCAGCGCGGCTACGGCTTCCATCATCTTGGGCTTGCCGTGACGGACGTGGATGCCGAGATCGAAACCTACCGCGCCAAGGGCTATGAAGTCGCCTTTCGCGCCGCAGTGCCAACGGGGGGCGCCGTCGCCTATCTTGATAATGGCGTAAACGATCCGGGTTTTCTTGAACTCATTCCGGCAACAGCGGGTATGGATGCGGCGTTCACGGCCTTCTGGCGCGCCGCGCAAGGCTGGGATGGAAAAGACCCGATCAGGCCCTTTGCATGAAGAGACTTGCCTGACCTCGTTATTTCTGTAAGCTTCACATACAAATTGCTGGCCCGGCGCACATAATGACAAGGGCACATGGGAGAGAGCGCAATGACGCAGCAGCGCCGTTCTGGCACCTACCAGGCATTTCTTGTCGGGATTCTCAGCCTCAATTTCGGCATCCTCTTTTTTGATCGCAACGCGCTCAATTTTCTGATGCCGTTCGTGCAACCAGACCTGCACCTGAGTGACACGCAAGTGGGTATGCTCTCTTCCGGCCTGTCGCTCACATGGGCAATTGCGGGCTTCCTCGTCGGGAGAATCTCCGACAAGCTGGGCTCACGCAAACCCGTGGTTGTGGTGGCGACCATCGCCTTCTGCCTTTGCTCCTTCGTTTCAGGTGTTTCCTCGTCTTTCCTCATGCTCCTTGGCGCGCGCCTGCTGATGGGGGCAGCGGAAGGCGGGGTGATGCCCGTCAGCCATTCGATCATCGCGGCCGAGGTTGATGAGGACAAGCGCGGGCTTGCGATGGGCATCGGCCAGAATCTTGGGTCTAACGTCCTTGGTTCCGCGGCTGCACCGCTCGTTTTGATACCCGTCGCCATTGCCTATGGCTGGCGCGACGCCTTCTTCCTTGCAGCGGCCCCAGGCCTCATCAGCGCGGCGATCATCTGGTTCTTCGTTCATGAACCACCCAAGGATGACGCCCACGGGGCAGACACACCACGCGCGACGCTGCGTGAAGCCTTTGCCGACCGCAACGTCCAATTGTGCGGTATCATCTCGGTTCTGCTTGTATCCTACCTCGTTTGTTGTTGGGCCTTCATGCCGCTCTATCTCACCAACGACCGCCATTTTGATGCCGACACGACCAAGTGGCTCATGGCGACGCTTGGTATTTCAGCAGGTATCGGCAGCTTTGCGGTTGCCGCACTCTCTGATCGTATCGGCCGCAAGCCTGCCATTGTTGGCTTCTCGCTGCTCGGCGTCATCCTGCCCTTGGGCGCGATGTTCTTCACCGGCAGTAGCTGGGTGCTCGCTGCGATCTTCTTTATCGGCTGGGGCCTGAATGGCGTATTTCCGCTGTTTATGGCGACCATCCCTTCAGAGTCGGTCGATCCGCGCCTCACCGCATCGCTCACAGGCATTGTGATGGGCATTGGCGAAGTTCTGGGCGGCGTGCTCAGCCCCTTCGCCGCAGGGATGCTCTCTGATGCTTATGGGCGCTCTGCCGTGATGTGGATGATGCTGGTCCTTACCCTGCTGGCAGCCGCTGTCGGCATGGGCCTGAGAGAAACAGCTCCACGGGCTCTTGCCAAAAGGCGGACTGTAAACGCGGCGACCGCCACGGCCTGAAGCAGATCAGGAGGCAGATATGAGCGTCATCGAAAACTTTGCGACTGACAGCGTGGCTCCTCCCGAACGGCTTCACTTCTGGAACCGTGTTTCCAGCGCCACATTTGCCGGACTGACGATCGACTCATCTGCCGACAATTTCACGGCGCATATGTCGCGTTGGCATCTGGGTGATCTGACGATGATCCGACCAACATCGCAGCGCGCACGCGTGCAACGCTGGAAGGATGGCACGAGCCACCGGCCAGACCGCATCATCTTCCATCTTCAAAATCGCGGCCATTCGCTCAACGGCCAATGGGGGCGAGAGGCGGAACTTGGCACGGGAGACTTTACCCTATGCCATGGTGCGGACTCGTATTTCACCGAACTCTCGGATCGCAACGAAATGCTCGTTGTTGAAATGTCGCGCGCCGCGCTCGCGTCTCGCATCCCCAATCTGGAAGACCATTTGTGCAGCACCATCCCCGGCGAAGCGCCCGGATCGCGCCTGGTGCACGACTTTTTGCTGTCGCTGTGGAAGCAGGGCGACCAAAGCGACGCCGACCCTGATTGGCAGGAAGGCATTGCCAACGTCTTTCTCGATCTTCTCGCCTTTGCGGTAAAAGGCGCTGGCACTGCGCTCGTCGCGCCCAAAGGCACGCGGGACCGAGTGATGGCCCTGATTACGGCCAGCCTTTCCGACCCCGAACTGAAGACTGGCACGATTGCGACGGAACTCGGCATATCGTTGCGCACTGTGCAAAATATCTTTGCCAGCATCGGCACGACGCCAAGCGCCTATATTCAGGAGCAGCGCTTGATTCATGCCGCGGAACAGCTGGCCATTGCGCGTAATTCCAGCATTACCGACATCGCCTTTGCGACCGGATTTAATGACAGCGCATATTTCACCAGGTGCTTTCGACAGAGATTCGGGACGACACCAACCCTGTGGCGGGAGCAGAACTAGGCCCGCTTCGCGTGAGTCCTGTTCAAGTGCGCGTGAGTGCAAGACCGGCGTGCGCCGTGCGCGCATGAGACGGTTACCCAAACTGCCGGAACAATATCGGCAGCCAACGTTGATAGGGGAGTTGCCATGAAACTTAAATTCACCGCCCTTGCCGCGACTGCGCTGTGCACCACAGTCGCACTCCCGGCCTTTGCGCAAGAGGCGCAGTCCAACGATGGCGGCATCGCCGAAATCGTCGTGACCGCGCAGAAGCGCGCCGAAAACGTTCAGGACGTTCCAATCGCCATCTCGGCCTTCACCGCAGAAGCGATGCAGGAACGTGGCGTGACCGATGTTTCCTCGCTCTCAAACCTTGCACCCAACGTGACGCTGGATGCGGGCACGCCCTTCTCCGGCTCCGGCGCTGTGCTTGCCGCCTATATCCGTGGCATCGGCGCGAACGACTTCGCCTTCAATATCGATCCGGGCGTCGGCGTCTATCTTGATGGCGTCTATCTCGCTCGGTCGGTCGGCGCGAACCAGGAGCTTCCCGACGTTGAGCGCGTCGAAGTCCTCAAAGGTCCGCAAGGCACGCTCTTTGGTCGCAACACAATTGGCGGCGCAATCTCCATCGTCACGCACACGCCGGGCGACAAGTTCCGCTTTGTGGGCGATTTCACCACCGGCAGCTTCAAGCTGATGCAGGCGCGCGGCACGGTTGATATTCCGCTAACCGATGGCCTCTCGTCATCGGTCGCCTTCTCGATCAAGAGCCGCGACGGCTATCTCAAGCGCATTGCCTATCCCGGCGGCGTCAGCTTCAACAACCCGCCCGTCACCGCATATAAGGCCGCAGGCTATGGCAATATCGGCTATGGCACCGAAGGGGGCGAAGACACCTGGAACCTGCGCGGCAAGCTGAACTGGGACAATGGCGGCGCCTTCAAGGCCACGCTCACGGGCGACTACAGCAATATCGACAACGAGCAGATCGCCAACACTCTTATCAAGACAGTTCCGTTCGTGTTTGCAGGCACCTATAATTGCGCGCTCACGGCCACGGTCGATGCGAGCTGCGGTGCTGGCCCGCCGTCGTTCGCCTATGTTGGTGGCATCGGTGGCCTGAACGGCATCGCCGACAACCCCTCGCCCTTCGGCGTAAACGTTGATGCAGATCCGAACAACAATCGCGTTCCCTATGACGACCGCTTCGTCACGGGCGACATCGACACCTCTTATGCCACGGGCAACAACTTCTCGAAGTTGAAGACCTATGGCGGCGCGCTGACGATGTCATATGACCTGTCAGACAACACGCAGATCAAGTCGATCACCGCCTATCGTGAGCTGCACTGGGTTGTGGGCATGGACCTTGATGGTTCGCCCCTCAACTTCCTGCACACCAGCTTCTCGATGAACCAGTGGCAGTTCAGCCAGGAAGTTCAGCTGCTCGGCCAGGCGCTGGACGACAAGCTCAACTATGTTCTGGGCGGCTATTATTTCAAGGAAGCTGGCGACCTGCACGATTATGTGACGTTCGCTGAAGGGCTGTTGCAGGTGGACGGCCCCAACGATCTGTCGACCAAGAACTACGCGTTCTTCGGTCAGGCGGATTACAAGGTGAATGACCTGATTTCGTTCACCGTTGGCGGTCGCTACACGCATGAAAACAAGAGCTTTGAAGGCTTCCAGTCGGATGCCAACGGCCTGACCTACAAAATCCTGAACCAGGTCGGCGTGCCGCCCTGCGCCTCGATCACGCCGACGATCTCGGAAGCGTGCCGCATTGCGGCCGACTTCCCGAACGCAGGTCAGCCGCTGCGCTATTACATCGCCGGAACCCAGCACAAGACATTCAGCAACTTCTCACCCAAGGCAGGTGTGCAAGTTCACCCGAATGATGACGTGATGGTCTATGGCTCGTGGTCACGCGGCTACAAGACGGGCGGCTGGACCACGCGTCTTTCCAACCCGCTGCCGACGGCTCCCAACTTCAACGAAGAAAAGGCTCAGACCTTTGAACTCGGTGTGAAGTCAACGCTGCTCAACCGCAAGCTCCAGCTGAACGCTGCTGTGTTCCAGTCCAACTATAATGGCATCCAGCTGAACTTCCAGCAGGGCGTTTCGCCGACCATCCAGAACGCAGGCAATGCCCGCATCAAGGGTGTTGAAATCGAAATGGTGGCAGCTCCCGTTCACGGCCTGACAATCAACGGCGCTATCGGCTACCTCGACGCCAAATATAAGAGCGTTGATCTCCCGGCACAGGTCGCGCCGTCAACCGGCGTGTTCGGCAACTATGGCGTCGTTCCCGGTGCCACGCTGCCCAAGACCCCCAAGTTCAAGTTCAACATCAGCCCGCGCTATGAATTTGAACTCGGCAATGGCGGTTCTATCATCCTCGTCGGTGACTACACCCGTACGACGAAACTGAAGAACGACACCGAAGGCTACTTCCTGCTGATGCGCCCGGCGACCGATATTCTGAATGCAAGTATTCAGTATAAGGCCGCTGAAAACTGGGGCATTACGCTCGGTGGCACCAACCTGACTGACGAACGCTATCTCGTCACGGGTCAGGCGCAGTTCGCTGGCGGTCAGGCATACGGCACCTACAGCCGTCCGCGTGAATGGTATGCCCGCCTCAACCTGAACTTCTAAAACAAAAGCGCGTGGGGCGCGGCTGGAAACGGCCTCGTCCCACGCAAATTTGCCCAACGCAATCTGGAGAGCGACTATGCCCGAAACTGCCCATTCGGAATTCTGGAAAGACATCAAGCCCGTTGAAAACGTCTTTCGCGAAGGTGGCCTTCCCGAAGTCTATCACGCCAAGATTGCCGAAGGCGACGAACGCTATTGGGTGCCCATCAGCGAGACCGTTTCGTCAAAACCGATCTGGATCAGCCCGTCGAAGAATATGTGGGCCGATGTGCTCATGTCGAAGTCCGCAGGCCTTGTGAACCGGCATTACCACCCCCACCCGATCTGGGCCTACACCATTAGCGGAAAATGGGCCTATCTTGAACATGACTGGACCGCAACGGCAGGCGACTTCATCTATGAAACGCCCGGCGAGAGCCACACGCTCGTCTGCTATGAACATGAAGACCCGATGAAGGTCTTCTTCGTCGTCTCTGGTCCGCTGATGTGGCTGGATGATGATGGCAACACGATCGGCCACTTCGATGTGTTCGACTATATGAAGGCCGCGCGCGAGCATTATGACAAGGTCGGCATTGGCGCCGATTATGTCGATACCCTCATCCGCTAATTCCAAAGGAAACTCCCCATGAGCGTAATGACAGCACCGCCCTCTTCCAAGGCGGAGATCGTTGACGTGGGCTTTGCCCATAAGGGTCTGGTTGAGCGCCTCAGCCCCGGCGGGCGCTACATTGACGCGCAGACCGATGTGGACAGCCCCTGGGTTCCTTTTGGCGAGAACGCGGCGATCAAGCATCTTGCCTTTGACGTGCGACAGAACCTTTTCTCCAACATTTTGTGGGTGAAAGGGCCGGGCGTCATCGGCACACACCTGCATCGCGGCACCATCACCATGGTCTGCCTTGAAGGCAGCGTGCGCTATCTGGAATATGATTGGGTCGCCTCGCCCGGCGGTCTCATTCTCGAAGTGCCGGGTGAAAGCCACACGCTCGTCACCGACGATCCAGAAGGCTGCAAGCTGTTCGGCTGGATGCAGGGGCCGATCGAATTCTACGACGAAACAGGCAAGCACGTCGAAACGTCCGACGTCTGGTGGTTCATCAACCACTACGAGACCTATTGTCGCGAGAATAGCATCGCGATCAATCCCAAGCTTTACCTCTAAGGACCACGACCATGTCGATGAAAGCACCGCCGTCTGGCGCCTATAAAATTGTCAACGTGCCAGAGCTCTATGGCGACATCATCAAGGCGCGCGGCTCCGAAGGCACCTATGTCGGCAGTTCGGAAGAAGAGAGCCCCTGGGTTCCCTTTGGGGAAAACGCCGCCATCCGCCATGTCGCATTCGACACCAAGGAAAATATCTACGCCAATATTCTGTGGATCAAGGGCCCCGGCGTCATTGGCACGCACAAGCACCGCGGCAAGGTGTGGGCAATCGGCCTAGAAGGCTCGTTCCGTTATCTGGAATATGATTGGGTCTGCCGGGCGGGAGATTTCATCACCGAAATGCCTGGCACGGCGCACACGCTCGTCACCGATGATCCCAATGGCATGAAGGCGCTGTTCCATATGCAGGGTGCCAACGAGTTTTACGACGAGAACGGCAACCATGTCGAAACGCTCGATGTCTGGTGGTTCATCAACCACTATGAAAGCTACTGCAAAGAGCACGGCATCAAGATCAACCCCGCGCTGTATCTTTAAGACAGGGCAATAGGCGTGCACCGCGCCATACCCAAGCTCACGGCCACCCCTGCGACATATCTGCGTAATTGCTGGTATGTCGCGGGCTGGGCTGATGAACTGGGCGACACCCCACAAGCCAAAGTGTTTCTCGAACAGCCGGTCGCGCTGTTTCGGGACGCAGATGGCATCGCGCGGGCCATAGGCGGGCGGTGCCCGCATCGCTTCGCAGCGCTGGGCAATGGGCAGATCGTCGATGGCGCGCTTGCCTGCCCCTATCACGGTCTTCGCTTTGATGGCGCAGGCCAGTGCGTCCACAATCCGCATCAGGGCGACGCTCTACCCAAAGCCGCCCTGCCCGCTTACCCACTTGTTGAGCGCTATCGGCTGCTGTGGATCTGGATGGGTGACGCCAGCAAGGCCGACGGCACCCTCATCCCCGATTTCCAATGGCTCGATGACCCCGCATGGGAAGCCGTGCGCGGTCAGACGGTGGCTGAAGGCCATTACGAGCTTTACAGCGACAATATCCTTGATCTCAGCCACGCCAATTTCGTCCACCCCGCGCTCGTGGCGAGTGCATTTACCGAAGGCGAACGCAAATTCTGGCAGGATGAGCAACACGCCTACTCCCGCTACACGCAGCGGGACGACTATATCTCCCCTGCCCTTGCCGCTGTCCTCGGTGTCGATGGCCGCAAGCAGGATTTTTTCGGCGAGGTGACGTGGAATCCACCGGCCACGCTCTATTTCGATTATCGCGCAGGAGAGCCGGGAACGCCCGTCGAGCAGATGACCGCGCTACGCTCGATCCATGCCTTCACGCCGGAAACGCCCGATACCACGCATTACATCTGGGCGACGGCCCGCGACTATGCGCTGGGAGATGCTGATTTCAGCGATAATCTTCGCGCCGCGCTCGCCTTTGCGTTCGAGCATGAAGACCTGCCCGTCATCCGCGATGCCCATCGGCTGATGGCGGGCAAGAGTTTCTGGGAACTCGAACCGCTCGTCCTGAGCGGCGATGGCGGCGGCATCCGCGCCCGCAGACTACTTCAAAAAATGATCCGTGCAGAGGCAGGAGAGACATGAAAACACTCGATCAGTTCAACATCAAGGACCGCAGCGCCCTAGTAACGGGCGGCGCTTCGGGCATCGGCCTTGCCTATGCAGAAGCCATGGCGGAAGCCGGTGCGCAGGTAACCATTGCCGATTTGGATGGCGAAGGCGCCGAGCGCGAAGCCGCCCGCCTGCGCTCAGAAGGTGCCACTGCGCAGGCGGTGAAGTGCGACATTTCAGACCTCGATCAAGTTGTCGCCGCGTTTGACGCGCACGTCGCGGCCTTTGGCGGGCTCGACATCGCCTTTGCCAACGCTGGGTGGGACGCGGGCGACGGCTTTTGGGCGCCTTCCGGCGAGCGCAACCCAAAGGGCCGCATCGACCAGTATGACCCGCTCAAATGGAAACGCTCGATCGATATTAACCTGAGCGGTGCTTATTACACGATCCGCGAAGCTGTGCGTTGTATGCGCGCGGGCAACCGCAAGGGCTCCATCATCGCTACCGCGTCCAATGCCGGCATCATCAACGAAGCGATTGTCGGCCTGCCCTATATGCCCGCCAAGGCCGGCGTGCTGCACCTTGTGCGCCACGCCGCCCTTGAACTGGCCGAATTCGGCATCCGCGTAAATGCCATCGCTCCGGGTCCGTTCGTCACCAACATCGGTGATGGCTGGGTGAAGAAAAACCCTGATGCCAAGACATCGTTCGAAAAGACCATTCCACTCGGACGCATGGCGGACACTCGCGAGATCAAGCCGCTCGCGCTGATGCTGGCTTCCGATGCATCGAGTTTCATGACTGGCGCGCACGTCGTGATCGACGGCGGCGTCCAACTGGGGAACTTCAAGTGAAGATACTCGTTGCAGGCATTGCGGGCATCGGGCTCGCGTCGTCGGTATTTGCGGCGCAAAAGCTGGGCGAATATCAACCGCAGCGCCCACCTGAGCAGGTCTATGCCAAGGTCTGCGGCTATTGCCACGGTCGCAACATAGGGCCGATTTTGCTGGGTCGCAAACTGCCGACCGACACGATCAAAGCCGTCGCACGGCAGGGCCGCAATGGGATGCCCGCCTTCCGTCCGACTGAGGTCACGCATGAGGAGCTGGATGCCCTCGCCATCTGGATTTCGAAATCCCCCGCACGGGTCGAGGAGCACGGCAAATGAACGAATTTGAACTCAACCGCCGTGGCCTGATCGGCGCGGGCGTTCTTGGTGCAGCCATGGTTGGTCTCGCCTCATGCGACAATAAGGCCACGCTTGCCCCCGGCGTTTCAAAAGCGGATTTTGCGGGCGCCATCAAGGCGATGCGCGGCGTGGTGGGCGACGAGTGGGTCTTTGGCGATGCTGACGCCGTCACCCCTTGGAAGAAGAACTATATTCCCGATCCCGAAGGCCGCCACCTGCCCGTGGGTGCAGTGGCACCGAAGACGGTTGAGGAAGTGCAGGAAATCGTCCGTATCGCGAACAAGTTCAAACAGCCCATCTGGCCCGTCTCGACCGGCAAGAATATGGGCTATGGTATGGCCACCCCCGCCACGCCCGGCCAGATCGTGCTTGATCTCAAGCGGATGAACCGCATTCTCGAAGTCGATCCCCAACTCGGCACCTGCCTCATCGAGCCGGGCGTCACCTATCAGCAGCTCAAGGATTATCTGGACGAGAACAATATTCCGCTGTGGATTGACGTCCCAACCGTTGGCCCCATTGCATCTCCCGTGGGCAACACGCTTGATCGCGGTGTCGGCTACACGCCTTATGGCGATCACTTCATGTTTCAATGCGGTATGGAAGTTGTCCTGCCCGATGGACAGTTGATGCGCACCGGCATGGGCAGCATCGAAGGTTCGACGGCATGGCAGGCCTTCAAATGGGGCTATGGGCCCTATGTCGATGGTCTCTTCACCCAATCCAACTTCGGCATCGTCTCGAAGATGGGGATGTGGCTGATGCCCCGCCCGCCGGTCTACAAGCCCTTCATGATCCGGCACGACAATATGGCGGACGTGCCCAAGATCATTGAGGCGATGCGCCCGCTGCGCGTGTCCAACCTTGTGGCCAACTGCAACCTGATGATGAGTGCGTCCTATCAGCTCGCCATGTTCAAGCGCCGCAACGAGATCGTGCCTGATGGCCGCCCACTTGACGATGACTCGGTCAGGAAGGCGGCCAAGGCGAACGGCCTTGGTATGTGGAATACCTATTTCGCGCTTTACGGCACCGAAGACACGGTGGCAGCCATTGAGCCGATCATCCGCGCGCAACTGACCGCCAGCGGCGGCGAAGTCATGACGGCCGCCGAAATGGAGGGGAACCCGTGGTTTCATCATCACCAGACGCTGATGCAGGGCGGACTTAATCTCGACGAGATCGGCCTGCTGCGCTGGCGCGGTGCGGGTGGCGGGCTTGCGTGGTTCGCGCCAGTCGCGGCGGCCAAAGGTGCTGAGGCCGAAGCGCAGACCAAGCTGGCTCGCCGGATCCTCGACAAACATGGCTTTGACTATACCGCCGCCTACGCCATCGGCTGGCGCGACCTGCACCACATCATCGCGCTTCTGTTCGACAAGAGCGATCCCGAACAGGAAAAGAAGGCCGATGCCTGTTATCGTGAACTTGTCACCAGCTTCGGCAAGAAAGGTTGGGCCAGCTACCGCACCGGCGTCAACTCGATGGAGCTTGTTGCGCAGCAATATGGTCAGGTAAATCGAGACTTCAACAAGCTGCTGAAGAATGCCATCGACCCCAATGGCGTTATCGCGCCGGGCAAATCAGGGATCATCTGATATGCGCGCTGTCGTCATGCAGGGGCTGCACCAGCCTCTCGCACTTGAAACGGTTCCAGACCCAACTCCGGGCGAAGGCGAAGTCGTCGTCAAGGTCGGGCGCTGCGGCATTTGCGGCTCTGACCTGCACATGACCGAAGACCCGGCCTATGGCGTCAACAAGGGTGACGTGCTGGGCCATGAATTCGCAGGCGAAGTCGTGGCGCTTGGCAAGGGCACCGAAGGGCTGAAGACCGGCGATCTCGTGTCGGTTATTCCGCTCAAGAGCTGCGGCCAATGTGTGTCATGCAAATCGGGTGAAGTTGCCTGGTGCGACAGCTTTGGCCTGCAAGGCGGAGGCTATGCCGAATATGCCGTGACCCGGCCCAACCAGTGCATCCGCCTTCCCCAGTCTGCCAGCATGGCCGATGGGGCGATTATCGAGCCGCTCGCAGTGGCGCTCCACGGGGTCAATATGTCGGGCATGAAACCCGGCGACAAGGTGCTGATCCTCGGCGCTGGACCAATTGGCCTAGCGGTCGCCTTCTGGGCACGTCGCAAAGGCGCGGCGGATGTCGTCATTCAGGATCTCTCAACCTTCCAGCAGGAACGCGCGCTGAAAATGGGCGCGACCGATTTCAGCGTCTCTCCCGATGATCCCATCGCCGGGGCGGCGCGTGTGCTGGGCGGCAAGGCCGATATTGTCTTTGAATGTGTCGGCGTGCCAGGTCTTATTGCCCAAGCCGTCGATCAGGTCCGCAATCGTGGCACGATATGCCTGCTGGGCCTGTGCACCAAGCCCGACACGTTCAACAGCTTTGCCATGCTCTCAAAGGAAGTGCGCCTCATCACTTCCGCCTTCTTCACACGGCAAGAATATGAAGAAGCATTGGACGCGCTCGACGCAGGTGCCGCCGAGCCCCGCGAACTGGTGACCGACACGATTTCACTGGCTGATACGCCAGCCCGATTTGAGGCGCTGCGCAAGCGCACGCACGAGTGCAAGGTGCTCATCGCGCCGAGCAGCTGATGCCGGGCAGACAAGTCAAAAAAGGGGGCAGTATGAACAGACAATTTTCTGGCAAGGCCGTGCTCATCACGGGCGGCGCAACCGGCATAGGTCGCGCAACGGCCCTCGCCTTTGCAACGCAAGGTGCCTCGGTGCTCATTGGCGATGTAGATGCGCGCGCGGCGGAAACAGCCCATATGGTGGAAGCACAAGGCGGCAAAGCGGCTTTCATCCATGCCGACGTGACCGACCCTGCGGCAATGAACGCGCTGGTGGATGCCTGCATCGAGCGTTTCGGCGGGATGCACATGGCGTTCAACAATGCAGGCGTTCTCCCGCCGCAGAGACCGCTCCATGAAGTGCCGGTGGCAGAATTGAATCTGGCAATCGACGTAGACCTGAAAGGTGTATTTTTCGCCATGCAGGCCGAAATCCGCCATTTCCTAAAGTCGGGCGGCGGTGCCATCGTCAACACCGCATCGGTCGGCGGGTTGATCGCAGACCCCGATATGGCCCCCTATGTCGCCTGCAAGCACGCTGTTGTGGGCCTTACCAAGGCTGCCGCCGTGGAATATGCGCAGGTGGGCATCCGCGTTAATGCAATCGCACCGGGTTTCGTCGTTACCCCGATGACCCAGCACTGGGCCGACAGTGCGGACTTCCGCCAGATGTTCTTCGCACAAAATGTTTCGGGCCGCGCCGCCCAGCCAGAAGAAATCGCAGGCACTGTGCTCCACCTCTGCTCGGATGCCGCCAGCTTCATCAATGGCGCGACCTTCACCATCGACGGCGGCCAGACCGCGCACTGAGGAGAACCGCCGTGCGCAAGATCATCACCAGTTTGATCGCGCTTGCCGCAAGCCCGGCACTTGCTGAAACAAAGCCGCTTGAGGTCGAAGTGCTGCGCACAAGTGCTGGCTCACTCTACGCCAACATCGCCCTCATCAAGGGCGAGAAAAAGGCTGTGCTGATCGATGCGCCCTTCACCATGGCCGATGCGCATCGCGTGATCGCCATGGTGCTTGATAGCGGCAAGGATCTGGAAACGGTTTTCATCGGCCACGACCATCCCGATCACTTCTTTGCGATGGAAGCGATTACCCAGGCCTTTCCCAATGTGAAGATCGTGGCGCATCCGGCGGTCGTGACAGACATCTGGAAGTCGATGCCCTTCAAGGTGAAACGCTGGTATCCGGTGCTGGGCGCTAATGCACCCAAGATGCCTACGGCACCACTCCCGCTGGATGGGGACACGATCATGCTCGAAGGCCATGCACTCAAGGTGCTGGGGCCAATGCAGGGCGACCATGCCCACGCCACCGCGCTTTGGGCACCAGACATCAAGGCCCTTTTCCCCGGCGATCTCGTTTACAATCAGATGTATCTCTGGTTTGGCGAGCATGATCCCAGGCAGATTGCAGAATGGGGCAAGTCGCTTGAGGAACTTGCGGCACTCAACCCGGAAACTGTCGTTGCTGGCCATTCGAAGCCCGGCCTCCCCAATGACATTACGGGAATCCGCTTCAGCCAGCGTTATATTGCTGACTGGCCAAAATTCGTAGCGGGATCGAAAAATTCGGGCGAGTTGCAGGCAAAGGTGAAAGCCGCCTATCCAGACGCCATTGACGTGCTGGGTGATTTTCTGCTCGGAAACAGCTCGCGCGTCGCCAAAGGTGAACAGCCCGCCTGGCAGGAATAGGATAGCGACGATGGCAAAATTCGTGCTGGTGCATGGCGCATGGGGCGGTGGCCAAGGCTGGGCATCCGTGCGAAAGCTGTTGCAGGCACAAGGGCATGAGGTTCACGTCGCCACATTGACGGGCCTTGGCGAGAAGAAGCATCTCATTTCACCTTCGATTACGCTCGATACGCACGTCACCGATGTGACAAGCTTGATCGAAACCGAAGGGCTGACCGATTTCGTGCTGGCCGGGCATAGCTATGGCGGCATGGTGATTACCGAAACCGCCAACCGCCTTGGTGACCGTATCCGTGCTCTCGTCTATGTGGATGCCTTCCTCCCCCGCGATGGCGAGGCGCTGTGGGACATAGCCGATGATCCCTCTCGCAAGCACTATATCGACGCGCAACGCGATATGCCGGGGCTTGTTGCCCCCTTCCCCGGTTCGCCGAGTTTTCTGACGCGCCACCCCCTGCTTACCTTGCTGGAGCCGGTGCGGATGACAGCTAAAGCACAGGCCATAGCCAAACGGACTTATGTCTATGCAACCAGGGGCGCGCCGACCGTCTTCACGAAATTTCACGCACGCGTGGCGACTGATCCCGCATGGAAGGTCCATTCAGTCGATACCGGCCATGGTGTGATGCAGGAAATGCCCGATGAAATGGCGGCCATCCTTCAGCAAGCCGCGCTTTGAACATCGGAAAGCGCGGCCTCCAGAAAAACCGCGCTTCCCAATTTTCGGCCGTTTTTGACTGGCCTCAGTTCACCATGCGCGCATTTTCTCCCCAATAGGGGATGCGCAGCGCCTTCTTATCCATCTTGCCCGCAGCCGTGCGCGGAATAGCATCGACAAAGGCGACAGACTTCGGTGCCTTCACACCGCCAAGCCGTGCCTTGCAGTGCGCGATGACGGCAGCTTCATCGATGCCATCACCAACGACAATCGCATGGACCTGCTCACCCCATTTGTCATGCGGGATACCGATAACCGCACATTCGCGGACCTGCGCAAGCTCGGTAACAGCCGCTTCGACTTCGGAGGTGAAAACGTTGAAACCGCCTGAGACGACCATGTCCTTCTTGCGGTCAACGATATAGAGATAGCCTTCATCGTCAAACTTGCCCACATCACCCGTGTGATGCCAGCCGAACTTGCGGGCCTCCGCCGTTTCTTCCGGCTTTTCGAAATAGCTGTGCGACACGAGAACACCGCGCGCGCAGATTTCACCTGCCTCGCCGTGCGGCACCGGCTTGCCATCATCATCTAGCAGCGCGACCTTGATGGAGCGCGTCACCTTGCCGCACGACGCGAGCTTTTCGGGCGCATCCTTGGCAAAGCGAGCCACATCTTCCGGCGGGAACCATGCAACGATCATGGGACATTCAACCTGCCCGTAGCTCTGGCACATACATGGGCCAAACACGTCGACTGCCTGACGGAGCTTTTCCGGGCTACACGGCGATCCGACAAGAATGAAGATTTTCAGCGTCGAATAATCATGCTTGGCAAGGTTTGGCGATGCAAGGCACTGGTAGAGCGCAGTCGGCGGCAAATACATATGCGTGACCTGATGCTCCTCAATCGCGGCCAGCACCTTATCTGCATCGAAACCCGGCAGAATGATCTGCGTCGCCCCAAGGCTCAGCGTCGAAAGCGCAATCGGGCCAGCCGCGTGCGTTATCGGCGCTGAAACGAGCGCGACCGGCGCATCGGTGCGGCCACCCATCGCATCAGCTGCGGTTTCGATCATCGTGCCCCAGCCGAGATTGGTCACGTTGGCACCCTTTGACGGACCGGTGGTGCCACCTGTCGGGAAAATGCCGACCAGTTCGTTCATGTTCCCGAAGGCATCGATTTCCGGCTCGACAAAGTCGGCCGCCATCACGCCATCGATGAACTGGTCGAGCGACGGATCATTGCCCATCGGCTTGTCGATGCAGATGAACTTGGTGAGTGTCGGGCACAGCTGGCGAAGCTGCTCCACCTCATCCGCCAGGCTCGAATGATAGACCATCCACTTGCAGCGGACATAATTGATATACCCCGCATTGGCATCAATGGCGTTGCGCGTGTTGACCGGAATCCACTTGCCATTCGCGCGCCACATGGCGAGCAGCATGACGAGAAGCATACCCCCATTGGGACCATAAAGCGCCAGCAGATCCTGATTTTCAAAACCACCGCGTTGCATGGCCGCTGCGATACGCTCGGTCAGCGCCTTGGTTTCCGCAAAGCTCAGCTTTTCCCCCGTAACCGTATCAAAAATGGCTGTGCGCTGCGGGTTGCGGTCATGCCCGCGGTCAAAATAGTCGATTGCGCGCATCTATCGTGTCTCCATGCATGGCCGGGTCATCTCCGGGGAGCAGCGACATAGACCGCGCCGATACGGCACAACACACACCCTGCTCCGGTTTCTATTTGTAAGTGTTGCATACGTCTTCGTCGCAGAGTCAGTCAAGAACGCGAGAATGAAACGCAGGCGCAACACTCAGATTGCGGCAGCGCCCCAAAGGGCCAGCAACGCCGGCAAGAAATGCGGACGATGCTCCTCTGGAATACGCGCCGTCAGTTCTGCCTCAAAATGCTCGACAATATCCCGCGCCTGCGCTGCAAGAGCCGCTCCGGTCTCGGTCAATTCAAGACCAAGCGACCGGCCATCCGAGGGCGTGCGACGAACCAAGCCGCGCGCTTCCAGCCGCGCGGCCATCGGCGTCATGTTTGCGCGCTGAATATCGAGCATACGCCCCAACGCACTTTGCGAAATTCCGGGGTTGTGGCCAATGACTTGCAGCATCGTTGCCTCGGCCGTCTTCAAGGCGAGCGGTTCAAGGCGCTTCGAAAAGTCAGCCATCATGGCCGATGAGGCGCGACGCAGAACATAGCCGGGATATTGCAACAAGGGATCGCGCATGGGACCTTGCTAACAACGCATCTTGCGCGACGCAATCCAGAATGTTATAAACTATAACATATTCACTGGATGAGGATGCACCATGGCTGATCGCGCCGAAGAAGATACCGTTGCCTATTCCGTTGAAAACGGAATCGCATGGGTGAAATTCAACCGTCCTGAAAAGCGCAACTGCATGAGCCCCAAGCTCAACCGGCAGATGGGCCGGGTGATTGAAGAGCTTGAATTTCGTGAGGACGTTCGCGTGCTGGTGCTCACGGGTGAAGGCGATGCCTGGTCAGCAGGCATGGACCTGAAAGAATATTTCCGTGAAACCGAAGAACAGGGTCTTTGGGCCATCCGCAAGTCGCAGCGCGAAGCCTATCGCTGGTGGGAGCGTCTGCGCTGGTATGAAAAGCCGACCATCGCCATGATTAACGGCTGGTGCTTTGGCGGTGGCTATGGCCCGCTCTTTGCCTGCGACATTGCCATTGCCTCGGACGACGCGCAGTTTGGTCTTTCGGAAATCAACTGGGGTATTCTTCCCGGCGGTGGCGCATCCAAGGTCGCAGCAGACCTGATGCCGCTGCGCAAGGCCATGTATCATGCGATGATGGGCGAGAACCTCAACGGCAAGCAGGCCGAGGCGCAGGGGCTAGTGACGGAATCTGTGCCCGCCGATCAGCTTGAAGCCCGTGTTCTTGAAATCGCACAGGCGCTGGCGAAGAAGGACGGCCATGCCCTTCGCGCGACCAAATGGGCGGTGCGCCGCATGAGCGAAATGACCTATGACAATGCCGAGGATTATCTGATCCGCGCGCAGGAAGCTCTGCACAATTTCGGCGGCGTTGAAGTCCGCAAGGAAGCCACGCGCCAGTTCCTTGACGAAAAGTCATTCAAGCCAGGCCTTGGCACGTTCGACATTACCAAGGTCAAGAAGTAATCCATAAGCGCGGCCCCGGCGCAGACCGGGGTCGCCAGACTCCCCCGTTGCAGCCAGAGGCCAGTGATGACGTTCTGCGATCCCATCTTCACGCACGCCCGCGCCAATCCCGATGCGCTGGCAATCCTTGATCTCGAAAGCGAGCGCCGCTGGACCTATGCCGAGCTTGATGCGGCTGTTGACCGGCTGGCCGCGTGGATTGAAAACCAATTCGGCAAGAACAGTGGCGTGCGGCTGGCGACACTTGCCAAAAATTGCGCAGAGATGGTCATTCTTCAACACGCAGGCGTGCGCGCGGGGACGATTTTCGTGCCGTTCAACTGGCGGCTCGCACCCGCCGAAATCGAGGCGCTTGCCGACGATGCCGAACCTGAGATCGTCTTTCACGATCCTGAATTTGCACCGCCCGCTGCGGCCAGAACGGCACTGCCTATCACCGATATGCTGGCCCTTGGCACAAAAGGGACCAAAGCGTCTCGCGCGGCGCGCCGCCCCTTGGGCGAGGTGGCAACATTCCTCTACACCTCTGGCACCAGCGGCCGCCCCAAGGGCGTGATGCTCTCGGAAGAAAATGCGTTCTGGGGATGCGCCAATTTCATCTACGGCAACGATGTAACGATGCGCAGCGTCTTTTTGTGCGATATGCCGCTGTTCCACACAGCAGGGCTATATGCCGCTGCCCGCTCCCCCATTCAGGCGGGCGCAACGCTCCTCATCTCCAAGGGCTTTGATCCTGTTTTGACGCTGGAACGCATGACCGACCCGGCCTTTGGCGTAACGCACTATTTTTCCGTTCCTCAGATGGCGGCAACGCTCTGGAACCAGCCGAACTTTGCGGCCGAAAAGTTGAAAAACATCGTCAGTTGGGCGATTGGCGGCGCGCCCAACCCCAAGGCGCAGTCCGAACGTTTTGTGACCGCGGGCGTCCGCATTTCGGAAGGCTTCGGAATGTCCGAAACCGGGTCCAACTTCGCCATGCCCGCGCATGATTTGGACACGCTGTTGCGCAAGGCCGGAAGTTGCGGCTTACCGTTGATGACCGTTGAAACACGCATCGTTGACGATGAAGGCAATGACGTGCCAACGGGCGAGCGTGGTGAGCTCTGGGTGCGTGGCCCCTGTGTCGCGCATGGATATTGGCGCCAGCCGGAGCTGACGGCCAAGGCCTTTGTTGATGGATGGTTTGTGACCGGCGATGCCGCGATGAAGGACGAAGACGGTTTTTTCTACATCGTCGACCGCAAGAAGGATATGTACATCTCTGGCGGTGAAAACGTCTATCCGGCGGAAGTCGAGGCGGCACTTGCCGAACTCACCTCCATCGGCGAATGCGCGGTTGTCGGCGTGCCGGATGAGCGTTGGGGCGAAGTGGGGCGTGCCTATGTTATCGCGGTTGCCGGACAGAGCGTCACATCTGAAGATGTTATCGCGCACTGCACCGCGCGACTTGCCAAGTTCAAGGTGCCAAAGACCGCTGTCATTACCGATACTATTCCCCGGACGGCATCGGGCAAGGTGCAAAAACACATCTTACGCGCACGAGCTTTGGAGGAATTGGGGCTTTAACCCCCACCCTGCCCCATAAGGCGGAAGGCCCCGGCACCGGACACGGCGCCGGGGCTTTTCATTTCAATGCGCTTCCGCATCTTTCAGGTTGAGCATTGAGAAGAGCGCGAGCGCGACGAGCGAGCCCATGCTCATGATGAGCGAGACCTTGAACAGCCCCAGATCATTGGCGAACAGCAACCCTGCCAAATAGGGCGAAAGCGCCGCCCCGCCCCGCCCAATGCTGAGGGCAAAGCCGGTGCCCGTCGCGCGCACGTGCGTCGGGTAAGCAATCGCCCAAGCCGAATAGAAGCCGACAATCGCCGAGTTGGTGAACAGACCCACGAGCAGCACGGCAACCGTCCAGCCCGCCAGTGTGGTTTCCCCCGTGCCAAACTTGATAACGAGCAGTACTGCCAGCCCCAGCGCGACCATCGTGGAGCGTTTGATGCCAAATTTATGCATGAACCACCCAAACACCGCACCACCCAGCGCACCGCCCAGATTTGCATAAGCCAGCACACCGGCGCCTTCAGCCTTGCTGAAACTCTGCCCCGCAAATTGCGGATCCGAAATGATGCTCGGCGCCATTTTGAGGATGTAGTAGAAGGTGAGCGCGTGGAATGCGTAAGCGACCGACAGCACCAGCGTGGTTTTAAGATAAGCGGGCTTGAAGATGTCTGCCACGCTTGCCTTGGCCTGATGTGGTTCAAACTCGCGCAGCGCATCGAGCGTTGGCAAGCGGAAGCTTGCAAGCGTCTTGTTGATGCGTTCAAGCGCGCCCTTTGGGCGACGCTGGTTCAGGAATGAGGGCGTCTCCGGGATGAAGAACAGCACGAGCGGGATCGACGCGACAGTCGCTCCTGCGCCAAATTCAAAGATCGCGCGCCAGTCATTCGCCGGGAGCAGATATTTGACGATCTGGCCGCCGAAGAAGCCTCCCAGCGGATAGCCAATCACCATCAACGCCATGGCGATGCTGCGGCCTTTATTGCTGGAAAACTCATTGGCGACCGCATTGATCGCCGAAAGCATCCCGCCGATCCCAATGCCTGTCAGAAAGCGCCAGAGCGAGAGCGACTGCGGTGATGTGGCTGCCGCTGCCAGAAACATTCCGACAGACATCATCACAAGGCAGGCGAGTATTGTTGGCCGCCGCCCGATCTTGTCAGCAGCGCCGCCCAGCAGCAGCGAGCCGACCCCCATGCCCACCAGCTCCATGGCGAGAACGGCGCCCAGACCATCGGGCGCCAGATGCCATTCCTGCTTGATGCCCGGCCCGGCAAAGGCACTCGACAGAACATCGAAGCCATCCAGCGCGTTAAGACCGATGGTGATGGCGACCGCCATCCATTGCCGCCAGTGCATGGGGCCATTATCGATTATCTGCTTTGGCGTCATGCAGCACCTCTCCTCATGTTCGTTTAATGCGCGCCTTTGGGCGGCGTTCTATTCATGTATGCGGGTGAGCAACTCGATGAGCTTTGCGATTTCCTTATCGGTAAAACGCGATTTCAGCCAGGTTTCATGCTCCAGAATGGCCTGCTTGGCGACCTTGAGCATATCGCACCCAGCCGGCGTAAGGTTAAGCGTCTGCTTGCGGCCATCGGTCTCTGATTTGCCACGCACCAGCAACCCGCGCGCTTCCAGACGATTGACGATTGCCATGGTCGTCGCGCGATCCATGCGCATCCTGTGCGCAAGATCGGTCTGCGCAATGTCTGGATGGTCGTCTACCAGCCACAGCACCGAAACCTGTTTTTGGGTGAGATCGAGATCGCTGAACGTCTCGGTGAAATGCCTATAAACCGCGCCATGCGCCAGACGGATGTGGAACCCGACGATGTTGCGGATCTCACCAATATCATCGTCCCCTTCAACGGGCGGTGTCGTCATCACGAGCGTTTCTTTTGTTCTTGCCATCGCAACCCCTCGGCGCAATTGTTAGTGTAACTTACAAACAGAGTCGAGAGGTTCGCCATCATGGCCAATTTTCCACAAACCATGTCGTTCACCGGTTTCAACACGCCATCGCGGATTGAAGCAGACATTGCCGACCTGGTTCATGAAGGGACGATCCCCCCGGAACTCAACGGCGCCTTCTACCGAGTTCAGCCCGATCCGCAATTCCCGCCGCGCCTTGGTGATGACATTGCGTTTAACGGCGATGGTATGATTACACGCTTCCACATCCACAATGGCCAGTGCGACTTCCGCCAACGCTGGGCCAAAACCGACAAGTGGAAGCTGGAAAACGAGGCAGGCAAGGCCCTGTTCGGTGCCTATCGCAACCCGCTGACTGACGATGAGAGCGTGAAAGGCAAGATCCGCTCGACGGCAAACACCAACGCCTTTATTTTCGGCGGCAAGCTGTGGGCGATGAAAGAAGACAGCCCTTCGCTCGTGATGGACCCGGCGACGATGGAGAGCTTCGGGTTCGAAAAGTTCGGCGGCAAGATGACCGGTGAGACCTTCACCGCGCACCCGAAGATCGATCCCAAAACGGGCAATATGATCGCCATTGGCTATGCGGCTTCGGGCCTGTGCACCGATGATGTCACTTATATGGAAATCTCGCCCCAGGGTGAGTTGATCCGCGAAATCTGGTTCAAGGTTCCCTATTACTGCATGATGCACGATTTCGGGGTGACCGAGGATTATCTCGTCGTCCATATCGTGCCCTCTATCGGCAGCTGGGAGCGTCTGGAAAAGGGCCTGCCTCATTTCGGCTTTGATACGACGATGCCGGTTTATCTCGGCATCGTGCCGCGCCGCGACGATGTGAAGGCAGACGACATCCGCTGGTTCAAGCGGGACAACTGCTTTGCCAGCCATGTGATGAACGCCTGGCAGGAGGGCTCGAAAATCCACTTCGACATTCCTGAAGCCAAGAACAATATGTTCCCCTTCTTCCCGGATGTGCACGGCGCTCCGTTCAACGGGATGGAAGCGATGAGCTACCTCACACGCTGGACAGTTGATCTCGCCTCCAACTCGGAAGATTTTGAGAGCGTGACAAAACTCACCGACACAGCAGGCGAATTCCCGCGCATTGATGATCGCATGACGGGCCTGCCCTATCGCTATGGCTGGATGCTGGAGATGGATTACAAACGCCCAGTGGAATTGAAGGGCGGAAGTGCCGGTGGCCTGCTCATGAATTGCCTGTGCCTGATTGACCACCAGACTGGCGAGGAGCAGCACTGGTGGTGCGGCCCGGTCAGCTCGCTGCAAGAGCCGTGCTTCATTCCGCGCAGCCCGGATGCGCCTGAAGGCGATGGCTGGATCGTGCAGATCTGCAATCGGCTGGAAGATCACCGCAGCGATCTTTTGCTGTTTGATGCGCTCGACATCGAGAAAGGACCTATCGCCACGATCAACATCCCGGTGCGGATGCGCTTTGGCCTTCATGGCAACTGGGCAAATGCCGACCAGATTGGTCTTGCCGCGTGATTAAACCCGAACTCGAATTCGTTTATGAGGCGACCGGAAACCTCGGCGCACCCATCCCAATCGGTGAGGTGCCCGATGGCACCCGCCGCATCATCCCCATCTTCGAAGGCGGGCGTGTAGAAGGGCCACTGGTGCAGGGCCAGTTGATGGGCAATGCCGCCGACTGGCAGTTGACGCGCGCCGATGGCGTGACCGTTGCCGACGCGATTTATGCGCTCAAGACCGATGATGGCGTCATCATCCAGATCCGCAACAAGGGCCTGCGCCACGGCCCGCCTGAGGTCATGGCTCGCCTTGCCGCCGGGGAAGAGGTTGATCCTGCCGAATATTATTTCCGCACGGTGCCCGAATTTATTGCGCCAGTTGGCAAATATGACTGGATGAACCGCAGCATCTTCGTGTGCGCGGGCGCACGCTATGCAACGGCAATCAAGCTATGGATCTGGCGCGTCCTTTAGTCAGATCACCTCGCCCGCCGCACGCGCCCGGTCGATCAGTTGCGCTTCATCCTTCTGAACCCGCAGCGCGATAAGCAGCAGCAGGACGACGATGATGGGTGATACCCAGTTGATCGACAAAATCGCCCTGGCAAGATCACCATTGTTCGCGTCCGAGATCAGGCCGACAACATAGGGGCCTGTGCCAAGGCCCAAAATGGTCATCACCAGCAGATAGACACTCGTCATCACCCCACGCATCCGCGGCAACACCTGATCATACATGATCGCGTAGAGCGGCGGCAGCCACCCCGTCAGGATGATGCTGTAGAACGAAAAGCGCAGATAGAAGGTGGAGGGGTCAGGCGCGGAATAGACCCAGAGCGCGACCAGTGGCGATACGCCCAGCGAAAACAGCGTCACATAGCTGCGCCCCTTGCCCGGAAACAGACGATTAAGAGCGTCAGACACCGGGCCTGAGATCATCGGCCCAACGATGCCCAGCGCGGCGGAGAGCAGGCCGAAGGCAAGGGCTGTGTCCTTCATCGAAAGGCCATAGGCCTTCATCAGAAAACTGGGCGTAAAGCCCATAATGCCATAGTTGATGACGGACTGAAGCGCGCCGACCAGAATAACCATGATGAGGGTTGGCGAGCCTGCGATGACGGCAAAGGTCGGCTTGTCCGAAAGTGCGAGCCCTTGAAGCAGGTTGACGATAACGAACAGGCCAAAGCCGATGACACCCCATTGCAGCATATGCGGGTTGATCGTGATGCCACCGAGCACGAGATCAGGCCGGGGAGAAAAGTCCGCGCAGGCACGCGCAATGAGCGTCATGCTCACAACAATCGCAACAAGAGAGGCAAGATTGATCGCCCATTGCCGTGAGCTTGCATCGCGCTGCCACAGGCTAAGCCAGTTGAAACCCGGCGTAACCGATCCAAGCACCGCCGCGCTTGCCGCGAAGGGTGCTGGGTCTGCTGGCGTTGCAATCCCATCCATCGCGCCGCGTTCGGGCTCATGCAAGCGCCAGAGGACCAAAGACAAGGCAAAGCCCGGCAGCGCCGCCATTAGGAAGGCGAACTGCCAACCACTCAGCCCCAAGGGTGCGGAACCTGAGGCATAAGCGCCATCCCACCAATTGGCTGCAACGCCCCCCAGAACGAGCGACCCGCCAAGTCCGATCGCGATCGCAGAGGCAAGAACGGCCATCACAAAGCCACGGCGTTCCTTTGGCCAGTAATCGTAGATAAGCGACGTGCCTGCGGGCTGCGTCGCTCCTTCCCCAATGCCGACCCCAAGACGGGAAAGTGCGAGGACACCAAAGCTGCTGGCAAAGGCTGCAAGCCCGGTTGCCGCCGACCAGAAGCCAATGCAGATCGAAAGAAGGCGGCTGCGCACCCAACCATCGGCAAGCCGCCCCAGCGGTAGCGAAAAAAGCGCGTAGAAGAGCGCAAAGACCGTGCCGTAGAGCAGCCCCATCTTCAGCATCGCCCACGTGCAGGTCAGCCTTTATACGTGGCGCGAGGATCGCCAGGATGTTCCGGTCCAAAAGACTCATCGCATTGGTGAGCGCGATGACGGCAAGCGCATACCATGCGCCTTTCGGCAAGCCCTTTGGTTCTGACATTATTCTCCCCCTCCCCGCAGATTCTTACAATTTGAACCAGCGTTCAGCGTTGGTCTGGAAGAACTTCTTCTTCTGCGCAGGCGTTATCGACAGATTGTCCATCGCCCGCACTTCATCCGCCACATATTCGTAAGGATAGTCCATCGCATACATCACACGATCCTCGCCCATCACTTCGATCATCAGTTTGACGGCAGGCTCGAACGGCAGGCCTGAGCAGGTGCCGAGGAAGTTGTTGCGCA
>CALMVA010000048.1 GCA_937873035.1 uncultured Sphingomonadaceae bacterium | reverse complement strand
ACCGCGCGCCGGAGCCAAGCGCGAAGGCGCAGGGCGTGGCGGGCCGGTCAACCGAGCCGAACGGGGTTGATGGCGAACGTGTGCCCTCGCGGCTCGTCGGTGAATATTGCCCCTTGGTGAGGCCGTAAATCTCGTTGTTGAACAGCAAAAACTGGCAATCAAGATTGCGACGCAGCAGGTGCATCGTGTGATTGCCGCCAATCGACAGTGCGTCACCATCGCCGCTGACGATCCACACGTCGAGATCGGGATTGGCGAGCTTCACGCCGGTGGCCACCGCTGGCGCACGACCGTGGATCGTGTGGAAGCCATAGGTTTCCATATAATAAGGGAAGCGCGACGAGCAGCCGATGCCCGACACGAACACCGTATTTTCCGGCGTCGCGCCGATTTCCGGCATGGTGCGCTGCACGGCCTTCAGGATGGCGTAGTCGCCGCAGCCGGGGCACCAGCGGACTTCCTGATCGGTTTCCCAATCCTTGGGAGCGGTCTTCTTGACGGGGGTCATGTCGTTCATGCGAGTGCCTCCTCGATGGCGGCCTGAATTTCAGCGATGCGGAACGGCTGCCCCGACACCTTGTTGAGCGGTTTGGCATCGACCAGATACTGGTCGCGCAGCACGGTTTTGAGCTGGCCTGTGTTCATTTCCGGCACGATCACCTTGTCAAAGCTCTTGAGCAGATCACCAAGGTTGCGCGGCATCGGCCAGATGTGACGCAGATGAATGTGGCTGACATCGAGCCCCTTCGCCCGCGCACGGCGCACGGCCTGATGGACCGGCCCGAAGGTTGAACCCCAGCCGACAAGCGCCAGCTTGCCGCCAGCCGCGCCAAGGCACACGTCCTGATCGGGAATGTGATCGGCAATACCATCGACCTTGCCCTTGCGGATGTCGGTCATCAACTGGTGGTTTTCCGGCGAATAATTGATGTGGCCGGTATCGACCTGCTTTTCGATGCCGCCAATGCGGTGCAGCAGGCCCGGCGTGCCCGGCTTCACCCAGGGGCGCGCAAGCTTGTTGTCACGCGAATAGGGCTTGAAACCGCCTTCCGGTACATGATCGAGGAACGTCACCGGAAACGGCTTGTAGCTGCTCATGTCAGGCACCTTCCACGGCTCTGCCGCGTTGGCGATATAGCCATCGGTCAAGAGGATGACCGGCGTCATGAACTGGGTTGCAATGCGCACCGCTTCAATCGCGCAATCGAACACGTCCGAAGGCGAACGTGCGGCGATCACCGGCAGCGGCGTATCGCCATTGCGGCCATAGACCGACTGATAAAGGTCCGACTGTTCGGTCTTGGTGGGAAGGCCTGTGGAGGGGCCGCCGCGCTGCGAGTTGACGATCACGAGCGGAAGCTCGGTCATCACCGCAAGGCCGATCGCTTCGGTCTTGAGCGCAATACCCGGACCGGAAGACGAGGTCACGCCCAGCTGGCCGCTATATGAGGCGCCAATAGCCGAGGCGATGGCGGCGATTTCGTCTTCCGCCTGAAAGGTGGTGACGCCAAATTCCTTGAGGCGCGACAGCGCGTGGAGGATGGAAGAGGCCGGCGTGATCGGATAACCGCCAAAGAACATCTTCACGCCCGCAAGCTGGCACCCGGCGACAAGGCCATAAGCCACCGCATCTGCGCCCGTGATGGTGCGATACAGGCCCGGTTCTGCCGACGCCGGATCAACGTGGCGCTGCGGAATATGTGCGCCTGATTGGCCGATTTCCGCCGTTTCGCCATAGGCATGGCCCGCGTTGAGCGCGGCGATATTGGCATCGGCCAGCACCTGGTTCTTGGCGAATTTCTCATTGAGCCAGTCGATGATCGGCTGGCGGTCACGGTCGAACATCCAGAGCGCAAGGCCCAGCGTCCACATATTTTTGCAGCGCAGCGCCTCTTTATTGCCAAGGCCGAAGGGCTTCACCGCATCCATTGTCAGTTGCGAGATGTTGAAGCTGATGAGCTGCCATTTGCCCAGCGAATCATCCTCAAGCGGGTTGGCGTCATATTCCGCCTTGGCAAGGTTGCGCGCCGTAAACTCGCCGCTGTCTGCGATGATGAGTCCGCCGGGCTTCAAATCCTTGACGTTGGTCTTGAGCGCCGCCGGGTTCATCACCACAAGCACATCGGGCGCGTCGCCCGCCGTATCAATCTCGGTTGAACCGAAATTGATCTGGAAGGCGGAAACGCCGAACAATGTGCCCAAAGGAGCGCGAATTTCCGCCGGAAAGTCCGGGAAGGTCGCAAAATCATTTCCCGCGAGCGCGGACGACAATGTGAACTGCCCGCCGGTCAATTGCATCCCATCGCCAGAGTCGCCCGCGAAGCGGACCACCACGGCTTCAGAAATAGCTGGAGCGGAATGGTTTTCTGGAGCGTCGTTACGCGCGGCTGTAGCCATCAATTCAGATCCTGCGAGATTATGTTTGTTCCGCTCTATGCAGCTATTCACCACAAACCAAAATAGGAAAACTGTTGAATCGCGGAGTTGCGCTTTGCCGATGGACGTCCCCAAAAGGGATCGATAAGCATCTAGGAAATACTGACATGATGGAGAGAGTATGACTGAGCATTTCGTGCGCCCGGACACGGCGGCCTTCCTGCAGTTCCTCAACAGCCAGACCGGCCCCAAGATGCACGAAATTCCGGTCGCTGACGCCCGCAACATGATGCTCGCCATGCGCCATGTGGCGGACGCCGAAGTGGGTGAGCTTGCGGTGATGCGCGACATTGCCATTCCAGGCCCCGCAGGCACCATCCCGGCGCGCCTTTATGATGCGCGCGAAGGTCGTGCTCCGGGCCTTGTCATGGTGTTCTACCATGGCGGCGGCTTTGTGATCGGTGACATCGACTCGCACGAGCCTTATTGCGCGGAAGCTGCACGACAACTCGATATGCCGATTATCTCAATTGACTATCGCCTTGCGCCCGAAGCGCCCTTCCCCGCCGCCCCGGAGGATTGCGAAGCCGCAACGCGCTGGGTTGCCGACAATATTCCCTGCACCGGGCTTGTCCTTTCCGGCGATAGTGCTGGCGGTAATCTGACGGTGGTGACGGCAATGGCGCTGCGCGACAGGCCCTGCTCCAAGCCGGTTGTTGCCCAATATCCCATTTATCCCGCCGTCGCCGAGCATGAGCCGTGGCCGAGCTATGAAGCTTTCAAGCAAGGCTATCTGCTGACCGAAGACTCGATGGACTTCTTCATGTCGAGCTATGCGGGCGATGGCAGCTGGCGGATTGCGCCACTTCATCATGATCTTGCCGGTATGCCGCCCGCCATTGTCATAACCGCCGGGCTTGATCCGCTGCGCGATCAGGGTCGGGCTTATGCCGCGCGCCTTATCGAGGCGGGTATCCGCACGACCTATATTGAGGCGTCGGGCAACATCCATGGTTTTATCTGTTTGCGCAAAGGCATCCCCTCTTCGCATCAGGACATCACCAACGGGCTGTCAGCCCTTAAGGAACTGCTCGCAGAGATCGCCTGATTGATATGACTGACGACTTCACACATCTTCCCTATCGCCCATGTGCGGGCATCATGCTGCGCAACCCACAGGGCAACATCTTTGTCGGCCAGCGCCTCGATAGCTCAAGCGAAGCCTGGCAGATGCCCCAAGGTGGCGTCGATGATGGCGAGGATGTCGAAGCCGCCGCCATTCGTGAACTCAACGAAGAAGCCGGTGTTGAGGCGCGCCTCGTATCGATCATTGCGCGCACCAGTCAGGAACTGCTCTATGATCTTCCGCCTGAGTTGATGGGGCGGATGTGGGGCGGGCGCTATCGTGGCCAGCGCCAGCACTGGTTCCTGATGGATTTTCTGGGGCAAGACAGCGACATCGACATTCACACTGCGCATCAGGAATTTCGCGCATGGCGCTGGGCGCGGCCCGATGAGTTGATTGACCTCATCGTGCCCTTCAAGAAGGAACTATATGCCAATGTCCTCCACACATTCGCATCACATCTATGAACCCAAACCCATCGGCTGGTGGGACAGAGTCATGGTTCCCAAGCTGATTGGATGTTGCTGTGCTCAGCCGCAGATCATGAAGGCGCGCAGCCGCATTGTTCCACAGGCCGAGGGCGATGTGCTGGAATTGGGCTGCGGCGGCGGCATCAATATGCAGTTTTACGATCCCGCGCGGATCAAGAGCTTTTCAGGGCTGGACCCCTCCCCCGGCTTGCTCGATCAGTCGCACGCGGCTGCACAGGCCAAGGGCATGACCGCTGACATCCGCGCAGGCATTGGTGAGGATATGCCATTTGAGGATGCGCGCTTTGATACGGTCCTCGTCACCTTCACGCTTTGCTCGGTTGATGACCAGCAAAAGGTGCTATCAGAAATGCGCCGTGTTTTGCGACCGGGCGGCAAGGTTCTGTTCCTTGAGCATGGCGGCTCGCCAGAGCCCGGCGCGGCCAAATGGCAGAGGCGCATAGAGCCGGTATGGAAGCGCCTTTCCGGCAATTGCCACCTCACCCGGCCAATTACTGGGGCCTATGAGGCTGCGGGCTTCAAGATCGCCCATGCCGACAAGGGTTATATGCCCAAAACGCCAAAGCCGTTCGCGTGGATCGAATGGGGGGAAGCGCGGATTTAGCCGCAGTGGGGGCAGTCCGCGCCTGATTTGCGGGGCCATGTGCAGGTGGGGCAGATTTCAAAATCGCCCTCTTCCAGCCCATGGCGCAGGCTCACGCGCTGATCGAATACATAGCAGTCGCCCTCCCACAGGCTGTCGTGGGCAGGCATTTTCTCAAGATAGTTGAGGATGCCGCCCTTCAGGTGGAAAACCTCTTCCACGCCCTCAGCTTTCAAAAAGGCGGTCGATTTCTCGCAGCGGATGCCGCCAGTGCAGAACATGGCGACCTTCGTCTTGTCGCCAAATTCGGCACGATGTGCGTGGAACCATTCTGGAAATTCCCGAAAACTGTTGGTTTTTGGGTCAAGTGCGCCTTTGAAGGTGCCAATGGCGACTTCATAATCATTGCGTGTATCGATGAGGAGCGTCGCCGGATCGCGGATGAGTGCGTTCCAGTCCTGCGGTTCGACGTGCTTGCCTGCATTGCGCGCGGCATCGACACCGGGAACGCCCAGCGTAACGATTTCCTTCTTCAGTCGCACCTTCATCCGTTGAAAGGGCGGTTCGGACGCCGATGAATATTTCACATCAAGATCGCTGCACCCCGGCAATGCCCGCACGGCGTCAACCGCCGCCGCGATTCCCGAAGCACTTCCGGCAATCGTGCCGTTTATGCCTTCGTGGGCAATGAGCAGCGTCCCCCGCACGTCTTGTGTGTCGCACAACGACTTGAGGGGCGCACGCAGCGCATCGGGATCATCAAATGGGGCGAAGCAGTAAAGTGCGGCAACCTGATACATGGTCAGCGCGAATGCATCACCACAGGCATCTGAGTAAAGCCATGAAGGAAACAACTTGAAAGACGCGTTGGCGCGCCATCCATTTTTATGTCGATGTCGCGGTCGATGATTTCGTTGATGAGCGCGCCTAATTGCAACTCGGCAAGCCGCGCGCCGACGCAGCGATGCACGCCGTGACCGAAGGCAACGTGCCGCCGTGAATTTTCGCGCATGATGTCAAACTGGTCGGGATTGGCGAACACGCTCTCATCCCGATTGCCAGAAATATACCACATCACGACCACATCGCCCTTCTTCATCTGCTGCCCACCCAGCACCGTGTCTTCGGTGCACGTCCGGCGCATATGGGTGACGGGCGATTGCCAGCGCACAATCTCCTGCGCGGCATTGGGAATGAGCGACCTATCGGCCCGCAACCTTTCAAGCTGGTCCGGGAACTTATGACACGCCTCGATGAAGCCGCTCATCGAATTGCGCGTCGTGTCATTCCCGCCGACGATCAGGAGCGCGATGTTCGCGATGCGCTCCATCGGCTCCATATGGCCCATCGCCTGACTGTGGATGACGCGGGATAGGAGGTCATCCGCAGGAGGCAATTGGCGCTTTTCCTCCAGCAACTGATCGAAGCGCGTCAGCATCTGCATCATCTGCTCAAGGAAACGGTTATAGCGTTCTTCGCTGTTGTCCGGCGTCACTTCGCTCGCCCAATCCGACCAGCGCTTCAGGTCGTGGCGCTCGTCCCACGGGAAATCGAAGAGGATGCACAACATTCCGATGGTAAGCGGGATCGACACCTGCTCCACCCAGTCGAACGTCTTGCCAACCGGCAAACTATCAAACAGCGCCTTGGTGCGCTCCCGGATTTCAACGTCACGGCGCGTCATTTCGCTGGGATTGAACGAGGGCTGCACGACCTTGCGCTGGGCTGCGTGCTGCTCGCCATCCATGGCGATGAAGTTCGGAAACTCACGCTCCGAGGATTCGATATTGTTGCCGATGGTGATCCCGCCCAGCTTGTAGGACGAAGAAAATACAGCAGGGTTTGCTTCCACCTGCTGGATCAGATCGTGCGAGACTATGGACCAATAAGGGCCATAAGGGCTGTCTGGGAGATAGCTGACCGGCGCTGCCTGCCGTTGCTGCCGAAACGGCTCATGCCAAACATCATCAACGTAGATACGCGCATCACTGGCATCGAATTGCGTTATTGGGGCAGCCTTCATCTCGCTCTCCGTTTTTTCCCATCCTTGGTAAAAACCGAGCCATGTCAACTGCCATGGGTAAGAGGGCGCGTGCCGACCGCGCCCTCCCGCTGTTGCTATGCGCTCAGGCTTCGGCCTTTTTTTCCTGTCGGAACTTGTGAAGCAGTGGTTCGGTATAGCCGCTCGGTTGTGCCACCCCTTCAAACACCAGCGCCCTCGCAGCCTTGAAGGCAATGCTGTCTGGCGTGAGCTTCTCATACAGCGCGTCATCGGAATTCTGGGCATCGACCTTTGCGGACATCTTGGCCAGTGCAGCGTCAACCTGTGCAGGTGTGCACACGCCATGGAGCAGCCAGTTGGCAATATGCTGCGATGAAATGCGCAGCGTCGCCCGGTCTTCCATCAGGCCGATGTCGTTGATGTCGGGTACCTTGGAGCACCCAATGCCCTGATCGATCCAGCGCACGACATAGCCCAGAATACCCTGTGCGTTGTTCTCAAGCTCTTCGCGCACCTCCTCATCAGACCAATTGTGACCAAGGGGCGCGACGGGAATGGTGAGCAGAGGCTCAAGCCCCGGAGTTGGGCCTTGGGCAAGTTCGGCCTGCCGCGCGAACACATCGACGCGGTGATAATGCGTTGCGTGCAGCGTCGCGGCGGTCGGGGATGGAACCCATGCGGTGTTTGCGCCGGATTTCGGATGGCCGATCTTCTGGTCGAGCATATCACGCATCATATCGGGTGCAGCCCACATACCCTTGCCGATTTGCGCCTTGCCGGAAAGCCCGCAGGCAAGGCCGATCTGCACGTTGCGCGCTTCATATGCCTGTATCCATGCGCTCGACTTCATCGCCGCCTTGCGGATCATCGGTCCGGCCTGCATCGCCGTGTGCATTTCATCGCCCGTGCGATCAAGAAAGCCCGTGTTGATGAACACGATGCGATCCTTCACCGCATGGATACACGCGGCAAGATTGGCCGATGTCCGTCGCTCTTCATCCATCACGCCAACCTTGATCGTGTGGCGGGCAAGGCCAAGAAGATCTTCCACGGCGTCAAACAGATCATTGGTGAAGGCACATTCTTCGGGACCATGCTGCTTGGGTTTCACGATGTAGATGCTGCCCGTGCGGCTGTTGCGTAAGGTGCCCAGCCCCAGCAAATCATGCATTGCACAAAGCGAGGTGAAGACAGCGTCGAGAATACCCTCAGGCGCTTCAGTGCCATCGGGCAGAAGAACCGCCGGATTGGTCATCAAATGGCCGACATTGCGGACGAACAGCAGCGAGCGGCCATGGAGCACTTCGTCTCCCCAGTCCCGGTCTGCCTCCATCGCGCGTGTCATGGTTTTGCCGCCCTTGACGAAGCTCGCCGTCAGGTCGCCCCGCATAAGGCCAAGCCAGTTGGTGTAAGCGGCCACCTTGTCATCTGCGTCGACCGCGGCGACCGAGTCCTCAAGGTCAACAATCGTGGTCAGCGCGGATTCAAGAACGACATCCTTGATGCCCGCCGGATCGGCACGCCCGATCGGGTGTGTGGGGTCGATCAGGATTTCGATCGCAAGTCCATTGTGGCGCAGCAGAATATCGTCGCCCCGGCGAACGATTGCCACAGACGGATCGGCCAGCGCCAGCCCGCCGCCGGCCCAGTTTGCCCAGCTTCCGTCCGCCAGCGGCACGGTGTCGTCCAGAAACGCCTTGGCAGCAGCAATAACCGCAGCGCCCCGAACAGGATCATAGCCGCCCGGCCTTGCAGGTGCCGCATCGAGCGCATCGGTGCCGTAATAGGCATCATACAAGCTCCCCCAACGGGCATTGGCGGCGTTGAGCACAAAGCGGTCGTTAAGCGAGGGCACAACAAGCTGTGGCCCGGCCATGACCGCAATCTCATCATCAACATTGGCCGTGGTGATCGAGAATGGCGCAGGCTCCGGGACAAGATAACCAATCTCACGCAAGAAGGTCTGGTAAGCCGCCATATCGGTGATCGGACCCGGATTGGCCTTGTGCCAATCGTCGAGTTTGGCCTGAAGCGCATCGCGCTTTGCCAGCAAATCACGATTTCGCGGCGTGAAGCCTTCAAGAAGCGTGGCCATGCCTTGCCAGAGCGCGTCCACGGCCACGCCCGTTCCCGCCGCGGCTTTCGTTTCAACGAAATCGGCAAGGACGCTGGCGACCTTCAGGCCGGCGCGATCAGTATAGGCAGTCATGAAAACACCCTTTTCAGTCAGTTGAACAACAACATATTCCTGGGGAGGAAAAGGGCAAAACGCCTATGCTGGATTTGGCCCGCAAACGCAAGGCAGAGCGCGGCCAAGCTCGGCCTCAGTCGTAAATTGTATGTGTTGCATATTATTTTCATCTCAGGCATTTCCGTTTCCAGACATAACGATTCCTGGAGAGGCAAGCCCCATGCTCAAATTGTTTAGCTTTGGCCCCGGTGCCAATTCGTTGAAGCCCATGCTGGCGCTTTACGAAAAGGAGCTGGACTTCACTATCCACCGGCTCGACCCGACCAAGTTTGAGCATCATGAGCAATGGTTCAAGGCCATCAACCCGCGTGGGCAGGTTCCAGCACTTGAGCACAAGGGCAAGATCATCACCGAGTCCACGGTGATCTGCGAATATCTGGAAGATGTGTTTCCCGATGCGAACCCGCTTCGCCCCAAAGACCCCTATGACATCGCCCAGATGCGCGTCTGGACGAAGTGGGTCGATGAATATTTCTGCTGGTGCGTTTCGACCATCGGTTGGGAGCGGCATATTGGCCCGATGGCGCGGGCTTATTCCGACGAAGAGTTCGAGGAATATGTGGCGCGCATCCCCGTTCCTGAGCAGCAGACCAAGTGGCGCAATGCGCGCAAGGGCTTTCCGCAGGACGTGATTGACGAGGAAATGCGCAAGATCGGCGTGTCTGTTCGTCGCCTTGAAGAGCAGCTTTCCAAGACTGAATGGCTGGTAGGTGACCAATATACGCTCGCCGACATCTGTAATTATGCGATCGCGGGCGGGATGCAATTCAGCTTCCCTGAGTTCGTCAACGCAACGGATACTCCGAGGCTACTCGGCTGGATCGAAAAAATTGCCGCGCGGCCGGCAGCGCGCAAGATGTATGCTGAAGTCCCGTCGGAGTTCGCGCGCCCACAGGCGGACGCCGCCAAGGCATAGCCCTGCCCCTCTCGCCTTCCGGTCTGCCGCTCGCTATGACACGGCATGACCGGATTGACGAACGAAGAACGCGCGGTTCTGGAGAGGGCCAGCGAAGCGCCCATGTTGGCGCAGGTGGAACGCTGGGCCGCCATCAACAGCGGAACAACCAATCTTGCCGGGTTGAAGGCCGTGAGCGGCCTACTCGCGGATGCCTTTTCGGTTCTGCCCGGCAAGCTTGCCCTGCTCGATGCAGAGCCTGTTGAAAGCGTGAATGCAAAGGGCAGCATACAGACCATCGAACGGGGCCAGCACCTGCACCTGAGCGTGCGCCCAGATGCCCCCGTCCGCATCCTGCTGACGGGCCATATGGACACTGTATTTGCCGCTGACCATCCTTTCCAGTCGTTGCGCTGGCTGGAAGAGGGCGTGCTCAACGGACCGGGCACAGCGGATATGAAGGGCGGAATCGCCGTCATTCTCGCCGCGCTTGCCGCGCTTGAGCAATCCAGCGTCTCACCGCGCATCGGTTATGACGTTCTGCTCAATTCCGATGAAGAAACGGGAAGCCAGGCTTCAGCAGGCGTGATTGCGCAACTGGCGCGCGGAAAGGCCGCCGCGCTTACCTTTGAGCCAGCCCTGCCCGATGGCACGCTGGCGGGCGCACGGCCTGGCAGTGGCAATTTTTCAATCACCCTCCATGGCAAGGCAGCCCATGCGGGACGCAACCCGGAAGATGGCCGCAATGCGCTTGTCGCCGCCGCCGACCTTGCGGTGAGGCTGGCAGCGGCGCGTGCGCCCGGACTCAAGGTCAATCCCGCCAGGATTGATGGCGGCGGGCCAAACAACATCGTGCCTGACATTGCCATTCTGCGCGTCAATCTGCGTCCGATGACACCGGAAGACATGACACTCGCCACAGATGCCATCCGCCGGGCGGTGGCTGCCATAGAGCGTGAGCATGGCGTTCATGCGCACGTCCATGGCGGTTTTAATCGTCCGCCCAAGCCGCTTGATGCCAAGGCCGAAACACTGTTCAATCTGGTCCGTGATTGCGGAAGTGATCTGGGTCTGCCAATAAACTGGCGTCCGACCGGGGGGGTCTGCGATGGCAACAATATTGCTGCCTGCGGCATCCCGGTCGTCGACACCATGGGGCCGCGGGGCGGCTCCATTCATTCTGATGAGGAGTTTTTGATCGTGGACAGCCTGGCTGAACGCGCCCGCCTTTCGGCATTGACCCTGGTTCGTCTCGCTGCACGAGGCGGCCTGTGAGCTTCATCATTCGGGCCGCGCATATCGACGATGTCCAGCATCTCTATGAAATGGCGAAGCGCACGGGTGGCGGCTTCACCAATCTTCCGCCGGACCGCAAGGCGCTGACGGCAAAGCTGGAACGCGCTGCTGCTGCTTTCGCGCGGACCGAGGAAGAAATCGCCGACGATCTCTTCGTGTTCGTGCTCGAAAACACCGCAACAGGTGAAGTGCGCGGCACCTGCCAGATTTTCTCGCGGGTCGGCCAGAAATGGCCCTTCTACTCCTACCGTCTTGGCACGCTGACGCAGCACAGCGTGGAACTGGATAAAACCTTCCGCGCTGAAATGCTGAGCCTCACGACCGATCTGGAAGGCTGCACCGAAGTGGGCGGCCTCTTCCTCCACCCCGGCGAACGCTCTGGCGGGCTTGGTATGTTGATCGCGCGCAGCCGCTATCTCTTCATTCGCAATCACCGCGCTCGCTTTGGCGACAAGACGCTCGCCGAACTGCGCGGCGTGATCGATGAGGCCGGCGGATCGCCCTTTTGGGATGGCGTGGCAGGGCGCTTCTTCGGCATGAACTTCCAGCAGGCAGACGAGTTCAACGCCGTGCATGGCAACCAGTTTATCGCAGATCTGATGCCCAAGCACCCGGTTTATACCGCCATGCTGCCTGAAAGCGCCCGTGCTGTCATCGGGATGCCGCATCCATCGGGCCGTGCGGCGATGCGGATGCTGGAGAATGAAGGTTTTCACTGGGAAAACTATGTCGACATATTTGACGGTGGCCCGACCATGACCGCGCGGACCGACCAGATCCGCAGCGTTCGTGAAGCGCGGGACACCCAGATCGTTGCCATTGATGCCGGGCTGGGCGATCACAAGAAGGGCGAGAAAGACCTCATCGCCCACGGCAAATTGGATGATTTCCGCGCCGCTTATGGCTGGCTGGAGCTTCGTGACGGCGGCATCGCAATCGATCCTGATGGTGCGCGCCTGCTGGGCGTGGTGGAGGGCGACGTCATCACCCATGTGGCGCGCTGGTAGATATGCTCCGCGAAATCAATTTTGACGGGATCATTGGCCCAAGCCACAATTATGCCGGGCTCAGCCTTGGCAACCTTGCCTCGGCGAAAAATGCAGGCGGTGTCGCGCAACCGCGTGCAGCGGCCTTGCAGGGCATTGAGAAGATGCGCGCCAATATTCGGCTTGGTTTGCCGCAGGGCATCCTCCTGCCCCATAATCGGCCTGATACGCATTGGCTCGTGACGCTTGGCACGACGCCCGAAGCAGCCGATGCGCGCCTGCTTGCCAATGCATTGTCGGCCTCGTCGATGTGGGCGGCCAATGCCGCGACGGTTTCTCCAGCGCCTGACACTGCAGACGGCAAATGCCATCTGAGCGTTGCCAATCTCGTGACGATGCCACACCGCAGCCATGAGTGGCAGGGCACTCTCGCGCAACTGCGCATCGCCTTTGCCGATCCGGCCTTCGCGGTCCACGGCCCCATTCCCGCGCCTTTTGGTGATGAAGGGGCGGCCAACCATATGCGGTTGTGCCGCGCGCATGGCGAAGCTGGCGTCGAAATTTTCGTTTATGGCGTTGCTGGAGGTCCCTTCCCCGCGCGCCAGCATATTGAGGCGTCGCGTGCCGTTGCCCGTATGCACGGTGTGCGCGAAGCGTTGTTCGTCGCGCAATCCGAAGAGGCGATCGCGGCTGGCGCGTTCCACAATGACGTTGTCGCGGTCGCCAATGAGCGCGTGCTCTTTACGCACGAATTGGCCTTTGGTGATAAGCAGGGCTTCTACGCCGATTTGCGCGCGCGCCTGCCCGAAGTGGAAATCGTTGAGGTTCCGGCGGCTTGCGTGAGCCTTGCGGACGCCATCCAGTCTTATCTCTTCAACGCGCAACTTGTGACGCTGCCCGATGGTGGTATGGCGCTTATCCTGCCGACAGAAGCGCAGGGCAATGCGCGCGTCTGGGCTTGGCTGGAATCGATGATCGCGGGCAATGGCCCCATTCGTCGCCTGATCCCCGTTGATGTGCGCCAATCCATGGCCAATGGCGGCGGTCCGGCCTGCCTTCGCTTGCGTGTGGTATGTGATCCGGCAAAGGTCGACCCGCGTTTCATGGTCGATGAAGAAAAGCTTGATCGGCTTGCGGATGTGATCGCACGGCATTGGCCGGAAGCTATCAGCCCGGAACAACTTGCCGATACCGCGCTGCATGAGGCGATCCGCGCGGCGCGCCGGGCGCTGCTCGACGCGCTCAACCTGTCAGAGGAACTGTCGGACTAACTTACACTTAACCATATTCCAAAAGCGATATTGGCGGATTTTCAAGGTTGGCCCGGTAATTGCTTAATTTTGGATATGCTGCGTATCCTCAAACGACCCTTTGTCATCCGCACCCGCATCGAAGCGTGCTTCATCATCTACGCCCTTGCACTGGGCGCATCAGAGCGCGGGAAGGATTATCTTTCGACCTTTCCGGGGCATATCGGGCAGATCATGTATGGTGCGTGTATGCTTGCTGTGCTGATGGCGGGCGCGAAGATTATGGACGGTATCAACGCCCAAAAGGATTGATGCTCTGGCATTGACGCCGCGCCCGGCTTCATCCACGCCCGGCCTATGCCTGCCGACATCAATTTCGCCTCTGCGCCCATAACCCCGATTGAGCGTCTGCTCGCCATTATGGTCCGACTGCGCAGCCCGGAGGATGGCTGCCCGTGGGACATAGAGCAGAGCTTTGCGACAATCGCACCGTTCACGATTGAAGAGGCCTATGAAGTCGCCGATGCCATTGAGCGCAACGACCTTGCATTACTGAAGGACGAACTGGGCGATCTGCTCTTTCAGGTCGTGTTTCACGCGCGCATGGCTGAAGAAGATGGGCATTTTGATTTCAACGATGTCGCCAATGCCATTTCCGACAAGATGGAGCGCCGCCACCCCCATGTATTTGGCGATGCCGACAAACCTGATTGGGAGGGCATCAAGGCCGCCGAGCGGTCTGGTCATGAAGATGGTAGCGCGCTCGCGGGTGTCGCGCTTGGCTTGCCAGCTCTGCTCCGCGCCGAAAAGCTTCAGAAGCGCGCGGCGCGCACAGGCTTTGATTGGCCCGATCCATCGGGAGCGCGTGACAAGATCATCGAGGAACTGGCTGAAGTCGATGCCGCCACGTCTGCTGACGAGATTGAGGATGAAATTGGCGACCTGTTGTTCGCCACCGTTAACTGGGCGCGCAAGTTGGGCGTCGATCCTGAAGCTGCGCTGCGGCGGGCAAACGGCAAGTTTGAGCGGCGTTTCCGCATGATGGAACAATTGGGTGGCGAGACATTTGGCGCATTGTCGCTTGATGACAAGGAAGCACTATGGGGAGAGGCAAAGCGCGCCGGTTAAGCCCAGCGAGCAGAAAATCGGCCAAAGTCCTCATCTGACATACGCACAGAGAGTGTCACTGTTTCTCCATCAGATGTCTGCTCGACAACGCGCCCATGCGCATGAACCCATGCGATACGCGCACCATCGCTGACATTGAGGTTGATCGTGCGAAGCCTATAGGTTGATGTGAGACGGTTGGAGCAAAGTTCTGCGAGATCATCAGTCCCCTCGCCTGTCAACGCGGAAACGAGCACCACATCATCCCGACGCGCGGCTTCTGCTGCGTGGAAAGCGCGAGCTTCCTCATCAAGCCGATCAATCTTGTTCCAAACTTCCACCATGGGGGCCGCACCCTCGCCGCGCGCGCCGATTTCGGTGAGCACGGTTTCCACATCGTCACGCTGGGCTTCTGTATCGGGATGCGAAATATCGCGGACGTGGACGACCAGATCTGCCGAATTGACTTCCTCCAGCGTGGCCCGGAAGGCCGCGACGAGCTGGGTCGGCAGGTCGGAGACAAATCCCACGGTGTCGGACAGGATTGCCTTGTCCACGCCGGGCAGAGAAATCTGCCGCATCGTCGGGTCAAGCGTAGCGAACAGCAGATCCTGCGCCATCACCGTTGCGCCTGTCATCCTGTTGAACAAAGTTGACTTGCCGGCATTGGTATAGCCAACGAGCGCCACCACCGGCCACGGCGCGCGCTTGCGTCGATCACGGTGCAGCCCGCGCGTGCGGCGGACCTGTTCCAGTTCCTTGCGCAGCTTCGCCATCCGGTCGCGGATCATGCGGCGGTCGGCCTCGATCTGCGTTTCACCGGGCCCGCCAAGGAAGCCAAAGCCGCCGCGCTGGCGCTCAAGGTGGGTCCAGCTGCGCACCAGCCGCCCGGCCTGATAATCGAGGTGCGCGAGTTCAACCTGAAGCCGGCCTTCCGCAGTTGCTGCGCGTTCGCCGAAAATTTCCAGGATCAGGCCTGTGCGGTCGATGACCTTGGCCTTGATTTCCTTTTCCAGATTGCGTTGTTGAACCGGCGTCAACGCGCCATCGACGATGACGAGTTCCGCCTCGTCTGCTGCTGCCCGTGCAGCGAGATCTTCGACCTGCCCGGCGCCAAAGAGCGTTGCCGGGCGCGGTGTGCGGATGCGGAAGGCCACCCCTTCAACCACGTCGATACCAATCGCCGCAGCAAGGCCGGACGCTTCTTCAAGCCGTGCCTCTGGGTCACGGCTGCTCGTGCCGATGTCTGGATAGGCGATAACGGCCCGTGCGCCACGCGCGAAGCCGTCATCATCCTGTCGATTAAATACGCTCAATCGCCGTCTGCTTCTTCCTCGGCGAGGTTCAGCGGATGGGCTGGCTGAACGGTCGAGATCGCGTGCTTGTAGACAAGTTGCGCCATCGAATCGCGCTGCAACAGCAGACAGAAAAGATCAAATGTGGCAACTTCACCCTGCAACATCACGCCGTTGACGAGGAACATCGTGACCGGGGTCTGCGTCTTTTCCGTTGCGGACAGGAAGACATCCTGAAGCGACTTCTGGCGCTTGCCATCGCCAATCGCGGCGCGCATCGCGGGGATGTCGATCGGTCCGCCGGGCATGATGGTGGAAATGGCGTGCTTATAGATCAGCTGCGACTGCCCATCGCGGCGCAGAAGCACCGAGAAATTGTCGAACCAGGTGATGATTCCCTGCAGCTTGACGCCTTTGACAAGGAACATCGTCACCGGCACCTTCGCCTTGCGAACGGTGTTGAGGAAAATATCCTGAAGATTGTTCGTTTTGTCAGCCACTCTTAATTCCTTTTCTAGCTTTTGGCGGGCGATTAATCCCGCAGTTGCGCCTGTTTTCAGGCGTCTGCCAACGTCCCCCAAAAAGACACGGGAACACAGGCTTCCTTAGCGTCAAACAAGGCTCTGGTCCACTGCCCGCGCGTTAATCGTCGCTTGAATCGCGATCCTCAACCATGCCGAGGATCTTGAGTTTACGGTGAAGTGCTGAACGTTCCATGCCGATGAAGTGCGCGGTGCGTGAAATATTGCCTGAGAACCGCCTGATCTGCACGCGCAGATATTCCCGTTCAAAGGCCTCGCGGGCTTCTCGCAAGGGGGCCCCCATGATGGCGGATGTTGGCCCTGTGCCTGCTCCGCTCGATGGATCGTTCAGGATTTCAGAGGGCAGCATATCGACATCGATGCGCGAAATCCGTTCGCCGGGCGCCAGAATGATCGTGCGCTCCACGATGTTGCGCAACTGGCGCACATTGCCCGGCCAATCATAGGCCTGAAGCGCCGCCATTGCATCGGCAGCTATCTCTGGCGTCGGAACACGCCGGTCTGCCGCGTAGCGCGCGGCGAAATGCTCTACCAGCAGCGGAATGTCCTCGCGCCGCTCGGCAAGTGAGGGAATGAAAACCGGCACGACGTTGAGCCGATAATAGAAATCTTCCCGGAAACGCCCGGCTTCGATCTCGTCGGTCAGCGTTCGCGCGGTGGACGAAAGCACGCGCACATCTACCTTTACCTGTCGTTGCCCGCCCACGCGGTTGAAGCTTTGATCGGTCAGCACACGCAGAATTTTGCCCTGCGTGGTGATCGGCATATCGGCGATTTCATCAAGGAAGAGCGTGCCGCCATGCGCGCGCTCCAGCAGGCCGGGTGTGATCGTGCCGTCAGGGCGCTCGGAGCCGAAAAGCTCTTCTTCCACGCGTTCAGGAGTCATCCGCGCGGCGCTGACGACCACAAAAGGCGCATTTCCGCGAGGGCTCCAGCCATGCAGCATCCGCGCCGCAACTTCCTTACCCACGCCAGCAGGCCCACTGATGAGGACGCGGCTTCCGGTGGGGGCCACACGTTTCAGCGTGGCACGCACCTGATTGATGGCACCCGATGTGCCGCTCAATTGCTCATCAAGGCCGATCTGCGCCTTAAGCGTCTCATTTTCGGCGCGCAGCCGCTCTGTTTCGGTCGCGCGCGAGACAAGCAGGAGGAGCCGCTGAGCTTCAAACGGCTTTTCAATGAAATCGGCCGCCCCCCGGCGGATGGCGGTAACAGCTGTGTCGAGGTTGCCGTGGCCGGAAATGACGAGCACCGGCTGGCTGGGATCGCGCCGCTTGATCTCGTCAAGCAGTTCCAGCCCATCAAGCCGTGATCCTTTGAGGAACACGTCCAGCAGCACGAGCGACGGGCGGCGATCCGCAATCGCGGCAAGTGCCGCATCGCTATCGGCCGCCGTGCGCGGAGCATAGCCCTCATCTTCAAGCACACCCGCGACCAGATCGCGAATGTCCTCTTCATCGTCAACGACGAGAATGTCGAGACCCATGGCTTAGCTACTCCTTACCGGGGTGAGTGCAGATGGCAGGTGATCTGTGCCGGCACGTTCCTGCCCGACACGCCGCGCAATAGCCGCGGCAAGATTGGCGGAATCGATGCGCACCGTCACAACGGTTCCGCCGCCTTCACGGTCGGAAAAGCTGATCGTTCCCATATGTTCTTCGATGATCTTCTTGACGATGGCGAGCCCAAGGCCGGTTCCGCCGGGGCGTGTGGTCATGTAGGGCTCAATGATCCGCTCCCGCTCAAGCGGAAGGCCAATGCCATCGTCAGCAACGCGCAACGTGACAACGCCTGCTTCATCCTGCGAGATCTCCATGGAAATCTCGCCACCCTCGCGCCCTTCGCGCTGGCTGATTGCCTCCACGCCATTTTTCACGATGTTGGACACGGCTTGCGCCAATTGCCTGCGGTCGCACAGCAGCGCGGGCGACGGTATGGGCGCCGCAATGGTGAAGCGGATTGCCGGGTTGGCAACTTCATGCAGGAACATCGCCTCGCGCGCGATGTCGACAATTGCCTCTTCGGCAAATTCAGGCTTGGGCATCCGCGCAAACGACGAGAACTCATCGACCATGCGGCGCAAATCACCCACCTGGCGCACGATTGTGTCGGTCAGCTTGTCATAGGCCGCCGGATCGGACGTGATTTCCTTTGAGAAGCGGCGTTTGAGCCGTTCAGCCGCCAGTTGGATTGGCGTCAGCGGGTTTTTGATTTCATGCGCCACACGGCGCGCCACGTCTGACCATGCTGCGCGACGCTGGTCAATCAACTGCTGCGTAATGTCGTCAAAGGTAATGATTCCGCCAAATTCGCTGTTGACTACCTTTACGGCCAGCGTGCGTGCTTCGCCCTGCACGTTGATCTGGATGATGGCTTCATTCTGCCGCTGATCGAGCATTTCCTGAAACTCTGGTATCAAATCCATGAGCGGACTGCCAATCGCGCTTTGCGGATCGACCTTGAGGAGATCGCTCGCCGACCGATTTAGAACGCGCACCACGTGCTCCGGCGTGATCGAGACGACGCCTGCTGTTACACCAGACAAGACCGCCTCAATGAGCGCACGGCGCCGATCAAGCAGATCATTTGAAGCGATCAGATCCATATTCTGTTCGCTCAGCCGCTCGGTCATGCGGTTGAACGCGCGGGAAAGCACGCCCACCTCGTCGCGGCTGCGCGTCGCCGATACGCGCACCGACAGGTCGCCTCCCGCAACCTTGCGTGCGGCATCCACAAGCTCGCCCACGGGCCGAACCAAACGGTCGGCCACGCGCAGCGCGGTCCACACCGCCATGCCAACGATGAGCAGCGAGAGAATGTAAAGCGCCGCATTGAGCTGAAGTTGCAACTTGCTCGACCGTTTGAGGAGCGCGTTATAATCCTTGAGCACCAGCGAGGCGCGCTTGGCCTGCGACAATGTATCCCGGTCGGCCACGCGTGATGCGTAGAGAAACAGATCACGCGCGCCGGTCATCGGCGTCACGGCTTCCATGCGGTTACCCGTATCGCGGAACACCGTCTGGCGTTTGGCGATCAGTTCCTTGGCGACATCTGGCGGCACCCAATTTTCGGTCTTGCGCTCATAGGGATTGACGATGGCCAGCGTCTGAACCCCGTTCTTCTCGGTAATCGCAAGCACCGCAGCTTCTGAAAGCTCACGCTGATAGACCTGAAAGGCAAACTGGTTGGCAAACGCCTGGCTTTCGATGGGCGCGATCGAAAGCGCCTGCACAAGATCCCCCGCCATGACGGACGTTTCGTCCATCACGCGTTTTTGCTTTTCGGAATAGAGCTGCTGGGCGAGTGCTGTCGTGTTCTGGAACATCGCCTGCGCGCGCTTTGAATACCAGATGTCGACGCCATATTGGAACAGCAGCGAGGCGATGAGCACCATCAGCACAACCGGGATGGTCGCGATCAGCGAGAAGAGCGCGACAAGGCGCACGTGCAGCCGTCCATTTGCACCGACAAGCGATTGCTCTGCACGGCGCATGGCGAGCGTGCGTCCCCAAAGGACAAGCAGAGCAACCGCGGGCACGAGATTAGCGAAAAGCAGCAACACGCCTGCGGGGGCTGGAAGAAGCGAGTCGCCGCGCATCACGGCCCATGTGAGCACCGCCATGCCAATGACGCTGGCGGCGGCGACACGCGTAACCACCGGAATCCATTGCCGTCGACGCGAGGCAAGCGCGATCTGGCGCCACCAGGTCGACAATGCTGAAGTGCCCGCCTTCGCCATCGTTGCATCATTACAACACCAGCGTGGCAGATCAAGCACAGCTTGCATCTCGCTTGCGACGAGCGCCTATTTTTTGCCGTTTGCCGGGTCTATGCTAAGGTCAGTCAGCTTTTTGCGCAGCGTGTTCCGGTTAATTCCCAGAAGCTTGGCGGCGCGCAGCTGGTTTCCGCGCACAGCGGCCATTGTGGCCGACAAGAGCGGGCGCTCCACCTCTTCCAATATTCGGTCATAAAGCCCGTCGGGCGGTAGATTCGCGCCAAATTCCGAGAAATAGTTCGCAAGATGTTGCTCGACCGAACTGGCAAGGCCACTGCGGACGACAGCCACAGGTGTTTCGCTGCGTGCAGGCCTGCCGACAAGCTGCTGTTCGACAATTTCTGGCCCAATGACATCATCGCGCACCAGCACGGCAAGGCGACGCATGAGGTTTTCAAGCTCACGCACATTGCCCGGCCAGTCATATACGGACAGCCGAGCGACCGCGGCTGAGGAAATGCCTTTGCGCGGAAGCCCCTCTGCGGCAGCCCGATCAAGAAAATGCTGTGAGAGCAGCCCCACGTCCGCCGGGCGCTGGCGCAGCGCCGGAAGCGAGATGGGCACGACATTCAGACGGAAATACAGGTCTTCACGAAACTGGCCCGACGCAATAAGCGCAGGCAAATCCTTGTTGGTGGCAGCGATAATGCGGACATCGGCCTTGATCGAGCGGCTGCCTCCCACCGTTGTGAACTCGCCTGACTGGAGCACGCGCAACAGGCGCGTCTGTGCGTCCATCGGCATATCGCCAATTTCATCGAGAAAGAGCGTGCCGCCTGCTGCCTGCTCAAACCGCCCGGCAGAGCGTTGTTGCGCCCCCGTGAAAGCGCCCCGCTCATGCCCGAACAATTCAGCTTCGATCAACTCTCGCGGGATCGCGGCCATATTGATGGCGATGAAGGGGGCCGCCTTGCGTGCACCAAGATCATGAATCGCGCGCGCGACAAGCTCTTTGCCTGTGCCGCTTTCGCCGAGGATCAGCACTGTTAGGTCGTTGGGAACGACGCGCGCGATGGTGCGATAGACTTCTTGCATCGCAGGCGAACGGCCGATGAGCGGCAGTGCTGCATCCGCCTCGCTCAACGCAGGTTGCGCAGCAATAATACCGCGCCGCCGCAGACCATCGCGCACAGCCTGACACAGTTCATCAAGGTCGAACGGTTTGGGCAGATATTCAAAGGCCCCCTGCTCGGTCGCGCGCACCGCAGTGGCGAGCGTATTCTGGGCAGACAGCACGATGACCGGAAGGCCGGGGCGGCGGGCGATGATCTCCGGCACAAGATCAAGGCCGTTGCCATCGGGCAGAATAACATCGGTGACGAGAACGTCAGGCTCAAATTCTTCAAGGATGCGCGCCTGTTCCGCCACACTCGCTGCCGTGCGGACATCATGACCCTCGCGGCGGAGCGCCTCATTGATAACGAGCCGGATTGCATCATCATCATCGACAACCAATATTTTGCCTTGCGCCATCATCTCGCACCGTCTGCACGCGGGAGAAGAAGCCGGAACACCGTGTTTTCGGGCACCCCTTCCCGCGCATATTGAACAATTCCGCCCATATCGCGCGTCAGTTTATCGACAAGGGCGAGGCCAAGGCCCTGCCCTTTTGGCTTGCTGCTCACGAATGGATCAAAGAGCTGGTCGACAATTTCAGGTGGCGCGCCGGGGCCATCGTCGATGATGCAAACCTCGATCGGGAGCGAAAGCTTGCGCGTGCCGTTATCTACCGCAACAGAAACGCCGTGACGAAAGGCTGTGGTAATGGTGACATTGCGTCGTTCGCCGGGGTCTGCCGTTTCTGCGGCGTTCTTGAGCAGGTTCAGGATGATCTGCACCATCGTATCGCGATGAACCAGAACCTCCGGCAAGGAGGGGTCGTAAATCTCGCGGATCGTAAGGCGATCTCCATAGCCCGATACCGCAACGGCGCGCGCGTGATCTATGATGGCGTGAATATTTTCTGCCCTGCGCTCCAGCAGGCGGGTATCGGTAAAACCCTCCATCCGGTCGATAAGCCCCGCCACGCGGTCTACCTCGTCCTGAATAAGCTGCGTCATCCTTTGCGCCGCCTGATCCACGCTGCGGCCAAGCAATTGCGCGGCGCCCCGAATACCTGCCAGCGGGTTCTTGATTTCATGTGCGAGCATCGCGGCAATGCGCACGGCAGCACGCGCCCCGCCGCCTTGCGCCCGGCTCCCCACGCGGTGCGCCGCTGCACCCGCGTGCATCGATATTGCCTTCCATCCGCCATGTTCGGAAAAGGGTGTCACGAACACATCCGCGCGCAGCGTTGCTCCGCGTCGCAGGGCAATTTCTGCATCATAGGCGGCAAAGGCAACTTCGCCGCCGCGATAGCCATCCGGCATTGAAAGAAGGTCAGCGAGCTTGCGCCCGATAATATTCTGTGCACTCAGATTGAGCAGCATTTCCGCCGAGGCGTTGGCCTGCACCACGAGGTCTGCCGGGTCGACAACGAGCATCGCAATGGGGGATGCTGCAATCAGGTCATCCGCTGTGGGGGCGGACGCGCGCTGGATGCCGTCGCTCAAGCGGCCGCGCGGCTGAGCCACGGCTCGTAGAAGCGTTCGAGCATGGCAAGCACGACCTGCGGATCGTTGATCTGGTTCACGGCATTGCGGAACTCGGCAGAGCCATGCAGACCCTTGGTATACCAACCGATATGCTTGCGGGCCATGTTGACGCCGGTCAGCTCGCCATAATGGGCCAGCATATCCTGGTAGTGGCGGACGATGAGGTGATATTGTTCCTCGATCGTCGGATCGAGTAGTGTCTTGCCGGTGGTTAGCGCCGCCATGACCTGCGAGATGAGCCACGGACGTCCATAGGCGCCGCGACCGATCATCACGCCATCCGCGCCCGAAAGCTCTAGCGCCCGGTCCGCATCTTCCACCGAGCAAATATCGCCATTGACGATCACCGGAAGCTTCACCGCATCCTTGACCTTGCGAACGAACGCCCAGTCCGCTGATCCTTTATACATCTGGTTACGGGTGCGGCCGTGCACGGTAATCATTTGCGCGCCAAGGTCTTCGGCGATTTTGGCCAGCTCCGGCGCGTTGAGGGAATTGTCGTCCCAGCCCATGCGCATCTTGACCGTGACCGGCACTTTGACGGCCTTGACGGTTGCTGCAATCAAGCGCCCCGCGAGCGGCAAGTCACGCATCAGCGCCGAGCCTGCATCACCGTTCACGACCTTCTTCACAGGGCAGCCCATGTTGATGTCGATAATGGCGGCACCGCGATCTTCATTGAGCTTTGCGGCATCTGCCATTTCATCGGGCGTGCAACCAGCCAGCTGCATCGACACAGGCTCCTCAATGGGGTCCCATGCCGCCTTTTGCAGGCTCTGACGCGTCTCGCGGATCATCGCCTGGCTGGCGATCATTTCGGTCACGTTGAGGCCACAACCATATTGGCGAACGACCTTGCGGAACGGCATATCCGTCACGCCGGTCATCGGCGCGAGAATCACGGGAACGTCGATATGGACGCCACCAACGGAGATCGGGTTAAGTCGCTGCATGGAAATTGCCTAAAATTTGAGCAGCGTCTACGCAATTTTGTGTTGCAGCGCAACAGCCTTGAGTGTTTAAGCCGCGACCATGAAAACCGCCGCCATCATCGTTGCCGCCGGCAAGGGCGAACGCGCCGGCGGCACTGTTCCCAAGCAATTTGCGCTGGTTGGCGGCAAGCCGATGGTCGCACATTCGGTGAGCGTCTTTGCCCGTCATCCCGCGATCTCAGAGATCATCGTCGTTGTGGGTGATGGCCAGCATGGCATGGCGCAGAACGCTCTTGCTGGCTTGCCGGTGAGCCGCATCGTCACGGGTGGCGCAGAGCGCCAACATTCGGTGCAGGCCGGGCTATCCGCAATTGCTGAAGCAGACTGTGTTCTCATCCATGATGCCGCCCGGCCCTTTCTTGCCGCAGATGTGATCGACCGGCTTGTCGCGGCGCTTGGGGAGAGCGATGGCGCCATTCCCGCACTTCCGGTTGTCGACACGCTGGCTCGCAGCGGCGATGGCCTTGGCGATGTGGTTGAACGGACGGGGCTGGTTCGCGTTCAAACGCCTCAGGCCTTTCATGTGCCGGCCATTCGCGCGGCGCATGACCGGTGGACAGGCGATCCCGCGACTGATGACGCGCAGATGGCCCGTGCAGCGGGGTTTCACATTTGCATCGTTACGGGAGATCCCATGCTGGAAAAAGTAACGCAGCCCGAAGATTTCATCGAGGCCGAGCGACGCATTTCTGCCCGGCACATCACCTGCACCGGCATGGGCTTTGACGTGCACCGCCTGGTGGATGGTGAGGAAATGTGGCTGGCGGGCGTTCAGATCAATCACCCGCAGGGCCTTGCGGGCCATAGCGATGCAGACGTGGCCCTTCACGCACTGACCGATGCACTGCTGGGCGCACTGGGGGATGGAGACATTGGCGCGCACTTTCCGCCGAGCGATCCCCAATGGTGTGGCGTTGCGTCGTATCGCTTTGTCGAGCACGCACGTGACCTTGTGCTGGCCGCTGGCGGCATTATCGACCATGTCGATCTTACGCTGATCTGCGAAGCGCCCAAGATCGGCCCGCACCGCGAGCCCATGCGCTTGGCGATTGCGACGATGCTGGGTATTTCAATATCGCGCATCAGCGTCAAGGCAACCACCACAGAGCGATTGGGCTTTACCGGCCGTGGCGAAGGCATTGCAGCACAGGCCATCGCCACGATACGGCGTCCGTTGGAGGATTAATTATGCCCCGTTCAATTCACGCCGCTTTGGCGGCCGCCAGCATCATCGTTTCGTTTCCTGCATTGGCAATCGCCCAAACGGCAAAACAATGCCTTACGCCCAAGGAAGCACAGGGGCTTATTTCCTTCGTGCTTCCCGATGTGATTGCGGGTGTTGCGAGCAAATGCGGGCCGTCACTCCCGCCCAAATCATATCTGTCGGCTAACGGCACCGAGCTTGCCGCACGCTACCGGGCTGCTGCTGCGCCAAACTGGCCTGCGGCAAAGCAGGCCATACACAAAATGATCGAGCTTGATGAGGATATGATGGCGGCATTGCCCGATGATGCCCTGAAGGGACTTTTCGGTGCGGGCGTTTCAACCGCCATCGTCAAAGACATCAAGCCGAAGCAATGCAGCGACATCGACAGGGTTCTGCAAGTCATAGCCCCGCTTCCAGTTGAAAGCATGACAGCGTTGGCGGGAATATTGCTTGAATTTTCTGCTCGCCCGAAGGCACAGGCGCTTCAGAAGAAGAGCAATATGCCGTTCACGATCTGCCCCGCGCCCGGCTCTGGCGCGCCAGTCAACACGAAGTAAGCCATAATGGAAGACGCCCTCCCCCCAGAACTCGTCGATGCTGCGCGCCGCGTGATCGAGGAAAACCGCGCAAAAGGCCGCCGTGTGGCGGTTGCCGAAAGCTGCACCGGGGGGCTCGTATCGGCGGCACTCACGGCAATTGCCGGGTCATCGGATGTGTTTGAGGTTGGCTTCATCACCTATTCCAACGATGCGAAGATGAGCGCACTGGGTGTCGACTCGAACATTCTCGAAACTTTCGGTGCGGTTTCCATCGCGACGGCGTGGTCCATGGCGCAGGGCACGCTCGATCATTCGACGGCCGATGTGGCGGTTTCGATCACCGGCATCGCAGGCCCGGATGGCGGCAGCGAGAAGAAGCCCGTGGGCACTGTCGTGTTCGCACGCGCGCGGCGCGGCGCGGACCCGGAAGACGTGACGGCGGACATCAAGCAGTTCGGCAACCTTGGGCGCGGCCCAATCCGTGTTCAGGCAGCGTTGGTAGCGCTTGATCTGTTGCTTCCGGGCGCAGAGCTGTAAAGCGCCTCGGCGCGCGCTTCAAAAGCATCGGTCATGCGCGTCAGAGCGCGGTCAAACACCTGACCGGCCAGCGCCTCGAACACCCGTGACTTGAACTGGAAATCCACCATGAAGCCCACTTCGCAGCCGCCGGTCGGCAGGTCGTGGAATGTCCATTCATTGTGCAGATACTTCATCGGCCCATCGAGATAATCGACGCGGATTGCGCGGGGGTGCTCCTTCTTCACGCGTGACGTGAACTTCTCCTTGAGCGCCTTGAAGCCGACCAGCAGGTCGGCCACCATTTCCGTCTCGCTGTCAGTCTTGACGCGAACGCCGCTGACCCAAGGCAGAAATTCTCCGTAACGCGCCACATCGGCGACAAGGGTATACATCTGCTCGGCGCTCCACGGAAGCGTCCGCGTTTCGCTATGCCTTGGCATTGGCAAGTTGCGCCGCGCGGGCATCACGCATTGCGGCAAAATCGCGATCGGCATGGTAGCTTGAGCGCGTCAGGGGCGACGATGCGACCAGCAAAAAGCCCTTTGCGCGCGCGATGGCCGCATAAGCGCCAAAGGTTTGCGGCGTCACATAATCGATCACCCTGGCGTGCTTGGGTGTCGGCTGGAGATATTGGCCGATGGTCAGAAAATCGATGTCGGCCGAGCGCATATCATCCATCACCTGATGCACTTCCAGCCGCTCTTCACCCAAGCCGACCATGATACCCGATTTGGTGAAAATCGAGGGATCATGCCGCTTAACCGTCTCCAGCAGACGCAGCGAGGCATAATAGCGCGCGCCGGGGCGGATCGTTGGATAGAGCCGCGGAACCGTTTCAAGATTGTGATTATAAACGTCGGGGCGTGCTGTAACGATAGATTCGACTGCCGCCTGCATCTTGTTGCGGAAATCGGGCGTAAGGATTTCAATCGTCGTCTCAGGCGTCGTCCGGCGCAGAGCCTCAATCACCTTCACGAACTGCGAAGCCCCGCCATCGGGAAGGTCATCACGATCCACCGAGGTGATGACGATGTGTTTGAGCCCCATTTCCGCCGCTGCGTCGGCAAGGTTCTGGGGTTCGTTCACGTCCACCTTACGCGGCATACCCGTCTTGACGTTGCAAAAGGCGCAGGCGCGCGTGCAGACGTCGCCGAGAATCATCACTGTCGCGTGTTTTTGCGTCCAACATTCCCCGATATTGGGGCACGCGGCTTCCTCACACACCGTGTTCAGCTTCTTTTCGCGCATCAACGCTTTGGTGGCTGCGTAACCGGCAGAAGTCGGTGCCTTCACGCGGATCCAGTCCGGTTTGCGGACTCGCTCGACTGGGAGGGTTTCGTTCATGAAAGCGCCCTTAGTCTCATTCGCCGGGTCTTGCCACCCCCCGGCCAAGGACGTAACGGAAATCGCATGATCGACTTTTCAGAACTCGTGAACGGATACCGCCGTTTCAAATCCGGTGAATGGACGCGCCAGCGTGCCCGCTGGGCAGAGTTGGCCGATGGGCAATCACCCAAGGTGATGGTCATCGCTTGTTCGGACAGCCGAGTTGACCCGGCGACCATCTTTGACACCTCACCCGGCGAGATGTTTGTTGTTCGCAACGTGGCCAACCTTGTTCCCCCGTTTGAAACGGGCGGTGCCCGTCACGGCGTATCGGCAGCGCTCGAATTTGCGGTGACGCAGCTTGAAGTTCCCGAAATCCTCGTGATGGGCCATGGCGGCTGCGGCGGTTGCCGTGCGGCGCTGGATCAGAGCTTCAAAAATGCCCGCTTGGGGGAAGGCGGCTTCATTTCCAGCTGGATCGGCCTTCTTGATGAAGCGCGTGAGGAAGTGGTGCACACGCATGGTAATTCGCCGGAAGCAGGCCGCGCGATGGAATATGCCGCAGTCAAGGTAAGCCTTGAAAATCTGCGGACCTTCTCCTGCGTGCGTGAGCGCGAGGCCGATGGCCGCATCAAGCTGCACGGTGCCTATTTTGCCATTGATGATGGCCAGCTTCATTTGCTGGATCAAGAGACCGGCGAATTTTCGCCCGCCTGATCTTTGCTTCTATCGTCGTGCCGGAAGCGATTCTTCCGGCACGACGTAGACCCCGTCAGCGGGTTAGCTTCTTATAGGCAAGACGCGTCGGGCGGTCAGCCGCATCGCCGAGGCGACGGCGCTTGTCTTCTTCATAGGCCGCAAAGTTGCCTTCAAACCACTCGACGTGGCTGTTGCCTTCAAAGGCGAGGATGTGCGTTGCCAGACGATCGAGGAAGAAGCGATCGTGGCTGATGACCACGGCGCAGCCCGCGAAGTTTTCGATGGCGTCTTCCAGTGCTGCCAGCGTTTCAACGTCAAGGTCGTTGGTCGGTTCGTCGAGCAGCAGCACATTGCCACCGCGCTTGAGCATCTTGGCCATGTGGACGCGGTTGCGTTCACCGCCAGAAAGTTTGCCAACGTTCTTCTGCTGATCCTGCCCCTTGAAGTTGAACGCACCCACATAGGCGCGCGTCGACATATCGTGGCCGTTGACCTTCACATAATCGAGGCCATCTGACACTTCTTCCCAGACATTCTTCGACGCATCGAGATGGTCGCGGCTCTGATCGACATAGCCAAGACGTACCGTCTCACCGATTTCGATGGAACCGGCATCGGGCGTTTCCTGCCCGGTGATGAGCTTGAACAATGTCGATTTGCCAGCACCGTTCGGGCCGATAACGCCAACAATGCCGCCGGGCGGCAGCATGAACGAAAGGTCTTCAAACAGCAGCTTATCGCCATAAGCCTTGGAAATGCCCCTGGCTTCGATGACCTTGCCGCCAAGGCGCTCCGGGACCTGAATGACGATCTGTGCTTTGCCGGGCGTGCGATTTTCCTGGCTCGCGACAAGCTGCTCAAACTTCGAGATACGCGCCTTGGATTTGGTCTGGCGGCCCTTTGGTCCCTGCCGGATCCATTCAAGCTCTTCCTTGATTGCCTTCTGGCGACCGGATTCCTCGCGGTCCTCCTGCTCAAGACGCTTGGCCTTCTTTTCCAGATAGGTCGAATAATTGCCCTCATAGGGGAAGTATTTTCCGCGATCGAGCTCAAGGATCCAGTCAACCACATTGTCGAGGAAGTAGCGGTCGTGGGTGATCATCAGCACCGCGCCCGCATAGTTCTTCAAATGGGTTTCCAGCCATTCTACGCTTTCGGCGTCAAGATGGTTGGTCGGTTCGTCGAGCAGCAGGATCGAAGGCTTTTGCAGCAACAGACGCGTGAGCGCGATGCGGCGCTTTTCACCACCCGACAGGTTTTCAACCGACCAGTCAGACGGCGGGCAGCGCAGCGCTTCCATTGCGATTTCAAGCTGGTTGTCGAGCGTCCAGCCGTCCACGGCGTCAATGCGCTCCTGCAGCGTGCCCATTTCTTCCATGAGCGTATCGAAATCGGCATCGGGCTCTGCCATCAGCGCAGAGATTTCATTGTAGCGATCGACCATGTCGGCCGTCTCGCGTGCGCCGTCCTTCACATTTTCAAGAACGGTCTTGGTCGGGTCAAGCTGGGGCTCCTGCTCCAGATAGCCGATGGTGATGTTTTCGCCCGGCCAGGCTTCACCCGTAAAATCGGTGTCGATGCCCGCCATGATCTTGATAAGCGTTGATTTGCCGGCACCATTGGGGCCAACAATGCCGATCTTGGCACCCTGATAGAATTGCAGATTGATGTTGCTCAACACCGGTTTTTGCGCACCGGGGAAAGACTTGGTCATGTCCTTCATGACAAAGGCGTATTGCGCGGCCATGGGTCGTTTCTCTCGTCTGTAGGCTGTCGGATTTGAGCGCGGCACTAGCCCAGCGAAACGGCGTTGGCAAACCCGCATCGACGCGGTAGCCCTGCACAATGAAAAACATTGCTCTTATCGCCGCTGCGCTGTGCACCCTGCCCCTTCATGCCGAAGCGCCAAGCACCGCGATGGCCATCACGGAAGGGCTGACGACTGAAGTCGGCCCGCGCCTTGCCGGAACTGAAGCGGAAGCGCGCGCGCGTGACTGGGCAGTAAAAAAATTGACCGCGCTGGGCTTTGCCAATGCCCGAATTGAACCCTTCACCATTCCCGGCTGGGTGCGCGGCGAAGAGCGCGCGGAGATAACCGCCCCCTTCCCCCAGAAGCTCATATTGACCGCACTCGGCCATAGCGGCGCGACGCCTGCTTCCGGGCTATCTCTGGAGGTCGTCACATTCCCGACCTATGCCGCCTTCAAAGCTGCGCCAGATGCGGCAATCAAGGGCAAGATCGTCTATGTCGGGCACCGGATGAACCGCACGCAGGATGGCTCATCCTATGGCAGTTTCGGTCAGGTGCGGCGTGATGGCCCAAGCCTTGCCGCTCAACGGGGGGCGGCGGCTTTCCTCATCCGTTCGATCGGCACTGACGATCATCGCCTGCCACATACCGGTGTGACCAGCTGGGCAAAGGATGTGAAGCCCATCCCGGCCGCTGCGCTGTCCAATCCCGATGCCGACACGTTGGAACGCGTTGCCTCACGCGGCAGCACGATGCGTATGAATTTACTCCTGACGCCGCGCTTCACCGGCCCACAGCCGTCGGGCAACGTGATTGCCGAGTTGCCGGGGCGTGATCCGGGCGCGGGGCTTGTGCTCGTCGCCTGCCATCTCGACAGTTTGGACTTGGGAACCGGCGCCATCGACGACGCAACCGGCTGCGGAATCATAACCGACGCGGCGCTGCGCGTTGCCAAATCCGGTCAGCAGCGCCGCACGATCCGCGTGCTTTGGGCAGGTGCCGAGGAAGTTGGCGTTTTTGGCGGGGATGCCTATTTTCAGGCTCACAAGGCAGAGCCCCATGCGCTTGCCGCTGAATCAGACTTTGGCGCGGGCCGAATCTGGCAAGTGAAGTTCCGTCTGCCGGATGGCGCGGCGGCGCTCAAGGCGCGGGTGGCAGAGGCTCTGGCAGCGCAGGGTATTGGTGCAGGCGCCGGGCTGGCGCATGGCGGCGCCGATGTCGGTCAGATGGTTGGCGCAGGCGCGCCATCGATAGATTTAAGCCAAGATGGCTCGCGCTATTTTGATCTTCACCACACTGGAGACGATAGCTTCGACAAAGTCGATCCTGCCGATATTGAACAGAATGTCGCGGCCTGGACAGCCATGCTCGATCTGGTGAGCAACGCCCCTGAACAGCTTGAGGGTACGGCGCGATGAAGCCGGGTATAATCTTTGCATTTCTGCTGCTCTCAGCTTGTGGCAAGGCGGCAGTTGATCGCAGCGCCGATAGCAGCAGTGAGGCTGAGGTCAGCGCCCGCGCGGCCGAAATATCAGCCGCAGCTGACGCTGAAATCAACAAGTCCATCGCGGACATTGAAGAGGCCGATCTCAGCGTGAACGCCGCTGGTGAGGTTCAAACAAGCCGGTAACCAACAAGCGCCGCACCACCCGGCTAAATATTCCACCCCCGAAGCCGTTTCTCAGACCAACGACAGAGGCCTTTGTGCGTCTGCTGGCGTTGGTGTGAAATGGGTTACGGGGTCGAAATTATGAAAATTCAACGCATGAGCCAGCTCGGCGCAGTCGCCATCGGGCTCCTGTTCGTCGTCGCTGTCGCCCTGATCGGCTATAACTTCAACAAAATCCGTATCGGGGGCACGCTTCACACACGTGAGCAGGCATCGGCTGAATTGCTCGCGGATTCGTCACCGGCGGTCCTTTATGTCGCCGACGCCCATCTCGTCGCGTCGCGTGTTCTGTTGGGTTCGACGAGCGCCGCCAAGGTTGAGCACAATCTGAAGCAGCAACGCGCCAATTTTGAAGAACGCCAGACATTCTGGGAAAACAACAAAGCGATCCCGGATGAACTGCACAATATCATTGTCAACAAGGTCGCCAAAACGGGTGACGCTTACTGGAACGAGCTTGAAAAGAGGTTTCTGCCCGCCCTCCGTGCCGGTGACATGGCT
>CALMVA010000047.1 GCA_937873035.1 uncultured Sphingomonadaceae bacterium | reverse complement strand
GCCCCTTAACACCGCCAGCCCTTTGCCACCGGCCCCGGCTGCAACACGCGATAGGCGTGTTCCACGAACTCGCAGAGCAGGGGGCGCGTGTCGCGGGGGTCGATGATGTCTTCGATGCCGAACTTCTCGGCGGTGCGGAAAGGGCTGCGCACATCGTTGAGGCGCTTCTGTATGTCTTTCAGCAGCGCCTTGGGGTTGTCGCTCTTTTCAAGGTCGGACTTGTAGGCCGCTTCAAGCCCGCCAGAGATGGGCAGGCTCCCCCAATCACCCGAAGGCCAGGCGTAGCGCCATTTATGGCGCGAAAGATTGGCGTGCGCGCTGCCGGCCATGCCATAGGCCTTGCGCAGGATGACCGCGCAAATCGGCACCTTTGCCTGATAAACCGCCATCATCGCGCGGCTGCCAAAGCGGATCGTCGCTTCATCCTCCGCCTTGCGACCGATGAGGAAGCCCGGAACGTCCGCCAGATGGATGATCGGCAAGTGGAAGGTGTCTGCCAGATCGACAAAACGCTCGACCTTCCTTGAGCTGGCTGCTGTCCACAGCCCGCCCAGCACCATCGGGTCAGACGCCATGATGGCAACGGGGTAGCCATCCATCCGCGCAAAGCCGGTGACGACGCTGGGCCCGTGCTGGCCGCCAATCTCGAAGAAGCTGCCTTCATCAACCACCGCCTCAATGATGGGTCTGATCTTGTAGAGATGGCGCAGATCGCGCGGCACGGCTTCTATAAGCCCCGGATCGCGCCGGTCTGGCCGGTCACGCGGGGGAACGCGCGTCGGCAGCTCGTGGACAGAGGAAGGGAGGTAGGACAGGAAGCGCCGCGCCTTGGCAAAGGCGTCGGCCTCGCTCTCGGCCTCATCGTCTATGGCACCGTTCTTCGCGTGGATGGCAGAGCCGCCCAGCTCTTCCTTGGTGCGATTTTCGCCCACGGCAGCCACAACGGGTGGCCCGGCGACGAACATCTGCGACACGCCTTTCACCAGAACCGAATAATGCGCCATCACCTGCCGCCCCGCGCCAAGCCCGGCCACCGGGCCAAGCCCCAGCGCCACCACAGGCACGGTTGAGAGATTATCGACCATCAGCTCCCAGCCCGGCACTTCGGGCACATAGGTGAAGCCTGTCGTTTCCAGTGTCTTGACCGATCCGCCGCCGCCCGTGCCTTCAATGAGGCGGACGAGCGGCATCCGATATTCATTCGCCAGCTTTTCAGACTGGATGAGCTTGCCGTGGAGCGAAGCGTCTGCCGCCCCGCCGCGCACGGTGAAGTCATCTGCTTGCACCACGACCGGGCGGCCATCAATCCGCGCGCGGCCGAACAGGATGTTGGCAGGCAGGAAGGATGCGAGATTGCCCCTGGCATCATATTGCCCGACGCCGCCGAGCTTGCCAACTTCGCGAAACGAGCCCTTGTCGACCAGTGCTGCAATCCGCTCGCGCACATTCAGCTTGCCGCCATCCTTCTGGCGCTTGAGCTTTTCCGGGCCGCCCATGCCTTCGGCAAACTTCTGGCGGCGCTTGAGTTCTTCGACTTCCTTTTCCCAGCTCATACACCCTCTCTCGTTGCGTTCATCGTCCACGCACTTGCCGTAAACGTCAAGCGCGGACAGGGTTTCGTTCGGGCAAGGTCGCAGGTAAGGGATTGGTATGACCCAGATGCACGTTGCTGCCCTCCAGCAGTCGTTTACCGACGACATCGACACCAATATCGACCGCGTGGAACCGCTGGTGCGCGAAGCCGCCGCGCGCGGGGCGAAGGTGATTCTGCCGAGCGAGCTTTTTGAGGGCCATTATTTCTGCAAGGTGCAGAACGAGGCTTTCTTCGCCCGCGCACAGCCTGTGGACAGTCACAAGGCGGTCGCTGCGATGCGCAAGCTGGCCAAGGAACTGGGCGTTTACATCCCGACGAGTTTTTATGAGCGTGACGGCCAGCATTATTACAACAGTCTCGCGATGATTGACGATGCGGGTGAGGTGATGGGCGTCTATCGCAAGAGCCACATTCCCGATGGGCCGGGCTATTGCGAGAAATTCTATTTCCGCCCCGGCAATACGGGCTTCAAGGTCTGGCCGACGCGGCATGGCACCATCGGCATCGGCATCTGCTGGGATCAATGGTATCCCGAAACCGCACGCGCAATGATGCTGATGGGGGCGGATGTCCTCTTCTTCCCCACCGCAATCGGCGATGAACCGGAGGCCGAAGATCTGGATACGTCCCGCCTCTGGCGGCGCGCGATGATTGGTCATAGCGTGTCAAACGTCGTGCCCGTCGTGGCGGCCAACCGCGTGGGTGTGGAAGGCGAGATGAGCTTTTACGGCCACAGCTTCATCACCGACGAGCGCGGCGATTTCGTCGTGGAATTCGGCGATGGCGTGGAAGGCGTGCTCGATGCGGTGTTCGATCTGGAAACGATCCGCAAGCACCGCGCGACCTTTGGTTTCTTCCGGGATCGCAGACCGCAGCTTTACGGGCGGATCGCGCAGGATATTTAGGCATCTATCATTGTTCGCCATGCCAGCGCGGGCTGGTATCTCGCGGACTGCTCAATGAGACCCCAGCCTGCGCTGGGGTGACGATATATGGAGGCTGGCGCCACTCACCCGTCATGCCAGCGCAGGCTGGCATCTCTCATCTTGGCTTGAGACAGCTTCGTTGACGCCGCGATGGTGTTGATGGCCGCGTTCAGCTCTCCACGATTTTCCGGGCGGCTTGCCCGCATCGTCGGTAAAGTCGATGCGGACGCGGCGACATCCGCTGATCCCGCCATCGCAAAAAAGGGCAGCGCGCTTCATATATGTTTCCCGTCAGTGACGCGCGGGCGGCAACTCCAGCCCCGCCAGCGCAAACACCTCGTCGAATGTTTCCTCGGTAATCCGGCCCGTATTCTGATTGTAGCGCGAGGTATGATAGCTGTCGATCAGCGTGCGCCCGTTGAGCAACTTGTGCACCGCGGCATGGGCGAAGCGCCGTTTGGGGAGCTTTTCGCCACACGCCTTTACGACGGACTGGTGCGCAACCTGACCGAGTGCGATGATCGTGGTCAGGTTCGGCAGCGCACCGAATGAGCTTTCCAGATGCGGACGACAGGTGCGCATCTCGTCGGGTGTGGGCTTGTTTTCAGGCGGCAGACATTTGACTGCATTGAGGATGATAACGCCTTTCAGGTGCGCGCCATCATTTTTGAAGCTGCCATAAAGATGGCTCGGCTCATGCGGCGGCTCGGCATAGTCGATGAGGTCGAACTTGCGGAGGGCTGCAAACAGCATCTCGCCCGAAGGATCGCCGGTAAAGGGCCGGCCTGTGCGGTTTGCGCCATGCTTGCCGGGGGCAAGGCCGACAATGGCGAGCCATGCACCGGGATCACCAAAGGCAGGCACGGGAGAATTCCAGAAATTGGGAAACTCTGCCTGACAGGCGTGGCGATACTCAACAAGACGGGGGCAGAGCGCGCAATCGTGCGCCGCTTCGGTGGCGGGCAGCGGGCTGATGGGGGGCGTGGAGATATGCATGGCGGCCCCTATCCCGCTTGTGCGGGCGTAAGTCGAGCGGATAAGGGAATGGCGTGCCAACATCGCTCTACGCCATCGCTTTGGGATCGAACCAGCCGCACCCGCGCCTTGGGCGTCCACACAAGGTGCTGGCGGGGGCGTTTGCCGCGCTTGATGCTGCGCCGCTTGCGCTGGTGGTGGCGTCTCCGATCATCTCCTCGCGACCGCTGGGCCCCTCCATCCGCACTTATGCCAATGCGGCGGCGCTTGTTGAAACCGCGCTTTCGCCGCCTGATCTGCTCGATCATCTAAAGGCTATTGAGGCGGAGTTCGGCCGCAAGGCGGGCGGAGAGCGGTGGCGCGCGCGCGTGCTTGACCTGGATATTCTGCTCTGGTCGGGCGGGGCGTTCGCCGATGACGCGCTGTGCATCCCGCACCGTGAGATGCGCAAACGGTCGTTCGTGCTCGATCCTCTGGCCGCCATCGCCCCCGACTGGCGCGATCCCCTGAGCGGATTATCGGTGCGTCACCTGAAAGCGCGCCTTGACCGCAAAGCCGCCGCCGCATAGGGACGCCCCCAAGGTCGGGCCGTTAGCTCAGTCGGTAGAGCAACTGACTTTTAATCAGTAGGTCGCTGGTTCGAATCCAGCACGGCTCACCACCTACCTGCCCGGAACGAGGCCTCGCATGACCCACATCTTCGACAAATCCAAGCTTCCCAGCCGCCATGTGTCTGTGGGGCCGGAGCGCGCACCGCACCGCAGCTATTATTACGCGATGGGCCTGACCGAAGAAGAAATCGCGCGTCCGTTTGTCGGTATCGCCTCGGCGGGCAATGATTCGGCACCGTGCAACACGACGCTCGATCATCAGGCGGATGTTGCGCGTGTGGGCGTGGAAGTGGGCGGCGGGATGCCGCGCCGCTTCAACACCATCACCGTAACCGACGGCATAGCGATGGGCCATCAGGGGATGAAGTCCTCGCTCGTCAGCCGCGAGGTCATCGCCGATTCGGTCGAGCTGTCGGTGCGCGGCCATTGCTATGATGCGCTCATCGGCTTTGCGGGTTGCGACAAATCGCTGCCGGGCATGATGATGGCGATGCTGCGCCTCAATGTGCCGTCGATCTTCGTTTATGGCGGGTCGATCCTTCCCGGCCGCTATCAGGACCGCGACGTGACGGTCGTCGACGTGTTCGAGGTCGTCGGAAAGTTTGCCGCAGGCACCTGCCCGATTGACGAGGTTCATGCGCTTGAAAAGGTCGCCTGCCCCGGTCACGGCGCGTGCGGTGGCCAATATACCGCCAATACCATGGCGTGCGTTGCCGAAGCGATTGGCCTGTCGCTCCCCAATTCCAACATGGCGCCCGCACCCTACACCACGCGCGACCAGATTGCCCATGCAGCGGGCGTGCAGGTGATGGATTTGCTGGCGAAGAACATCCGCCCGCGTGACATCTGCACCATCGAAGCGTTTGAAAATGCCGCGCGTGTCGTGGCCGCGACGGGCGGCTCGACCAATGGCGCGCTGCACCTGCCCGCCATGGCGCATGAAGCAGGTCTGGAGTTTGACCTGTTCGACGTTGCCGAAATCTTCAAGTCGACGCCCTATATGGCGGACCTCAAGCCTGGCGGAAATTACGTCGCCAAGGATATGTATGAGGCTGGCGGCGTCTATATGCTCATGAAGTCGCTGCTCTCCGAAGGGCTGCTTCACGGCAATTGCCTGACGGTGACGGGCAAGACGCTGGGCGAGAATATCGACGAAATCACCTGGAACCCCGACCAGAAGGTCATCCACGCGGCGACGAAGCCGCTGTCGCCCACGGGCGGCGTCGTCGGCTTGAAGGGTAGTCTTGCCCCCAATGGCGCCATCGTGAAGGTGGCGGGGATGCATCGCCTCCAGTTCACCGGCCCGGCGCGTGTGTTTGATTGCGAGGAAGATGCCTTTGCCGCAGTCGAGCATCGCCAGATTCAGGAAGGCGAAGTTGTCGTCATCCGCTATGAAGGCCCCAAGGGCGGGCCGGGGATGCGCGAGATGCTCTCCACAACCGCAGCACTCTATGGCCTTGGCATGGGTGAGAAGGTGGCGCTCATTACCGATGGCCGCTTCTCTGGTGCGACACGCGGCTTCTGCATCGGCCATGTCGGCCCCGAAGCCGCCGAATGTGGCCCGATCGCGCTCGTTGAAAATGGCGACATCATCGCGATTGACGCCGAAAAGGGCAGCATCGACCTGCTGGTGGAGGCTGCTATTCTCGAAGAACGCAAAAAGGCATGGACCCCGCGCGAGAATGACTATGCATCGGGCGCTTTGTGGCGTTACGCGCAAAATGTTGGTCCGGCGTTCAAGGGCGCTGTCACCCATCCGGGCGGCAAGGCCGAGCGCCATGTCTATGCGGACATCTAGTCCGCTGCTCCTGCTGGTGCTCGCTGCGTGCAGCGGTGCGCCGCAGGATGAGGCGGCTTCGCAAACGGCCGCCGCCAGCGCGATTTCGTGCGCAGTTTCGGGCGCGACGGTGTTTGCCGCGCGCTGCCATGTCGAACAAAGTCCGTCGAAGGACGGTCTCATCCTCACGCTACGCCACCCCGATGGCGGTTTCCGCCGTCTGCTGGTCGTGCGCGACGGTCGCGGCGTCATTGCCGCCGATGGGGCCGATAAGGCGGTTGTCACGCCGATTGCGGGCAATATGATTGAAGTGTCTTTGAGCGGTGACACCTATCGCCTTCCCGCAACGGTTCGCGGGGCGGGGCGGTCGTAAAGCCTTTCCACATACCAGCATAATGCGTAAGCGGGGCCGATGCTGCCTCCACTTACCGGACCTGTGCTGACCGCCGCGCAAACGCGCGCTGCCGAAGAGGCGGCGATGGCGGGGGGCGTGAGCGTTGACAGGCTGATGGACCGCGCGGGGCTTGCGATAGCGGAAGCCGTGTGGCGTTTTGGCGGGGGCCGCCCAACGCTCGTTCTGTGCGGGCCGGGCAATAATGGCGGTGATGGATATGTCGCCGCGCGTATCCTCAAAGCGCGGGGCATTGCGGTGCGAATCTCACAAATGGCACCGCCGGGCACCGATGTGGCGCGGCGGGCGGCGGCACTTTGGGATGATCGGGTTGAAGTGCTGGAGGGCGTTCTGCCGGCACCTGTCATCGTGGATGCGCTGTTTGGCACCGGGCTGGCGCGCCCGCTTGATGCCGGGCTTGCGACAGAACTGCGCCGCCTGCGCGCCGCCGCGCGGCTGGTGATCGCCGCAGATGTGCCAAGCGGCGTCGGCACCGATGACGGGGCGGATTTGGGCGCTGTTGCCGCAGATGTCACAGTGGCGCTCGCCGCACTCAAGCCTGCGCATCTGCTGCAACCGGCGGCGGCCCTGTGTGGCCATGTGGTGTGCGCCGATATTGGCATTGCGGCACAAAGCGCCATGGCGGTTATTGCGCGCCCGCATCTGCCCGCGCCGGGGCCAGCCGACCATAAATATACGCGCGGGCTGGTGACGGTTGTTGGCGGAGCCATGCCGGGTGCGGCGCGGCTCGTGGCGACGGCGGCTTCGCGCAGTGGCGCGGGATATGTCGTGCTGGCGGGGGATGCGGGCGACACGGGCACGCCCAATGCTGTCGTGCGCCGCACGGTGGATGAGGCGCTTGCCGACGCGCGGACGGCGGCGCTCGTCATCGGGCCGGGATTGGGGCGCGATGATGCTGCAGAAGCCTTGCTGTCGCGTGCGCTGGCGACCAGCTTTCCGCTTGTGCTGGATGCCGATGCGCTCCGCTTTTTGACAGCACGCCAGTTGAAGGCGCGCACCGCGCCCACCATTCTCACGCCCCATGAAGGTGAGTTCATCGCGCTGTTCGGACGGGGGCAGGGCAGCAAGATCGAGCGGGCGCGCGCAGCGGCAGAAGCGAGCGGGTGCACGATCATTTTCAAGGGTGCCGATACCGTCGTCGCTTCGCCCGATGGCCGTATCGGGCTGGGCGCGCGCGCCGCGCACTGGCTGGCAAGTGCTGGCACCGGTGATGTTCTGGCGGGCGTGACAGCGGCGATGCTGGCACGGCGGATGGACAGCCATGATACCGGCTGTGCCGCCGTGTGGCTGCACGCAGATGCCGCGCGGAGGGCGGGTGCCGGGCTGATTGCCGATGATATTTGCACCCAGCTTCCTGCCGCGCTGGCGACCACTTTATGACCGACAAGTCTATGCATGACGAACCGACCGACGAACTGATTGTTCGCCTTGCCGCCCGTGGTGACGGGGTAACGGCCAGCGGGCGTTATTCGCCCATGGCAGCCCCCGGAGACATATTGGCGGTGGATGGCACGCTGACGCCGGGGCCGCATCACATTCCCCCTGCCTGCCGACATTTTCCGGCCTGTGGCGGGTGCCAGTTGCAGCACGTGGATGATGCCGCCTTTGCCGACTTTTCCGTTGAGCGGATCGAGAGTGCGCTGGCGATGCACAAGATTGCAGGTATTGCCATTCGCACGCCGCATCTCTCGCCGCCGGGCACGCGGCGGCGCGTGTCGCTGCGGGCAGAACGGCGCGGGCGGCAGGTGCTGATCGGCTTTAACGAAGGCAAGTCGGCGCGCGTTGTCGATCTCAAGCAATGTCCGGTGATGGCACCCGCGCTTGAAGCGATGATCGCCCCGTTGCGCGGGCTGCTCGGCAAGCTGCTGGCTGACCGGCGCGGGGCAGGCGTGCAGATGACGCTCGCGGACCAGGGCATTGATCTTTTGATCTCCGATGTAAGCGCCGAAGGGCTGGACGCGGTGATGGCGCTTTCTGACTTTGCGCAGGCGCACCGGCTGGCGCGGCTCTCGCTCGATGAGGGCTTTGGCCCCACCGCGCGCTGGGAGCCGGAGCCGGTGACGATCCGGCTGGGCGGGGTGGCCGTGCCGCTGCCCGAAGGCGCTTTTCTGCAAGCCACGGCGGATGGCGAGGCGGCGCTGGTTGCCGCCATGCTTGAGGCCGTTGGTCCGGCGGAGCACACGGCAGACCTGTTTGCCGGCCTTGGCACCTTTGCGCTTGCTTTGCCCGGCGCGGTGCTGGCGGCGGAAGGCGCGCGCGATGCCATTCTTGCGCTGGCAGGCGCCGCCAACCGGGCGGGCCGCCATGTGAAAGCCGAGCATCGCGATCTGTTCCGCCGCCCGCTCACGGCCAAGGAACTGGCCGGGTTTGATGCCGTGGTGCTTGATCCGCCGCGCGCGGGCGCGAAGGAACAGGTGATCGAGCTGGCGGCATCGGGCGTGCCGCGCATCGCCTATGTGAGCTGCAACCCGACGACCTTCGCGCGCGATGCCCGTGAGCTTGTGCAGGCAGGCTATGCGCTCGACTGGATTCAGCCGGTCGGCCAGTTCCGCTGGTCAACCCATGTGGAACTGGCCGCCGCCTTTTCAAAGGCCTGAATGAAGCCCCTTCCCTTGCTTAGTGCGCGAAGGCGATGAGCAGCGTGTGCGCAACCAGCATCATCAGCACGATGCTTGACAGCGCGAACACAAGGAAGCGCACCATCACCTTGTTGACGGTCGCCTGAATGATCGAGTGCAGGATGCGCAGGCCCGCATAGACCCAGGCAAGCTGGGCATTAAAGCCATCACCCGCGCCCATGAAGGCGAGCGCAAGCGCCACCGCGTAAAATACGGTCGGCGCTTCATGCAGATGGTTGTAATTGTGCGCCTTCCACTGGACGTTTGCGGGCAGCAGATCATCCAGCGTCTGCCCGCCCTGCTTGACCAGTTCATCGGCGTTGACCTTGGCCGCGCCCATGGCGGGAATGCGCGTGGCATACATCCACAGCCACATAATCATCGTCCACGCGGCAAGCACCGCCATGGGCTTCAGGATTTCGCTATGCATTTCCATCGGATCAAACTCCCAAAGTTGCGCGCACGGCGTTCACCGCCAGCACGATGAGGCACGCAGATGCTGCCATGAACAGCCCGAAGCGCACGGGCATGATGGTGTTCACCATCGCCTGCCACAGGCTGTGGGCAATACGCAGGCCAACATAGGCCCAGGCCAGCGTCACGTTCACGCCATGGCCCTCGCCGATCATCGCAAGGATGATGACGGTGGGGTAAAAGATTGTCGGCTGCTCCATCAGGTGCGTGTAATTGTGCGATTTCCACTGCACATTGTCAGGCAGCACGCCATCGAGATTTTGGCCCCGCCCGCCCGGCGGCACATTCTTCAGGTCCATCCCCGATTTCGCGATGGCCGGAAAGCGCGTCGCGCCCATCCAAAGCAGCATCAGCAGCGACCACAGCACCAGCACAGCGGCTGGCGCAAGGATTTGCGTCTCCATGATTATCCCCTCCTCGATATGTTTTGTGTCGAGGCGGCAAGGCTGCCCCACGCCGAGTCGCGGGTCAAGCGCAAGGGGGCAGGCACGCGCGGGCCGGATTTGGAAGTGGAGGAAGTTGAGGCCCATGGGGAGCTGAAAATCCCGCCCCAAAAGGTCTGATCGCGCCCGCGCGGGGAAAGGGGTGCAAAGGGAAGAAACAGGGTGCGCGCCATGCCGAAAAGCGGAGCAGGCGAAACCCTATTTTGCAAGGGGGGCGGGCCTGGGTGCACAGTGAAGGGCAGGGCTTCGACAGGCTCAGCCCGAACGGTGTCGGGGTGTTCGGATTGGTGTGAACAGTCTCACGCAAGGTTCGCGAGGCCGACGGGACACGCAAGTATCTCAAAGCTCCACTCAAGCACCGTTCGCCCTGAGCCTGTCGAAGGGCTGACCTTTCTTGGCTTCCCAATTTTCGGGATGCACGCTGGAGATGCTTGGGGCCTTAAGAAAAGGGGAAGGACAGGCCTTCGACAGGCTCAGGCCAAGCGGTGTGGGAGAGAATATTCGGTTCCCAAATCCCGGTCGGGGGAAGCACGCGACACCACCCCCAGCGTTTGCGCTGAGCTTGTCGAAGCGCGGTTCTTTCTGGGCATCGGGATCGCCGGATTTGGCACCGGACATC
>CALMVA010000046.1 GCA_937873035.1 uncultured Sphingomonadaceae bacterium | reverse complement strand
ATCGCCGATATAGCTCAGATGATTGGCCTTGGCGCCCTTGCCGAGCCTGGCCTTTTTCACTTCGACGAAATTGCCGACCTTCGATTTTTCGCCCAGCACCGCGCCGGGGCGAAGCCGCGCATAGGGGCCGACTTCCGCCCCCGTTTCAATCGTCGCGCCTTCAAGATGCGAAAAGCCGTGGATGACGACCTTGTCCGCCACGCGCACGCCGGGGCCGAAAAAGACGTTCGGCTCAATCGTCACGTCGCGCCCGACAACGGTGTCATAGGAGAACCAGACCGTTTCCGGCGCGATCAGCGTTGCGCCATCGTCCATCGCCTTTTGGCGGCGGCGCTTTTGCCATTCGGCTTCCATCTCTGCGAGCTGCGCGCGGCTGTTGATGCCCGCCACGTCAAACGGATCGGTCGCCACCGCCACACAGGCACGGCCATCGGCATTGGCGATATTGACGATGTCGGTAAGGTAATATTCCTTCTGCGCATTGTCATCCGTCACGCGGGCAAGCAGCGCGAACAGGTCTGCCGCCCGAACCGCCATCAGTCCTGAATTGGAGAGCTTCACGGCTTTTTCAGCCTCGGTCGCGTCCTTCTGCTCGACCATCTTCACGATGCGCTCTTGTCCTTTGGCATCCTCCACGATCACGCGGCCATAGCCAGTCGGATCTTCAGGCGCGAACGCCAGCACGACGACCGCGGGCGCGTCGGCGGCATTAAGCCGGTCGATCATCGCCTGCATCGTCGCTGTCGGCACGAAGGGCACATCGCCGTAAAGGATCAGCACATCGCCATCAAAGCCCGCAAGCGCACCTTCGGCCTGCTGGACGGCATGGCCCGTGCCAAGCTGTGGCTCCTGCACGGCAAGTGCGGCTGAGCCGCCAAGGGCGGCCTCAAGCTGCTCCTTGCCCGATCCGACAACGACAACCTTGCGGGCCGGTTGCAACGCATCCACAGCATCCAGCAGGTGCATCAGCATCGGCCGTCCGGCAATGGGGTGCAGCACCTTGTGGAGATCAGACTTCATGCGAGTGCCCTTGCCCGCGGCAAGGATGATGGCGGCGACGTTGCTCATGGCAGCGGCCTTGCCATCAAATGCTTGCCGTTTCCAGAGCGTGCCGCCAAGACCACGGCATGGCACGCGATTTTCCCTTCGACATTGTCGGGTTTGACCTCGACGGCACGTTGCTCGATTCGAGCCATGAACTGGCGTCGTCGCTCAACTATGCGCTCAAGCTCGGACGCCGCCCGCCGATTGACGAAGGTGCCGTCAAGCAACTCGTCGGCATGGGCGCGCGCCATATGCTGGAAATGGCGCTGGCCGCCCATGGCGAGGTTGACCGTGCCGAGGTGAAGCGGCTGATGCCTGCCTTGCTCAATCATTATGAAGAGCATCTCGGCAGCAATTGCCCGCCCTTCCCCGGACTGTTGGCAGCCCTTGATGCGCTCGCAGCCACGGGCGTGAAGCTGGCGGTCGTCACCAACAAATTTGAGCATCTGGCGGTAAAGCTGCTCGGCAATGTCGGGATGCTGGGCCGCTTTGTGACCGTGATCGGGGGCGACACCATGGGGCCGGGTCGCAGCAAGCCGATGGCCGACCCGATCCATGAGATGATCTCGCGCTGCGGCGGTGGCCGGGCAGCTTTTATCGGCGACTCGATTCACGATACCAGTGCGGCGACGGCAGCGGGAATCCCCAGTGTCGCAGTCAGCTTCGGCTTCCTCCACCAGCCCGTTGAGGAACTGGGCGCAACCGCGATCATCGACCATTATGACGAGCTGATCCCCACGCTTCAGCGGATCGGCTGATAGCCCTTGCGCCATTTGGTGAAGAGGTGGCGCGCCAGCACGGCAGGCGGCATCCTGATCCAGTGCGAACGGATGTAGAAGGCCTGCCGCAGCAGCTTCGCCGTCTCCGCCCCCCAGCCATCGCGCGCAAGCAGACGGCCTGCGTAGAACAGGTCGCCGCGTCGCCCCTGCCATGCAAGATAGTGGTCCACGGGTGTTTCAAAGATGTGATGGCTCAGCCGCAGCGCGCGAGAGACATGAAGCGTCAGCCCGTGCTTGCGTGATCGCTCCAGCAGCCGCGTCCAGAAGCCCTCTGTTTCGCCAAATTCGCGCAACATCCGGTCAATATCCCACAGGTTGCGCAAGCCCCCTGAAAGATCGCCATCAGCCAGCAGATGGGCGGCGGCATGAATCACCATGTCTTCAGGCGACAGCACCGCAAGGCCGCCGCCAAGGCCCACGGCATCCGCAACCAGCGCCGCCGCATCGGGGCGCTGCCGGGCTGTCAGCGGCAGGATTGTGTGGTGCACATCAATCATCCGGTCGCGGCCCTTGTGGATGAGCGGCGGCAATTCATGCATATGCTGGCGATAATAGCCATCGTCATACGGATCTGGCTTCACCCATTCCCACCCGGCCACCAGCAGCGCCGCTTCTGCCGCATCAAGCCGGTCGCGCGGCACGAGAATGTCGAGATCGCCGATCATCCGCCCCTGCCCCGCGTCCATGCCCGCAGCCGCATAAGCCGTCCCTTTGAGGAGGATGACCGGCACGCCAAGGGGGGCGAGTGCACGGCGCGCCATCTCCGCCTCCCACAGCGCCTGCCGCCGGTCGGCCTCTGCCGCAAGGCGTGCACGCGCCAGCACGCGGGCTGCCGCATCGGGGATGGGCAACCCCGCAAGGGCGTGTGCAAGGCTGCCCAGCAGTCTTTCGGCCTGGGCGATGGTGAGCGTCGCCGTCCACTGGTGCGGCTTCAACTGCGCCGAGCGTGCGGGGTCTGCCAATATCCATGCCAGGATGCGCGCATCCCTCATGCAAGCTCGCTCCACAAGCTTTCGACCAGATCAAGCGCAGTCGCGGTATCAGGATAGTCAATGGCTCGCGCTGGCACGGCCTTCACCAGCGATGTCAGCGCGTCAAAGCCCCGCTCGCCAAGCGCGGTATAGTTGGTCGAGGCTTGCGTCAGCCGAACAAAGACTTCGCTTTCAGGCACAGGACGCACATCGCGCGGCAGGCCGAATTTGGGGAAGAGCAGCAGCACCGGACGGCCCGGAATGTCCATGCCCGCAATCGCGCTTTCAGGCGGCGCTAGATGGCGGAGATCGCCTTTGGGCGTGCCCTTCAATTCGGGCCCGAACCGCTCCGCCGCCGCATGGCGTTGCATCTCGGCTACGGCTTCATTCTTGAGGCTCACCGGACGTGGGAACGGAAAGGCCAAGCCCGTTTCAGGGTCGATGAGCGCAAACTCATCCCCCATGAAGCGCCAGCCCTTTTCGCCGAGCAGCGCCGACAGCGTCGATTTGCCTGAGCCAGACTCACCCGTCATCAGCAGCACCTTGCCATCGCGCTCGACGCTTGAGGCATGGAGCAGCAGGAAGCGGCGCTCCCCCATCGCGACTTGCAGGTTCATCGCCATTTCTGCCGCGAGCAACCCATGCGCGAGCGACACCGGCACGGCGCCCGGCAGCATATAGTCCCCCCGGATGGCGACCGAAGGCCGCAGCCAGCGCCGCCATGGCCGCTCCGGCTCCAACCGGACGGTGAAATCGGGGATGCCATCTTCAGGCTTGGGGTAGCCCGCATAAAGCCGCTCAAGCGCATCGACGGGCGCTGACCAGATCGATCCGACGCGAAAGGCCACCGGACCGACTTTGACCGAGAAAACGCGCTTCATGCGCGCGATACCAAGCCCGCTTCGCCCAATTCGTCAAGCCGCGCGGCAAGTGCCGCGCGATTGCCCGCGCTATCGTCCAGACCAAGTTCTGCCAGTAGCCCCGCAAGGCCAAGCGACTTGCCCGCCAGCGCCATTATGATTTGCGGCGCAGGTTCTGCCAGAAGATGCGTCATTCCCGATCGGCGATGGTAGAGCGCACATAGGCCATCAAAATCCACAATCTTGTGGCCCGCCTCTGCATCTGCCGAAAAGAGAATGTCCGCCACGCGTCAGCGCGGCATCTGGAGCGATGCGTAGCAGGTAAAGCCGCTCTGCCCCATCTGCAGGCGGCGGATATAGTTCACATAGGCCTGCGACTGCTCGTAGCTCGTGCCGGGCAGTGTGCTGCCCCGCATCGCCCGCTTCACTTCTTCCCCCTTAAAGGGGCGGTAGGCGGCAGGAAACGACCCGGCGGTGCCTGGCGGAACAAGCGAACCATCAGCCGCGATGCTCTGGCCCGTGCCATGCGGCCCCGGAACCGGGATTTCGCAATTCAACACCGAACCAACCGTCTGCGCCAGCGCGGGGCGGATCGAAACGACCGTCGCAGCACCCACTGCGCCAAGCTGCAACGCGCGACGACGCGACAGGTCCGTGCCGGACTCTGGCTGCTTGTTCTCGGTCATGAAACACCCCTGATACGCATCACAAGCGGCAATCATATTGCGCTGATTCGGGAAAATCCATCGAATCGCGTATCGTTAACGCTCTTTCATCGTCCACCACCCGCAACGCCCTGCCGTAGCGTCGGGAATCTTGGGCTTGCCACGCACGGCGTGCGCGCTAAGCAGCGCCCATCCAGTCTTCAAGCTTCAAGGGAGCAGTGAAATGACCATCGATTTTTCCGGCAAGGTTGCCATCGTAACGGGCGCAGGCGGCGGTCTGGGCCGCGAATATGCACTTGAACTCGCCCGTCGCGGCGCAAAGGTCGTCGTGAACGATCTCGGCGGCTCGCGTGACGGCACCGGCCACTCCGACGCCGCCCTCAAGGTTGTCGAAGAAATCAAGGCCGCTGGCGGCGACGCCATGTCGAACGGCGGCAGTGTCACCGAATTTGAACAGATGCAGGAAATGGTCGCCAAGGCAAAGGAAGCCTGGGGCGGCGTCCATATCCTCATCAACAACGCCGGCATCCTGCGTGACAAGAGCTTCACCAAGATGGAAATGGCGGACTTCGACCTCGTCGTGAAGGTCCACCTGCTCGGCTCTGCCTATGCCACCAAGGCTGCATGGGAAACCATGCGCGAGCAGAATTATGGCCGCATCCTCATGACCGCCTCGTCGACCGGCCTCTACGGCAATTTCGGCCAGACCAACTATGGCGCTGCCAAGCTGGGCCTCGCGGGCTTCACCAAGTCGCTCTACCTCGAAGGCGCGAAGAACAACATCAAGGTCAACACGCTGGCCCCGCTCGCCGGCACGCGCATGACCGAAGACATCATGCCCGAAGAAGCCTTCAAGGCGTTTGACCCCGTCAACGTCGTTCCGGCGGCACTCTTCCTCGTTTCGGAGGATGCCCCCTCGAACGCGATCGTCGGCGCCGGTGGCGGCTTCTTCCACACCGCCAACGTCACCATGACGCGCGGCGTGGCGCTTCCCGCGGGCGAGCGCACGCCTGAAGCAGTTGCCGCGCACTGGGCGCAGATCACCGACCGCGCGGGTGAAACCGTGCCGCAGTCGGGCGCAGAACAGTCGATGGCCGCCATCCAGCGCCTTCAGGGCAACTGATCGCCTGATCTGAACCCTACACCCGCTGTATTGCCATATTAATACAGCGGGTGTATTACCCCTCCCATACACAACGGGAGGAGTGCCCAATGTACAGCGAATCCGATCTTGAATCGGCTGTTGCCGCCGGGGCGATTACGCCTGAGGCCGCAAATGCCCTGCGCGACCATGTCGGCGCACTGCGATCATCCCCCATCGTCGATGAAGAGCAATTTCGTCTCATCACGGGGTTTAATGACATTTTCGTCGCGATTGCCGCAATCCTTGTCTTTGTCGGCTGCGCCTGGGCTGGCGGCGAGATAAAGCCGTGGATCGGCGCGGCGCTCGTCACTGGCTCGGCCTGGCTGATGGCCGAATATTTCACCGCCAAACGCCGCATGGCGCTGCCCAGCATCGTCTTTCTGCTCGCCTTTGTCGGTGGCGCCTTCGCAACGGCAGCAACGCTGCTGGTGCCTGACGGCAATGTGAGCAACCATGACCGGGTCGGCATGGCGCTTGTTGCCCTGTCCGCTGCGATTGCGGCAGGTGCGGCGTGGCTCCACTGGAAGCGCTTCATGGTGCCGATCACAATCGCCGCCGGCGCTGCCGCCTGTGCAGGCGTTGCCCTCGCACTGCTGGCCGCCGCCTATCCAAAGATCGACACGATCATCTATCCGTTGCTGCTGATTGCGGGCCTCGCCATCTTTGGGCTGGCCATGCGCTGGGACATGACTGACCGTGCGCGCACCACGCGCCGGTCTGATGTCGCCTTCTGGCTGCACCTGCTGGCTGCCCCCATGATCGTCCACCCGGCCTTCGTTATGCTCGGTATCGAACGTGGCGAAACCTCAGCAAGCCTCGCGGGCGTCGTCCTCGCCATCTATCTGGCGCTCGGCGCCGTGGCGCTCATCATCGATCGCCGCGCGCTTATGGTCTCGGCGCTTGCCTATGTGCTTGCCGCCATGGGCGCGCTGTTCCGCGAATTCGGGGCTGTCAGCCTCAATGTGGCAATCACCGCGCTCGTCATCGGCTCAGCGCTGCTTCTGCTCTCGGCCTTCTGGCACGATGTGCGCGCGATGCTGGTGCGGCAGCTGCCCGAAGGGATTCAGAACCGCCTGCCGGTTCTCCAGACGATCAATCTGCGACCAGCTTCATAAGCCGCCGTTCCACCGGCGCGAGCACGGGCCCAAGCTCGTGCCCGCGCCGGAGAACGACACCATGTTCTCCAATCAGCGCCCATTGCCCTTGCCGGTTGCGCAAGGCGGGGCGCTTTTCAATGCGGAACTCCGGCCGCTCGGCAGCGCGGCGATAGGCGCTGAAAATGGCGGCATCTCGCCCCATGTCCATCGCATAGTCCCGCCAATGGCCGGCCGCCACCATGCGACCGTATAAATCAAGAATACGCGTCAATTCCGCACGATCAAAAGACACCTGATTGCCGCCCATTGCCGGAAACGGCGAAACGGTGCCCATCAGGCCCGGTTCCTCCGCGCCTTTTCGTCCTTCGCCTCAACAAGCTCGGCAATCCGTTTTTGAAGCTGCTCGACTTCGCATTTGAGAATTTCAAGCTGCTGCGTCGCGGGATCGAACCGTTCGCTGCACGGCGTGCCATAAGGCATGAAGGGCTTTTGATATTCTGCCGCATCCACCAGCAGCGGACGCGCCGGGATGCCGACCATCGTCGCCCCTTCGGGCACATCCTTGGTGACGACGGCATTGGCGGCGATGCGCGCGCGCTTGCCAACCGTGATCGGGCCGAGAACAGCGGCACCAAGGCTGATGATCGCATCATCCTCAATCGTCGGGTGGCGCTTGCCCGCCTCACCATTGGTCGGGTTGGTCCCGCCCAGCGTGGCCCCCTGATAGATGGTAACGTTATCCCCGATTTCCGCGGTTTCGCCAATGACGACAAAGCCATGGTCGATAAAGAAATTACGCCCGATTTTCGCGCCCGGATGGATGTCGATGGCTGTCAGGAAGCGCGACATATGGTTCACCAGCCGCGCAAGGAAATACAAGTCTGCCTCAAACAGCCAATGCGCCGCGCGGTGGAAGCCAAGCGCCCAGACACCGGGATAGGTGAGTATCTCCCAGCGGGTGCGCGGAGCCGGATCGCGCGCCTTGATCGAATCCAGATACGCAATGATGCCGTCG
>CALMVA010000045.1 GCA_937873035.1 uncultured Sphingomonadaceae bacterium | reverse complement strand
CGGCCGCCGACTTCGCCGAATGCGGCGCCGTGGTCTGGGGCTATGGCGAGCAGGCGCAACTGGCCGGTGAGCTGCTGTACCAGCGCGTGGCCGAACCCACCCAGTGGCGGCCCGACTGGCTTGAGGCCCGCGAGGCGGGGGAGGCCCCGCACCCCGTCCTTGCAGGGGAACGAAAAAAGGCCGAGCCCGCCCGCGCGCTGATCGCAGCTGGCACGGCAACCGCCGTTCACGACATTGCCGATGGCGGGCTGATTGTTGCAGTTGCGGAAATGGCACTCGCAGGCGGCATTGGCGCGACGCTCGATCCGCTCACCACCGCACAGGCCTTTGGTGAAGATCAAGCGCGCTACATCGTCACCACCGACGCTACCGCATCCATCCCCGGCGCTGTCCGCATCGGCACGACGGGCGGCAGCACTGTGGCAGGCGTAGCGCTCGCCACGCTGCGCACCGCGCATGAAGGCTTTCTGCCAAATCTGATGAACGCCTGAGCGCAGCCAAGGCCCCGAAAGCCGTCATGCCAGCGCAGGCTGGCATCTCACGTGCCAGACCCACGAGACCCCAGCCTTCGCTGGGGTGACGCCAAGGGGGTGACGCCAAGGGGGTGACCTGCGCGCGCCCATTCCCCGTCGTGCCAGCGAAAGCTCGAAGGCAGCTCTCACCACCCTCCGTTTGCGCTGAGCTTGTCGAAGCGCCGTCCTTCGCCTGTGCATCGCGTTCCGTGAACAGAAGAAGGGCAGCCGTTGACCTACGGTCGCCTTCGGCCCCGACAGGCTCAGGGCGAGCGGGATTTGGGGTTTGGTGCAAACCCTCAGGCGAATTTCACGCCTTCGATGGCGAGCGGCGCAAAGCGGATGAGGCGGCTCGTTTCCACGGCCGCCTGACGGTTGACGACCGCCAGCTTGTAATCGGCATCCGTCACCATCGCGAGGAAAGCGCCCGCATCGGGGTAGGCCGCGATAAACGCCGCATCCCATTGCTCATCCGCCGGGCCGGTGAGCAGGGCCTCAAAACGCCCGCGCCAGACGATGTGCCCGCCCACACGCTCAAAAATCGGTGCGCTCGCCGTGCCATATTCTTCATAGGCCCGCGCCCCGGTCCAGCCTTTCCCAGCGTGCTCATGCCCGTCTGGATAGGCCGCAAGATCACGATAGCGCACAAGGTTGAGCATATTGATCGGCGTATCGCGCGGCAGCGATTTGAAGAGATCAAATGCGGCGCGTGTGGGATCGATATGCTGGTCGCTCATTTGTTGTCTCCCGTTTTCGTCTTTTGCGGCGGTTCGCAGGCGCCAGTGCGCTTGCCGGTGATGCGGGCATGGAGCCGCAGCGTCTGCGCGGCCTCTGCCTTGTCACCCGTCTCGCCCTTCCGGGCCTTTTCTCCGCTCTCGGCGCTATCCACGCGCATCACAGCATCGAGCGCAACTTCATCGCCTGAATAGGTGCCGTGCGTGACGATGACCATGCGCGCCTCCTCGCCCGGCTGATGGCAGCTCATCACCGAGTCGAGTGTGCCATGCGAGAGTGAGAAGCTCTCAAAGCTGCACTGGCCGCCATCCTTGCCGCCAATCAGCGCCGCATTGGGGCTTTTGGCCTGCTCAGGCATCAGGCAGCTATCGGTTGTCGTCTTGCGGCCTTTCATTGAGCCGATCATTGCCTCGGCCATTTGCGGGTCTTGCCCGGCAATGGTGGGGAGTTCGACATTCACGATCTCGCTTGTCATGCTCCATGCGCCGGGGTTGAGCGCGGTCACCTCCTTGGTCGCGTCCTGCACCTCGGCAATCGAGGCGTTCTTCATCTCGATGGTGTCATTGCCCGGCGATTTGCCGCAAGCGACGAGAAGTAAGACAGGCGCAAGCGCCAGCGGCAACGACTTCATGCAAAACTCTCCCCACGCAACGCCGACGTGCACTTCATGATGCGCGCACAATCGCCGTGCCCGCTGCCAATGGCAATGGGGTTTGCCGCGCCGGGACGCGCTCAGGCAGGGACCGCCGCAAGGAAATTATAGGGATCAACACCGCCCGCACGATAGACCTGATGCGCGCGCTGATATTCCGCGGGCTGGCCGATACCGAGCCGTGCACGGGCCGCCTCCAGCGGCTCTGCCAGCAGAGCGCGAATATCCTGCACCATGATGCGCGCGGCGACCGTGCCCACCCGCTGCGCCTGACCGACCGCCTTGAACACAGGTGCCTTCACCTTGACCCGGCGATTGATTTCAAACGCCCCCGCCCAGGCAAGGAACAGCGCCGTCCAGCCATGGTCCTGCCCGAAGGAGAAAGCGAGCGCGCACTGTTCGCCCAGCGCATCACGGCCATAGCCGGTGAGCACATGAACAAGATCATGCGTGTCGCGCGTGCGGTTGCCATACCATTGCAACTGGTCGTCATAAACCGGACGGCCCGCGCGCTCTGATTCTTCCACCAGCCCAGCCGCTGACAGGCCTTCGCGGCGCATGAACTCAACATAGGCGTGCGCAACCGACCCTGCGGGCAGCGCCAGCAGTGCATCATGGTCATCAAGGATCGCAGGCAGATAAGGCTCGCTCGCCATCAGCGCCCGCCCCTTGGGAGAAGCGCAGAAATCCTGTGCTTCACGCAAGAAGCGGCGGCTTGGCAAACATTCTGAGATGTGAAAGACCTGCTCGGTATCTTCCTTGTTCGCAATGAGCTTGCGGAAATGCGCAAGCGCCTTGAACGGGCGGAAGCGCAGTTTTTCACGGCGCGGATCGGCAAAGACAGATGCAACCATAGTGGAGATGCTGGCATTTGCTGACATGGTTGTCAATTAGCTTCGCGCGCAGCGGACCACGCCGCATTGCAAGCAGCCCGCCCAGCCTTTAGCGTTCCCTTCATGTCCCTCATCATTCGCACCTCGCTGGAAGAACCCGAAACCGGCCAGACCTTTGTGCCGCACCGCCCGGCCCGCCCCCCCAAGTCCGATGGCGGCAAGGCGTTCAAGATCGTCTCCGATTATGACCCTTCAGGCGACCAGCCGGCCGCGATCGCCGAACTGGTGGAGGGCATCAAAAGCGAGGAGCGCGATCAGGTGCTGCTGGGCGTCACCGGCTCCGGCAAGACCTTCACCATGGCGAAAGTCATAGAGGCGGTGCAGCGCCCCGCGCTCATCCTTGCGCCCAACAAGATTCTCGCCGCCCAGCTTTATGGCGAGTTCAAGAGCTTCTTTCCCGACAATGCGGTCGAATATTTCGTCAGCTATTATGATTATTACCAGCCCGAAGCCTATGTGCCGCGCTCTGACACATATATCGAGAAGGAAAGCTCGGTAAACGAGGCGATTGACCGGATGCGCCACTCGGCCACGCGCGCGCTCCTGGAGCGCGATGACGTGCTGATCGTCGCCTCTGTCTCGTGCCTTTACGGCATCGGCTCGGTCGAAACCTATTCCGCGATGATCTTCGACATCAAGAAGGGCGAAACGGTCGATCAGCGCGAGATCATCCGCAAGCTCGTCTCGCTGCAATATAAGCGCAACGACGCAGCTTTTGCGCGCGGCAATTTCCGCGTGAAGGGCGATAATCTGGAAATCTTCCCCTCGCACTATGAAGACACCGCATGGCGCGTGAGCTTCTTTGGTGACGAAATTGAAGAGATTGTCGAATTTGATCCGCTCACGGGCAAGAAGGTCGCCAGCCTCGATTATGTGCGCGTCTATGCCAACAGCCACTATGTGACGCCCGGCCCGACGCTGAAACAGGCGATGGAGGCCATCAAGTTTGAGCTTCAGGAGCGGCTGAAGGAGCTGGTGGCCGAAGGCAAGCTGCTCGAAGCGCAGCGGTTGGAACAGCGCACCAATTTTGATCTGGAGATGATCGCGGCGACGGGAAGTTGTGCGGGCATCGAGAACTACAGCCGCTTCCTCACCGGCCGCCTGCCGGGTGAGCCGCCGCCAACGCTGTTTGAATATCTGCCCGACAATGCGCTGCTCTTTGTCGATGAAAGCCATGTCACCATCGGGCAGGTCAACGGCATGGCGCGCGGGGACCACAGGCGAAAGCTGACGCTGGCGGAATATGGCTTCCGCCTGCCGAGCTGTATCGACAATCGCCCGTTGCGCTTCAACGAGTGGCAGGCGATGCGCCCGCAGACGACCTATGTTTCGGCCACCCCCGGCTCATGGGAAATGGAGCAGACGGGCGGCGCCTTTGTGGAACAGGTCATCCGCCCAACGGGGCTCATCGACCCGCCCGTTGAAATCCGCCCCACCGAAGATCAGGTGCAGGACTGCATCAACGAGTGCCGCAAGACAGCGGAAGCAGGCTATCGCACGCTGGTGACGACGCTCACCAAGCGCATGGCCGAAGACCTGACCGAGTTCATGCACGAAGCCGGACTCAAGGTCCGCTATATGCACTCCGATGTCGAGACGCTCGAACGCATAGAGCTGATCCGCGACCTGCGTCTGGGCGTGTATGATGTGCTGGTGGGCATCAACCTGCTGCGCGAAGGCCTCGACATTCCCGAATGCGGGCTGGTCACGATCCTTGATGCCGACAAGGAGGGCTTCTTGCGCTCCGAAACCTCGCTTATCCAGACCATCGGCCGCGCCGCGCGCAACGTGGATGGCCGCGTGATCCTTTATGCCGACCGGATGACGGGCAGCATGGAGCGCGCGATTGCCGAAACCGACCGCCGTCGCGCCAAACAGCTCGCCTATAACGAAGCGCACGGCATCACGCCCGAAACGATCAAGCGCGCCATTGGCGACATCATCGCGCACGTGGCGTCAAAGGATCAGGTCACAGTCGAGATTGAGGACGGGCCGCAACACATGGTGGGCCATAATCTGCGGGCCTATATCGAAGAGCTGGAAAAGAAGATGCGCGCCGCCGCCGCCGATCTCGAATTTGAAGAAGCCGGCCGCCTGCGCGACGAAATCCGCGCGCTCGAAGCCACCGAACTCGGCCTGCCCGCAGACGAACACAAGGCCCCGCTCATGGGCCGCAGCAATGAAGGCAAACCCGGCACAAGAAAGACGCGGTTTGGGAAAGTGCAGCGGAAATTCGGGCGGTAGGTCAACAGAAATTCTTTTCTATTGCGCTACAGAGCAGGTCATCTATCCAATGAGTTATGTCGACAATACATCTCGTTCCAGAAGGCCTCCGAAAACTGTATCACGTCAAGGAGTGGCGCAATGCCGCTGGTGTTCTTTCTACCGCCTGCCCTGAAGAATGGGCCGAGATGCTCGATATATTGGGAAGTTTTCGCCTTTTCAGGTCCCATGTTCAGGCCGCGGGGAAGAACCGTTCGCCGATTTCCAAAGGCATCGACAGCCGCTTCTATGCACTTGGATGGGAGGAAAAGAAATTTTCAACTTCAATCAGCATTGATGGCGTCATTCGGGAGAGCCCCACTCACAAGGTAGATTGTTTCAAAGGACGCGTGGCGCTGGAACTTGAATGGAACAACAAAGATCCGTTCTTCGACCGCGATCTCAACAACTTTCGGCTGCTATTCGACCTCGGCGCGATTGATGTGGGTGTCATTGTTACCCGCGCCAGCGAACTTCAGGGGATTTTCAATTCGCTCGGAAAGGGGAAGTCCTACGGCAACTCCACGACGCATCATGAAAAGCTGTGGCCGCGCCTTGATGGAGGCGGGGGTGGCGGTTGCCCGGTTTTGACATTCGCCATCACGCCAGAACTTTATGTAGATGATGGTCCACCGACGGAGCAAACATTGCAAGAAATGGGCGTCATATCGCCGGACGAAGATGCAGAGGCATGAGCAAGTTTATTCTGCGGCGATAAGCCCGCTGTTATAAGCATAGGTGCTCCAGTCGGGAGCGTAGCTTTCATCAGCCTGATTACCCCAAACGGTCCATCCCTTACGCGCACCTCGACTAAACAGTTCGATGCGCGGCCCCCAACTGCAATCCTCAATAATCTGATATTGCTCGTCAGGCTTCCGGCTATGCTCGCGCTTGCGTGTTGCCATCAGATTGACTTGACTTCTGCCCGGCGGAAGAGTCCGAGCGCTCTTTCCGCGCACACCAAACAACAAAAGTTCAGTCACGTTGCGAAAGTAAAAGCCTACACCGCGGCCATCCGATCCGCCATCCTTACGAACCTTGTGCCAAACAATATTAGAAATATAGCGAAACCCCCATGCCTCCATCACTTTGAGACCTTCCGGCAAAAGGGCATTGGGCACCCAAAGGTAGAGGTGTGATGGATCAGCGGCAATGTCTGCAACAGGCAAAGAGCAAATATCGTCCAGCGTCATCGTTCCATAACGATTCAAACGCTTGTGCTCCGGTGCGACCTTACCGGTTCGATTCTGAAACTGCCACGGTGGGTCGGCGAGTATCGTGCCGAACGCACTGCCTTTTGCCGTAGCAATCAAGTCCGCACTTGGCGAAGCAGGAAGACAGGGATCTAACATGGGAGCGGGCCTCAACTTGAGCTGGAACAAATCAGGATCTTAGATGTCAGATCCATAGGGTCAAGTCGAAATCAAATCCAGCGTCCAATGCACCCCCTACCGCAACACTCCCGCCGCCTGCCTTTGCGCATAGACGAGCAGGCCCGCCGC
>CALMVA010000044.1 GCA_937873035.1 uncultured Sphingomonadaceae bacterium | reverse complement strand
CCCGGCATGACGGGCGGGTGGCGCCCAGCCTCCATATATCGTCACCCCAGCGAAGACCGGGGTCTCCCATCCGGGCCGTTGAAAAGCCTGCCTACCCCGGCATGACGGGCGGGTGGCGCCCAGCCTCCATATATCGTCACCCCAGCGAAGGCTGGGGTCTCCCCATCCGGGCCGTTGAAAGGCCTGCCTGCGTTGACATAACCGGCAATCCGCAAATCTCACGGCTATCGCGTTGAACAAAAGCACGCCCCGCCTTGCCTAGCCTATTTTGGGGTTAGCTTGCGCGGATGAACGGATTGAGGCCCTTTACCTACCCAAAAGCCTTTCGTGCAGACGACCAGCGGCGCGTGGTGAGCAGCGGCTCCGCCCGGATTGCCGCGCCAAGCGTTTTCACGCGCGCCTCCCAGTGCGACGCGCCTATTTCAAGCAGTGCAGACAGCGCATCGGTTGCGGCCAAGGCTTCGGCAACACGGCCCCATATGCCCGTGCCGCCGCGGCCATGGTGGAGCAGGTCCGCGATGACGCAGCAGCAGGCCGCCGTTTTGCCGTCGATCAGCCCGCGTGCATCGGCGCGCATCAGGCTGGCGCGAAAACTTGCAATCATCTGGTGAATTTGCGCCATTCGCGCCGAGCGCGACGACGCCGCCCAGTGCATCAGCCGCGCGGCCATCATCACCTCTTCCTCATCGACCGCATCGGGATGTGGATTGAGAAACGCCATCAGCGCCTGCGTGCTCTCATTCGTTTCGAGCGGCTGGGGCGTCCCCTGCGGCATCATGCGCGCCACGCGGCCAGCGGCGAAGGTCAATCCCGGCAGGTGCATGGCCGCATCAGGCCGGGCGACCAGCGCCCGCATCCAGCGGACGAAATCACCATTGGGCACGTGCGCTGCAAACTGGCCGATGCCGAAGGAAAAAGCCGCGCGATCATAGCTGTTGACCGCCAGAAAGCTGCCCCCTTCACACCCGATGGTGGGCGCGATGATCTGTGCCCAGATGCCGACATCGGGCACGTAATTTGTGGCCTTATAGGTCAGGTCGCGCAGCGGCGATCCTGCAAAGACATTGCTGAGGCCCACCCGCCCCTGAAAGGCGACGCGCCGCCCGACGAACCACGGCTCGCCACCATCGACGCTGCACCAATAGTCCCGCGCGCGCTGTTCAATCGCAAAGTCCATCGGTCCGCCTCCATTCGATTGCCTCTCGCCAGACACGGCCATGGCGTGACAACGGGGCTGTAGGAAAGCGAAATAGGATTGTGCAGGCGTCAGGCGCGCTCGAACACCGCCGCAATCCCCTGCCCGCCGCCGATGCACATCGTCTCCAGCCCGAAGCGGCCATTGCGGCGATGGAGTTCGCGCAGCAGATTGGCGAGGATACGCCCGCCCGTCGCGCCAATCGGGTGGCCGAGCGAAATGCCAGAGCCATTGACGTTGAGGCGGCTGCGATCATCCCAGCCCCAGCCCTTGAGGCAAGCGAGCACCTGCGGCGCAAAGGCTTCGTTCAGTTCCACAAGATCAATATCGTCCCAGCCAAGCCCGGTGCGCGCAAACAGGCGCTCAACCGCGGGCACCGGGCCAATCCCCATGCGCGACGGATCGCACCCTGCTGCGGCCCAGCTGTGGAACCAGCCCATCGGCTCCAGCCCCAGTTCGGCCAGCTTGTCTTCCGCGACGATCAGGCAGGCCGCCGCCGCGTCATTCTGCTGGCTCGCATTGCCCGCCGTCACAACGCCGCCCTCAATGGGGCGCAGCTTGCCGAGCGAGTCCAGCGTCGCATCGTGGCGGAAGCCTTCATCCTTTGCAAAGACGATGGGGTCGCCTTTCTTCTGCGGAATCTCAACGGGGATGAGTTCATCATCAAACTTGCCTTCGGCCCAGGCGGCGGTCGCGCGCTGGTGGCTCATCACGGCATATTCGTCACACTCTTCGCGGGTGATGCCGTAATCTTTGGCAAGGTTCTCCGCGGTTTCGATCATGCCGCTGATGACGCCAAAGCGTTCAATGGGCTGCGACATCACGCGGCCACGGGCAAGACGATCATGCATCGTCACCGAGCCGGCGCGGGCGCCTTTACGCATATCGGTCGAATAATATTCGACGTTCGACATACTCTCGCAGCCGCCTGCGATCACAACATCGGCAACGCCCGTCTGGATCATCATCGCGGCATCGATGATCGCCTGAAGCCCCGATCCGCAGCGGCGATCAAGCGAATAGCCCGGCACCGAAATCGGGAAGTCCGCCCGCAGCAGCGACCAGCGCGCGATGCACGGCGCTTCGCCATTGGGATAGCCCTGCGCAAAAATCACATCGTCGACGCGCGCGGGATCAATCTTCGTCCGCTCGATAAGCGCGCGCAGCGCAACAGCGCCAAGATCACCCGCCGGGATGTTCGAGAGCGCCCCCATATATTTGCCAACAGCAGTGCGGATGGGCGAAACGATGGCGGCACGGCGCATAGGGGCAATCCTCTCTTGTTTTGACGATGTTTGTGTCAATCGCCTGTAGGCTTGGGCAGCAGCAAGGCAAGCAAGATTGCGCGACATTCGCCATCGATGATCCCGTCGATCATTTCGGGCCGGAAGCGACGCTGAAAGGCGCGGATGGCCGCGACACCATCGGTCACATCATAGCCGAAGCGTTCGAGCGCCAGCAGAAACCCGGCATCGGACCAATGCGGGTCCATGAGGTTGCGGTTGGGGCGCGGCAACGCCAGGCGGAGCCTTGCGAGGCGATACCAGGGAAACAGCTCGCCCGGATCTTCCTTGCGCGCCGGCGCCACATCGCTGTGGCCAACCACATTGCCACGCGTGATGCCATGGCGCTGCACAATGCCGCCCAGCAGCTCGATAACGGCATCGACCTGCGCTTCGGGAAAGGGCCGATAGCCGAACTCATGCCCCGGATTGACGATTTCGATGCCGATGCTCGCCGAATTGATGTCGGTCACGCCGCGCCACCAGGATCGGCCCGCGTGCCATGCGCGCTGCTCTTCGGCGACCATGCGGATGACCTGCCCGTCTTCTGCAACGACATAATGCGCCGAAACCTTTGCCTCCGGGTCCGCCAGCCGATCGATCGCAGACGCCGCATCAACCATGCCGGTGTAATGGAGGACGACCATCGACACTGGCAGCGCGCGCGCATCGAAATTGGGCGATGGCGTGTCGATCAGTTGCATATTAGTGCGCGCGCTCCTCATTGGCCCTGGCTGTCCTGAGCGTCACAATCGCAACGCCCATCAGCACGACCATTCCGCCCGCGATCATCACGGGTGTCAAGCGGGTGCCGAACCAGAAGGAGGCGGCGATGACCGAAATGACGGGCGTGGGCAGCGTCAGCGGAACCACCGTGCTGACCGGATGGCGCTGCAAGAGGATGCTCATCGCGCCCTGCCCGATCACCGTTGAACCAAGTGCTGAAAACAGCACCCAGCCAAAGGTGGAGAGCGGCAGATGCGGGATGCGCGCAAAGGCTTCCGGCTCAACCGCAAAGGCAATGGGCCCCAGAATAAGCGTGCCCATAACGCCCACCCAGGCGTAGATCGTCAGCACCGGCACGCCGACAAGCCGCCGCTGGATGAGCGAGCAGATCGCCCAGAAGAAGCTGGCGACCGCCGTCAATGCAAGGCCAAGCCGCTCGTCGATGGCGTGCGGATCAAACACCAGCATCACGACCCCCGAAAAGGCGAGCGCCATGCCCGCAATCCGATATTTGTGCACGCGCTCGCCAAGGAAGATGATGGCGAGGATAAGCGAAAAGGGCGCGCCAAGTTGGCCCGCAATCGCCAGCGCGCTGACATTTGTGGAAACGGCCATCGAGATGTTGACGACGATGTAAAAGGCCGCACCCGAAAGGACGCCCAGCGCCAGCAATTCGCGCATTTTTCCGTCGATGATGCGCAGCGCGGGCAGGCAGATGACAAGCACCATAAGCTGCCGCAGCCAGGCCGCTGTCAGCGGCTCGATCAGATCAACGCCCATCTTCACCGCGATGAGGTTCAGCCCCCACATGACGTTCATCGCAATTGCGACCATCACGTCATAAGCCCCGAAGCTGTTCTGCTGGTGCACGATCATCCTCCCCCCATAAGGCGGGAGTTACAGGAAGCCAAATCTGTGCAGCCGATGCGCAAGCTTTGCCTTGTTGAAGGGCTTGAGCAGATAGCTGTCGATGCCGGAACGCATCGCGGTGCGGATCTCTCCCACGCGGGTTTCGGTGGAGCAGAGCAATATCTTGGGCTGGCTGCCTCCGTCGCGCGCACGGATGGCGCGGGCGACTTCCGGCCCGTTCATATCATCCATCCACCAATCAAGCACGATGAGCGCGGGCATCATCGCCTCGCACCGCAACAGCGCCTCGCGCCCACATTCTGCCTCGCAGATCGCAAAGCCCAGCGGCTCCAGCATATTCCGCACGATCGCCCGCACAAGGCGGCTGTCATCGACGATGAGCGCGCTAGGCGACATGAACCGTCTCGGTGCCCGCCCGCCCGCGCGTGGGTGCGCGCAAGGTGACGATCATCCCCTCACCGGGCAGCGAGTGGAAAGCGACGCTGCCATCAAGCAGCGCCATCCGCCGCGCAACCGCATCCAGCCCGACGCCATGCCCCGACAAGGGCGTGACGGATTTTGCCGTGCTGATGCCGGGCCTGACGAGCAGATCGTCCAGCGATCCGCCCTCGATGCCCTTCCGCCGCGCCGCGACGTCGAGCGCTGCCCGATCGGCCCCGCGTCCGTCATCGGCGATGGTGATGACAAGATCATCCCCCGCAAGCTGCGCGCGCACCCGGATGCGCCCGGCCGCGGCCTTGCCCGCCGCCCGGCGCTCGTCCGGCGCTTCAATGCCATGGCCCAGCGCATTGCGCACCACATGGAGCAGCGGATCACGCAGGCCATCCACCACCTCACGATCGAACATGATCTCGCCGCCCAGCGCCTCCAGTTCCACGGCCTTGCCGCACGATTGGGCCAGTTGGCCCGCCATCGCATCAAGCCCGGCAAAAATCCGGGCCACGGGCTGCTGGCGGCTGGCGGTGAGCGCGCGCGCCATCGCCGAAATACGCACAGATAGATCAGAAATTGCCGGCAAGATGGGACTGCCCGGCTCCAGCTCACTCACAAGCTGCAAAAGCTCGCGCTGGCCGGCCTCCACTTCCTCCATGCTCGCGGCCAGCGTTTCAAACTGTTCGGTGGGGATGCGCACGGTGCGCATCCGCCGCTGCACGGGCTCTGCACCCGGCTTGTCATCCGGTCGGCGCTCAATGGGCGTGTAGCCAAGCGCGCGCACCAGTGCAGGCTCATCCTTGTCGGGCAGGCCAACGCCCGCTTCAACCGCGTCGGCAAGCTCCCCCAGACGGATGATGATCGCAGAAAGTCCCGCCACAAAATCGGCGTCCGCCCGGCGCTTGTCATCGCGGACATCGGCCAGCCCGCGCTCTGCCCCGTCGCACAGCCGCTCAAAACGTTCGAGATCAAGAAAACCCGCATTGCCGCGCACCGTGTGGACGAAGCGGAATATGGCATCAAGCGCCGCGCGGTCACTTGGGTCTTCCACCCAGCGGGCAAGCTGAGGGGCGGCGCGCTCATAGCCGTCACGCACATCCGCCACAAAATCACCGAACAAATCGCTCATCGGGAAACCGCCCCATTCAAGGCGTCGCCCTAGCGGAATGCGGTTAATTTACTGTTATCAGTATGTTACACACCCAGCGTTGCGCCAAATAGCAGGAACGGCTGGTCCGGCTCAGACACCTGAATATTGCCGCCCGCCTGCTGCGCAATGCTGTGTGCCATCCATGCGGCCGCCACGCGAGGGGCAAGATCAGCGGGTGCGGTATTGCCGGAAAGCGTCGCGCGGATCGTGTCGTCAAGGATCAGCCGGTCGCCAGTTGCCCGCACCGCGATTTCGGTTCGACCCAGATGCACTTCAGCGCCGACATCGAGCCGACCGCCACGCACCAGCGTGTCGCCCGCGATCATCACGAGATTGAGTAGCACCTTGATCGCCGCCTTGGAGAGCGTGGGTTCCGCCACCATCCAACCAAGCTCGATCCGCTTGTTGGTGGAAAACAGGCCTTCGATCGCAATCTGCGCCTCGCGCGCATCGACCTGGTCGTCAAAGCCGCCCGCTGCACCAAAGGCAAGGCGGAAGAATTTGAGTTTGTTGGCGGTGGTCCGCGCACTGTCTGACAAAAGGTCAAGACATTGCTGGCGCATCTGCGGATCGGTCTCATCGGCAAGCAGCTCAATACCGTTGTTGAGCGCACCCACCGGGCTCAGCAGGTCATGGCACAGGCGCGAGCAGAGCAGGCTTGCAAATTCGACGGCATCAACGGTCATTTTCTCACCTCAAAGCCCTTTTGGGCGTTGTCCGGGTCTTTGGCGAAGGCCACCGGGCGTGGCAAGCGCAACAGGATCAAATCGGCCATGCCGGGCGCCCTTTGGCAAAGATTTCCAGCAACTTGCGCTCCCCTGTGCCACAATGATCCAGAACTGACCATCGGGTGACGCTTGGGCGGCATCTTCGGCTGAAGGTTCCGCGCGGCCATTGGGGTGGCTATGATAGCAGCCGATGACCTGTGGCCCGCCTTCGCGCGATGCGCGATGCGCGCCGATGAGGGCGGCGGGATCAACCTCGAAATGCATCGCAGGCATGGCGGCGACATTGGCGGCCGGCAGGATCGCCTCCACCTCATTTCCCCGCCCCAAAAGCAGCCCGCACACCTCGGCCTCCGGCGAAGCGGCAGCAAGCGCCGCAAGGCGCGCGAGCAATTCGCTTGAAATCCAGAGCATCATGGCGCCAAGGCTATCGCATGAGCGACGGCGCAATCCAAGAAGAGGCGACAATCCCCGACGAGATGGAGGGGTGGAGGATTGACCGTGCGCTCGCCGCGCTGCTGCCCAAATATTCGCGCGAGCGGCTGAAAAACCTGATTTCTGCGGGCAAGGTGGAAACATCGGCGGGCCTCGCGCGTGATCCCGCCGTCAAGGCAAAACCCGGCACGATCTACCGCGTTCAAGTCCCTGCGCCGCGCCCCGCGCACAACGAAGCACAGGATATTCCGCTCAAGATCGTGTTTGAGGACGACCATCTTCTGGTGGTCGATAAGCCTGCGGGCATGGTCGTTCCCCCCGCCGCAGGCAATTTCGACGGAACGATGGTCAACGCGCTGCTCCACCATTGCGCGGGGCGTTTGTCGGGCATTGGCGGGGTGGCGCGCCCCGGCATCGTTCACCGGATCGACAAGGATACATCGGGGCTGCTGGTCGTCGCCAAGACCGACCGTGCGCATGAGGGGCTGGCCGCGCAATTCGCCAAACACAGCATCGACCGGCGCTATTTTGCCATTGTAGCAGGCCAGCCCAAAACGGGTGCAGGCACAATCGACGCGCCGCTGGCACGTTCTGCCGTAAACCGCAAAAAGGTCGCCATCGTCGGCGAAGGCCGCGGAAAACGGGCCGTAACGCACTGGACACTCGTCGAACCGCTCAAGCGGAGTGCCGCACTTGTCGAATGTCGGCTGGAGACGGGACGCACGCATCAGGTGCGCGTCCATATGGCGTCCATCGGCCATCCGCTGCTGGGCGATCCGGTTTACGGGCGCAGCCGCCCGGAACATAGGGAGGTGTTGAAGCGTTTAGACTTTGAGCGGCAGGCGCTGCACGCCGCCCGATTGGGGTTTGTCCACCCCATTACGGAGGGGTCTTTAACTTTCGAGAGTCCGCTCCCATCTGATATGCAGCGACTGTTAAGCTGCCTTCGGGTATAGCCGACCAGTCTGAAGCGACTCTGCTTGAGGAGGGAGTCGCGGACAGGGAGATCAAGATGACCGGCAAATCGCTGGCTGTAAAATCAAAGGCACCGGGAACCATTCCTGCGCTCAACAGCGAGGAAGGGCTCAACCGCTATCTGGCCGAAATCAAGAAATTCCCGATCCTGACGGCGGAAGAGGAATATATGCTGGCCAAGCGCTTCGAGGAACATCAGGACCCCGAAGCGGCCGCCAAGCTCGTGACGTCCCACCTGCGCCTCGTGGCGAAGATCGCCATGGGCTATCGTGGCTATGGCCTGCCGGTGAGCGAACTCATCTCCGAAGGCAATATCGGGCTGATGCAGGGCGTGAAGAAATTCGAGCCTGATCGGGGCTTCCGCCTCGCCACCTATGCCATGTGGTGGATCAAGGCCTCGATCCAGGAATTCATCCTGCGCTCGTGGAGCCTAGTGAAACTCGGCACGACGGCGGCGCAGAAAAAGCTGTTCTTCAACCTGCGCCGGATGAAGAAAAACCTCGACGCCTATGAGGATGGTGATCTGCGGCCCGAAGACGTGCGCAAGATCGCGACCGACCTTGGCGTGACCGAGGAAGAAGTCATCAGCATGAACCGCCGTATGCTCGGCGGGGGTGATACCTCGCTCAACGTCTCCTTCAACGAGGATGGCGAGGGGCAGTGGCAGGACACGCTGATGGACGACGGTCCGTTGCAGGACGAAATCGTCGCCGATGCGCAGGAGCGCGTGCAGCGCCACGCATTGCTCATCGAGGCGATGGAAGGACTGACCGACCGCGAAAAGCAGATCCTTACCGAACGCCGTCTGGTGGAAGACCCCCGCACGCTGGAAGAGCTGAGCCAGGAGTTCGGCGTGTCGCGCGAGCGCGTCCGCCAGATCGAGGTGCGCGCGTTTGAAAAGCTACAAAAGGCGATGATGCGCATCGCGGGCGAAAAGCACCTGCTGCCGGTCGCGGCTTAAGCCCGGCTTGAAATCTTCGGCGAAATCCGCACTCTGACTGCCGCGCGCGGGCCAACCGCGCCGGCAATCAGGGAGAGAAGTGCCGATGGCGTTTGAAACCATGCACGTTCATGCCGAAGGACCGATCCTGTGGGTCGTGCTCGATCGGCATGAAGCGATGAACGCCTATACGGCGCAAATGGGGGCAGAGCTTGCCGCCGCCTTCCACCAGGCCGATGCCGATGACGCCATTCGCGTCGTCATTCTCACCGCCAAAGGCCGCGTGTTCTGCGCTGGTGCTGACGTGTCGGCAGGCGCTGGCAGCTTTGATACAGAAAGCGGGGAAGGCGCGAAGAATTTTGGCGGGCGCAGCTCAGGCCGCGACAGCGACTTTATTTCCGCCATCGCCAATTGCCGCAAGCCTTCCATCGTTGCGTTCAACGGGTCCGCCGCAGGCGTCGGGCTGACGCTCACCCTGCCGTGTGACATCCGCATCGCCGCCGATACGGCGAAGTTCGGATTCGTCTTCGCGCGGCGCGGGCTGGTGCCCGAAGCCGGCTCGGCCTGGTATCTGCCGCAGATCGTGGGGCTGTCACAGGCGCTGCGCTGGTGCCTGACGGGCGCGCTTTTTCCGGCGAGTGAGGCGCTGGCCAAGGGGCTCGTCTCTGAAATCTGCCCGGCAGAAGAGCTGGAACACCGCGCGCGCACGCTGGCGCTGGAGATTGCCGCCAACACATCGCCCGTAGCCGTCGCGCTAACGCGTCGGATGCTTTGGAATTTTGTGAATGATGCCGATGCCTCAGGCGCGCTCGGCATTGATGCAACGCTCAACATCGCGCTCGGCAAGACGCCCGATGTGCATGAGGGGGTTTCCGCCTTCCTTGAAAAGCGCGCGCCTGATTTTCCCGGCAAGGTCTCAAGCGATATGCCCGCCACCGTTGGCTGGTGGAAGAACCGCGCGAGCTGATGTGGCGATGCCCGCCTCGCCGGTATGAAACCGGCGAGGCGAAGCGCCCCCCTTGTCAGGAATAGTTAAATTCTGCCCCGTCGAGATTGATCGTCGGAATTTCTTCCTTTTCCTTCCAGTAATCCTGATTGTGACGCCATTCAGGCTTGTCGCCACGACGCGGCATCTTGTGGATGTCGCGCATCAGATAGCCCGGATTGAAATTATCGCCCTCAATCCACGGCAGGATCGGCATATCCTTGTCTTCGGGTCGCAGCGCCAACTCGACACGGTGGACGCCCTTCTTGTCCATATGGTTGAGCAGGCGCGTCACGAAATCACCCAACAGGTCGACACGCAGCGTCCAGCTCGCCCGGAAATAGCCAAACACCCACAGCATATTGGGCACGCCGGTAAACATCATGCCGCGATAATTGACCGTTTCCGCCCAATCGATCTGCTTGCCATCAACCTCAAAGGGAATGTCGCCCAGCACCGAAAGCTTGAAGCCGGTTGCCGCCATGATGATGTCGGCTTCGATTTCCTGACCCGATTTGGTGAGCACACCCTTTTCGGTGAAGCGTTCAATCTCGTCGGTCACAACCGCAACCTGCCCCTTGGCGGCGGCCTGGAAGATGTCGCCATCGGGGCAGAAGGCAAGGCGCTGCTGCCACGGGCGATATTTGGGCGTGAAATGCGGCTCGAACTGGAAGTCGTCACCCGCATAGGAGCGAATGAGCATCTTCAATTCTTCAAACACGGTATCCGGCTCGTCGATGCAACGCTGCGTCATCACATCCTGATCGTAGAGGATTTGCAGCCGCACGATGCGGTGGATGGTCGGCTCATCGACGCCAATCTGCCGCAAACGGTCTGCCAGTTCGTTCTGATTGGGGCTGCAGAAGAAATAGGTGGGCGAACGCTGAAGCATCGTCACGAGCGAGGCCTTGCCCGCCATCGCCGGAATGACGGTCGCCGCCGTCGCCCCCGAACCGATGACGAGCACTTTCTTGCCCGTCACATCAATATCGGGCGTCCACTTCATGGCGTGGAGGAAACGCCCCTTATAGTCGGAAACGCCCTTCCAGTCGGGGATGTAGGGCGTCTCATGATTATAATAGCCCTGGCACATCCACAGGAAGTTGCAGGTGAAGACGTGCGTCTTGCCATCGGCCTTGCTGATGGCTTCCACCGTCCAGAGATTGGTATCGCGCGAGAAGCCGCAATGCGTGATGGTGTGGCCGTAGCGGATGTGCTGGCCAATGCCGCCTTCCTCGATCACTTCGCCCATATATTTCAGAATTTCTTCGGCCGAGGCGATTGGCGCTCCAACCCAGGGCTTGAAGCGATAACCAAAGGTGTAAAGATCGGAGTCAGAGCGCACGCCGGGATATTTATGCGTCTCCCAGGTGCCGCCAAACGTGTCTTTCGATTCGAGAATCGCATAGGTCTTGCCGGGGCACTGGTCTTGCAAATGATGCGCAGATCCGATGCCGGAAATGCCTGCGCCAACGATCAAAACATCGAAATGCGTAGCGTCATTTGCGCCTGCGGACCCCGCGGGCTTTTCGACTGTGTCGAGCATCCTATATCCTCTCTTACTGCCTGTTTGGCTCAGTGTCGGCGGCGATGATGACTGGCACATTGATCGAAATCAACTGGCTCGCGCAGCAGGCGGGCGCGATGCAAGACGGTGGGCACCCTCAACAATTGCTGCGCTGCAAAAACTAGGGCTTGAAATGTCGCCTGCCATGCGAAAAAGCATGACGCCATCGCATTTGAGTCGCCTGGAAAGGACGCCGACATGACCACTGATCCCGTCGTTATCGCCTCTTACGCCCGCACCCCCATGGGCGGTATGCAGGGCGCGCTTGCCGCGGTGCCCGCAACCCAGCTTGGCGCAGTCGCCATCAAGGCGGCCATCGAGCGGGCGGGCGTTGATGTGAACGACATTGACGAAGTCATCATGGGCTGCGTGCTGTCTGGTGCCTTGGGTCAGGCGCCTGCCCGACAGGCAAGCCGTGGCGCTGGCATCCCCGATCAGGCAGGTGCCGTCACCATCAACAAGATGTGCGGCTCTGGCATGAAGGCCGCGATGATGGCGGCGGAATCGATCCTTGCCGGCACCAACGACATTGTGGTTGCCGGCGGCATGGAGAGCATGACCAACGCGCCCTACCTCCTTACCAAGCACCGCTCCGGCGCGCGCCTTGGCCATGATTCGATCAAGGATTCGATGTTCCTCGATGGTCTTGAAGACGCCTATGAGCCGGGCCGCGCCATGGGCACTTTCGCCGAAGAAGCCGCGACCGAATATCAGTTCACCCGCGAAGCGCAGGATGAATATGCGCTCCGCTCGCTGACGCGCGCCAAGGATGCGATTTCCTCAGGCGCCTTTGCCAATGAGATCGTTCCCGTGGAGGTCGTGGGCCGCGGCGGCAGCACCGTGGTCGACACCGATGAGCAGCCCGGCAATGCCAAGCCCGACAAAATCCCTTCGCTCAAGCCTGCCTTTGCGAAGGACGGCACTGTGACGGCCGCCAACAGCTCATCCATCTCCGACGGCGCGGCGGCACTTATCCTCACGCGCGAAAGCATCGCCAAGGCCAAGGGCCTGACCATCGAAGCCAAGATCGTGTCATTCGCGACGCACAGCCAGTTGCCCGCGCGCTTCACCTCGGCACCTGTCCCCGCCATGCAGAAGGCGCTCGACAAGGCGGGCTGGAAGGTCAGTGACGTTGATCTGTTTGAAGTCAACGAAGCTTTTGCCGTCGTGCCGATGATCGCCATTAAGGAACTCGGTATTCCGGTTGAAAAGCTCAACGTGAATGGCGGCGCAACTGCGCTTGGCCATCCGATTGGCGCGTCGGGCGCGCGTATTCTCGCCACGCTGATTTCCGCGCTGCGCCACCACGGCCTCAAGCGCGGCCTTGCCTCGCTGTGCATCGGCGGGGGTGAAGGCACCGCAATGGCAATCGAACTGGCCTGATCGGCACTCGACATTGGCGGCCCCAATTGGCAAGGGCCGCCAATGGCGTTGAAAGATTATTTCTTCTGCGGGATTGGCGGATCAGGCATGATGCCGCTTGCGCTGATCGTGGCAGGCAAGGGACATCGCGTCGCGGGGTCTGACCGTTCGCTCGACCAAGGCCGCACCACCCCCAAATTTGAGTGGCTTCGCCAAAAGGGCATTGCCCTGTTTGCGCAGGATGGCAGCGGCATCACCCGCGCCGAACAGATCGTCGTTGCATCAACCGCGGTTGAAGAGACGGTTCCCGACATTGTCGCTGCAAACCGCGTGGGGGCCGTGCGGATGCGCCGGGCGGACCTGCTGGCAGAATTGTTCAACAGCGCGGTGCAGGGCATTGCCGTTGGCGGCACCAGCGGCAAATCAACCGTTACCGGCATGATCGGCTGGATTTTCCACGCGCTCGGCCGCGACCCCACGGTGATGAACGGCGCGGTGATGAAGAATTTCGCTACGCCCGACGCGCCCTTTGCGAGCGCGCTTGTGGGCACGGGCAATGCCTTTGTAAGCGAAGTCGATGAAAGCGACGGCTCGATTGCGCTTTACGCACCCGATATTGCCGTGCTCAACAACATCGCGCTCGACCACAAATCAATGGAAGAGCTACGCGCATTGTTCGGCGCGTTCACCGCCAAAGCGCGCGTCGCCATACTCAATCTCGACAATGGCGAAGTTGCCCGCTTCCCGCGCGACAATGCGCTCACCTATTCGCTCGGCGATGTTCCGGCGGACCTGATGGCCAGCGCCATTGTCGAACGGCCCGATGGCATCGACTTTCTGGCCAATGGCGTGCCCGTCCATCTGCACGTGCCGGGGCGGCACAATGCCTCCAACGCGCTTGCCGCCATTGCGGCGGCGATGGCGGCGGGCATAACGCTGGAAGATGCCGCCCGCGCGGTTGGCGGCTTTGCGGGCCTTCGTCGCCGCCTTGAAGTCACGGGCACGGCGGGGGGCATCACGGTCATCGATGATTTTGGCCACAACCCCGACAAGATTTCAGCGACGCTTGATACGCTCCACGCTTTTCCGGGGCGTCTGCTCGTCTTCTTCCAGCCGCACGGCTATGGCCCGCTCAAGCAAATGGGGCCTGACCTCATCGCGACCTTTGCCAATCGCCTTGGCAGTGAAGACGTGCTGCTGCTGTGTGATCCCGTCTATTTCGGCGGCACGGTCGATCGCTCGGTCGGCAGCGCGGACATTGTGGCGGGCGTGTCGGCGGCAGGGCGGCAGGCCGAACATATTGCGGAGCGTGCGGCCTGCGGTGATCGCCTCGTTGCGCTTGCAAGGCCCGGTGACCGGATCATCGTGATGGGCGCGCGCGATGATACGCTTTCCACCTTCGCGCAAGGCATCGTGGCAAGGATCGGCGCCCCGCAATGACCGTGCGCGTTCAGCTCGTCGTCAATCCCGATGCCGGGGGCTATCGCGTGGATCGGGTGGTCGCGTTGCGCAACGCGTTCCGCAAGCTTGGCGCAAGCGTCACGCTTGTCGCCATAGGTCCCGGTCGCCAGCTGATGGTAGAGGATGATGCCGATCTGATCGTGGTGGCAGGCGGCGATGGCACCATCCGCCATGCCGCGATGGCGCTGCTCAACAGCGGACGTGATCTGCCGATGGCCTGCTTCCCGCTCGGCACCGTCAACCTGATGCAGCTTGAATGTGGCGGACCGACCGACCCGGATGACTTTGCCAACACCACGCTCAATCAGGTCAAGCCGCAGCTCCATGTGCCCGCGACCATCGAGAAGCAGCTGTTTTTCGCCTGCGCGAGCGTCGGGCCGGATGCGCTCGCCGTCTCCACGGTGTCGCCCGCACTCAAGAAGCTCGTCGGCCGGCCAGCCTATCTCTGGTCGATGCTGCGCGTCCTCCTGCGCTGGAAGCGGCCCAGGCTCACCATCATCGCCGATGGCAAGACGCATCATTGCGAAGCGGTTTATATCGCCAAGGGCCGGTATTTTGCCGGGCGCTGGGCCTTTGCGCCCGAAGCGCGCCGCACAGGCACCAAGCTGCACGTGCTTGCGCTGCGGCAGGCCTCACGCAAGGACTTCTGGCGCTTCGTGCGCGGCGTTATGGCGGGCCGCCCGCTGGAAGACCGCGCCAACCTCATCCCCCTTACCTGCACCACGCTGGAGATCATCGGCGATGACGATTGGCCGATACAGGCCGATGGGGATGATCTGGGCGTGCTGCCGGTGCGACTGGGCATCTCCGACAAGCGGCTGAAGCTGCTTTAGCCCCACTTGACGCCCACGCGACATTCGCGTCCACTACACCAAATATATTATTTCCAGGGAGCGCATTTTCATGGCGAAGCGTCTGACGCTTTATATCGGCATCGCACTGGTGCTTGGCATCATCGTGGGCAGCATCGTCAACGCGAGCGCTTCGCCTGAGACGATTGCCGAGCTGGTCAAATATCTCGGCCTCGTCACCTTTGCCTTCCTGCGGCTCATCAAGATGATTATCGCGCCTTTGGTGTTCGGCACGCTTGTCGCAGGCATCGCACATATGGGCGATACGGCAGCCCTTGGCCGTGTCGGGCTGCGCTCCATCCTCTGGTTCATCGGCGCGAGCCTTGTTTCGCTCTCGCTTGGCCTTGTGCTCGTCAACCTCTTCCAGCCCGGCGTTGGCATTGGCCTGGCGCTCCCGCCCAGCACGGCGGATGCGGGCGTCGCCAAGGCGACATTTGATGCCAAGAAGTTTGTCGGCGACATCATCCCCATGTCGATCTTCGA
>CALMVA010000043.1 GCA_937873035.1 uncultured Sphingomonadaceae bacterium | reverse complement strand
TACAGGCGCAGACCAATGGCGGCGCTGTCGAACTTATGGTGTGCGACTATAAGAATGGCGAGTTGCGCGGTTATGTGAAGCATGATGCGGCAATGGTTGCCGATCTTCCGCACGATCCCGACCTGAAGGCGCTATTTGGCGAGGGGTATCTCGCGATCACCTTCGATCAGGATGTGACGAAGGAACGCTATCAGGGAATTGTGCCGCTCGAAGGCGCGTGCCTTGCTGATGCGATTGAGCATTATTTTGCCCAGTCCGAACAAATTCCCAGCCTGGTTCGCACCGCACTTTCGGGGGAAATGGCGGGCGGAATTCTCATCCAGCATCTGCCCGAAGGCGAAGTGGGGCGCGAACGGCTGCACGTGCGGCACGATCACCCGGAATGGGAGCACGTATCGATCATCGCGCATACCGTATCCGCCGACGAGCTGACCGATCGGGAATTGCCGCTGGAAAACCTTGTCTGGCGCCTGTTTCACGAGGAAGACGAGGTCTGTATTCTCGAAGCCCCGCAATTGCGCAAAGGATGCCGCTGCGACATGGAGCACGTCCGCTCGGTCATCATGCGCTTCCCGGAAGACGAGCGTGATGGCATGGCTGACGAACATGGTGTAATTTCAGTCGATTGCGCCTTTTGCTCAAAAATATTCCCGATCAAAATCTAGGACGCGGTCTCAGCCAAGTGCCAAAACGCACGCTGCGCTTCATAACCTTGTAGCAATTTTACAATACCTCCCCATCTAGAGGAGCGTAGAGCTTGTTCTCGCGACAGGAAGGTGCAGGGGCAAAAGGTTGAAGGCTTGGCGATCTGGATTGCCTATTTTGGCAACGGCGGCCTGTGCGGCAATCGCTTATGTCTCGATGGCATATGTCTCGGTGACAGGCGTGTCAGCAGTCGTGGCTGCGCGTCCCGCAGTCATTGCGCAGCCTGCCGCCGCCGTTGAGGCGCTGGCCAGCCTTCAATCGGGCCGGTGGGAGTTGCGCTCGCGCACCGAAGCCAGCATGAACCGCGCTTTTTGCATGACTGACCCTGGCATTTTGCTGCAACTTCGCCATTCAACAGCGCGATGCAGCCGCTTTGTCGTTTCAAGTGATGCCCGAAATGCGACCGTCACCTATTCCTGCCCATTGGGCGGCAATGGCCGCACCGTCATCAAGGTAGAAACGCCGCGTCTGGTTCAGATTGAAACGCAAGGCATTGCCGACAATGCGCCCTTCGCCTTTTCGGTAGAAGCGCGTCGGGTGGGCGATTGCGCGGAAAATGGCGGAGTTGCGCATCGTTAGGCTTGCGTTAACCTTGATGTGCCATAAGCGTGACTGAAGTTCTTCATGGTGAACTTCCTCTCCCAAAGTGAACCTTACAGGGCTGCCACTGGCAGCCCTCTTCTTTTGCGCCACGCTTGAAAGCGGCGACGGCAAGTTCTAGCTGGCGATCATGAATTTTCCCAAAGCCCCTGAAGGTGGCGCACTCGTGGCGCTTGTGTCTGGCGGCCTCGACTCGCTTGTTGTGGCAGGACTGGCGCGTGCGGCGGGCTGGCGGCTCTTTGCGCTCACCATCGACTATAACCAGCGCCACCGCGTTGAATTGCAGGCCGCCGCGCGAGTAGCGGCCGCACTTGGGGCGGAACGGCACGTGGTGTTGCCGCTCGACCTGACCCAATTTGGCGGATCGGCACTGACCGATGCCGCCATAGACGTGCCCAAAGAGGGCGTGGGCGAGGGGATTCCGATTACCTATGTGCCCGCGCGCAACACCATCTTTCTCTCGCTCTGCCTTGGCTGGGCAGAAGCCGTTGGCGCGCGCGACATTGGCATTGGCGTCAATGCGCTTGATTATTCGGGCTATCCTGATTGCCGCGCGGAGTTCATCTCCGCGTTTGAGGCAATGGCGAACCTTGCGACCAAGGCGGGGGTGGAGGGCGACCCATTTAATGTCCACACGCCACTCGTCCATATGTCGAAGGCGGACATCGTGCGGGCAGGAACGGCGCTGGGCATCGATCTTGGTATGAGCTGGTCTTGCTACGACCCGACTGCGGATGGCCGGCATTGTGGTCGCTGCGACAGTTGTCGTCTGCGTCACAAGGGCTTTGAAGAAGCCGGGATTGCCGACCCGACCATTTACGCGGTGACGCCATGACCTATTCAGTCAAGGAAATCTTCCTGACGTTGCAGGGCGAGGGTGCCCAATCGGGCCGCCGCGCTGTCTTCATGCGCTTTTCAGGCTGCAATTTGTGGACGGGCCGCGAGGAAGATCGCGCGAAGGCCATTTGCCAGTTTTGCGATACTGATTTCGTCGGCACCGATGGTGAAGGCGGAGGCAAGTTCGCGTCTGCAGACGCTCTGGCCGATGCGGTCGCGCGCATCTGGGGCGATGACGGGTGGGGCGAGCGTTATGTCGTCATCACGGGTGGCGAGCCGATGCTTCAACTGGACGAAGCGTTGGTCGCCGCATTGCATGATCGCGATTTCGAGATTGGTGTTGAAAGCAATGGCACGCTTCCTGCAACGCCGGGGATCGACTGGCTGTGCATCAGTCCCAAGGCCGGCAGCGAGGTCGTTCAGCGTTCCGGCAATGAGTTGAAGCTGGTCTGGCCGCAAGAGGGCAGCGACTGGCGCGAGATGGAAGGCTGGGCATTCGAGCATTTCCTTATCCAGCCCAAGGACAGCGAAGCGCGCGACGAGAATTTGAAGGCAGCGATCCGCTTCGTGATGGACAATCCCCGCTGGCGGCTGTCCTTGCAGGCGCACAAGACGCTTGGCCTGCCGTAAGACTTGCATTTGGGCGAATCTGCGTCTAAGGCGCGCCCCTCAATCCCGCATGGGCGGCACATAACCCGGTGCGAAGCGCAGCTTCGTTCTCGCTGCCCAGTGGACCAACCGGAAGGAGACTATCCCTATGGCAGCCCCGACTGTCACGATGCATCAGCTGCTTGAAGCTGGCGCGCATTTTGGCCACCAGACGCACCGCTGGAACCCGAAGATGAAGCCTTACATCTTTGGTGATCGCAATGGCGTGCACATTCTTGATCTTTCGCAGTCCGTTCCGCTTTTCGCGCGCGCGCTCGACTTCGTGTCGCAGACGGCTGCTCGCGGCGGCAAGGTTCTGTTCGTCGGCACCAAGCGCCAGGCGCAGGGGCCGATTGCCGATGCTGCCCGCGCTTCGGGCCAGCACTTCGTCAACCACCGCTGGCTGGGCGGTATGCTCACCAACTGGAAGACCATTTCGGGCTCGATCAAGCGCCTGAAGTCGATGGAAGAAACGCTTTCTGGCGACACGTCGGGCTTCACCAAGAAGGAAGTCCTTCAGATGACCCGCGAACGCGACAAGCTTGAGCTTTCGCTTGGCGGCATCCGCGACATGGGTGGCATCCCGGACGTGATGTTCGTGATCGACGCCAACAAGGAAGAGCTTGCCATCAAGGAAGCCAACGTTCTCGGTATTCCGGTCGTTGCCATCCTCGACTCGAACGTTTCGCCCGAAGGCATCTCGTTCCCGGTTCCGGGCAACGATGACGCGAGCCGCGCCATTCGCCTTTATTGCGACGCCGTTTCGGCGGCTGCGACGCGTGGCGGTCAGCAGGGCGCTGCCGCTCGTGGTGCCGATCTTGGTGCCATGGACGAGCCGCCGGCTGAAGCCGTTCTCGCCGACGCCTGATCTGATTTGTCATTCCCGTGAAAGCGGGAATCCATAAAGTGCCCCTTGTGGCGCGTTTTGGGCCCCCGCTGCGGCGGGGGTGACGCTGTTTAGAACCGAAAGGACAAGAACATGGCAGACATTACTGCTTCGATGGTCAAGGACCTGCGCGAAAAGTCCGGCGCGGGCATGATGGATTGCAAAAAGGCGCTTGCCGAAGCCAATGGCGACATGGATGCCGCCGTTGACTGGCTGCGTGCCAAAGGCCTCGCCACGGCTTCCAAGAAGTCGAGCCGCACGGCGGCCGAAGGCTTGGTTGGCATTGCCGTCAACGGCACGGCTGGTGCTGCGGTTGAGGTGAACTCGGAAACCGACTTCGTGGCGAAGAACGACCAGTTCCAGGATTTCGTCCGCAACGTGACCGACATTGCGCTCGCCACGGGCGACGACATTGCCGCTCTTGGTGATGCAGCCTACCCGTCGGGCGGCACGGTGAGCGAAAAGCTGACCAACAACATCGCGACGATTGGTGAAAACCAGACGCTGCGTCGCGCCGAGGTGCTTCGCGTCGAAAAGGGCGCGGTCGTTGCATATATGCACAATGCCGTCACGGCGGGCCTCGGCAAGATCGGCGTGCTCGTCGCGCTCGAATCGGAAGCCCCGGCCGACAAGCTGGAAGCCCTTGGCAAGCAGCTCGCCATGCACGTGGCCGCCGCTTTCCCGCTGGCGCTCGACGAAGCGGGCATCCCGGCTGACATTATTGAGCGTGAACGCAAGATCGCGCAGGAAAAGGCAGCAGAAAGCGGCAAGCCCGCTGAAGTGATCGCCAAGATGGTCGATGGCGGCGTTGCCAAGTTCGTCAAGGAAAACGCGCTTCTCAACCAGCTCTTCGTGATGGACGGCAAGACCAAGATTTCGGACGTTGTGGCCGCAGCTGGCAAGGACGCCGGTTCGCCTATCGTTCTGAAGGATTATGTTCGCTTCCAGCTCGGTGAAGGCATCGAGAAGGTTGAAAGCGATTTCGCAGCAGAAGTCGCAGCCGCAGCGGGCCTTTAAGCCCTGCTTGGCAAGGGCGCGCACCCGCACTAGGGTGCGCGCCACCCTTTTTGGTTCGTCGTTCGTCTGAAAGAGAAAAATCGCCCATGTCGCGCCCCGGCTTCAAACGTATCCTTCTGAAGCTGTCGGGCGAGGTTCTGATGGGAGATCAGGCATTCGGCATCAATCCCGAAACCGTAGCCCGCATGGCGCTTGAAGTGAAAGCGGCGAAGGACGCTGGCTTTGAGCTTTGCCTCGTTATCGGTGGCGGCAATATCTTCCGTGGCATGGCGGGCGCTGCCAAGGGCATGGACCGCGCACAGGCCGACTATATGGGTATGCTGGCGACGGTGATGAACGCGCTGGCGATGCAAAATGCGCTTGAGCAGCTTGGCGTTGATACCCGCGTCCAATCCGCGATCCAGATGGACCAGGTGTGCGAGCCGGTGATTCGTCGCCGTGCAGAACGCCACATTGAAAAAGGCCGTGTCGTCATTTTCGCAGCGGGCGTCGGCAGTCCTTATTTCACGACCGATTCAGGCGCGGCTCTGCGTGCTGCCGAAATGAAGTGCGATGCACTCTTCAAGGGCACGAGCGTGGATGGCGTCTATGATGCCGATCCCAAGATCGTGCCCACAGCCAAGCGTTATGAAACTGTTGGCTTTGATACCGTTCTGTCCGCCAATTTGAAGGTGATGGACGCAAGCGCCGTTGCCCTGTGCCGCGACAATAATATTCCGATCGTCGTGTTTTCGATCCGCGAGGAAGGCAATCTGGCCCGTGTCCTTGCAGGCGAGGGAACCGCGACCGTCGTTACCAACCAAGCTTAAGGGAGCAGGATTATGCCCGCCTATGACAAGGCCGATATCGAACGCCGTATGCACGGTGCCGTTGAATCGCTGAAGCACGACCTTGGCGGTCTGCGCACCGGTCGTGCGAACACGACGCTGCTCGACCCCATTCAGGTTGAAGTTTACGGCGCCAATATGCCGCTCAACCAGGTGGCGACCGTATCTGCGCCTGAGCCGCGGATGCTGTCGGTTCAGGTGTGGGACAAGTCGAACGTGATGCCGGTTGAAAAGGCCATCCGTAACGCGGGTCTCGGCATCAACCCGATCACCGATGGCCAGAACATTCGCCTGCCGATCCCTGATATGACTGAGGAACGCCGCAAGGAACTCGTCAAGCTCGCGCATCAATATGCTGAAAAGGCAAAGATTGCCGCGCGCAACGTGCGTCGCGATGGCAATGACGCGCTCAAGGCTGACGAGAAGAAAAAGGAAATCGGCGAGGATGATCGCAAGCGCATGGAAGCTGATGTCCAGAAAGTGACTGACGCGACCATCGCAGAAATCGACGCGGCCCTTTCCGCCAAGGAAAAGGAAATCCTCGGCAAGTGAGCGCAGCCACGGCCCCTGCGGCCGCGGCAGGGCAGGGCGGCAACGCACCCCGCCACGTCGCGATCATCATGGACGGCAATGGCCGCTGGGCCAAACGCCGCTTCCTTCCGCGCATTGCCGGGCACCGCAAGGGCATAGAAGCGGCCAAGGCGACCGTGCAGGCAGCGACTGAGCTGGGCATTGAAGTGCTGACGCTCTATGCCTTTTCGACTGAAAACTGGCGGCGGCCCGCTGATGAGGTGAGTGACCTCATGGGGCTGCTGCGCCGTTTCATCCAGAGCGACATCAAGGAACTGGCAGACAATGGTGTGCGGCTACGCGTCATTGGCGATTATCGCGCGCTCAAGGGCGATCTGGCAGACCTGATTGACGATGCGGTTGCGCAGACGGCGGGCAACACCAAGACCACACTTGTCATTGCGCTCAACTATGGCTCGCAGGCAGAAATCACGCTGGCAGCGCAACGCCTTGCCGCGCGGGCGGTTGCTGGTGAAATCACTATCGACCAGATCGATGTCGAGGCGATTGGGCGCGAACTCTATACGGCGGATTTACCCGACCCCGATCTTGTCATTCGCACATCGGGCGAGCAGCGCCTGTCCAACTTTTTGATGTGGCAGTCCGCCTATTCGGAGCTGATGTTTGTTGACACACTCTGGCCTGATTTTGGCAAGGACGATCTTGCAGCGGCTTTGGCTGCCTTCGCAGAGCGCGAGCGCCGCTTTGGTGGCCTGTGACGCCTGAACTCATCCAGCGCAGCATCAGCGGCATCATTGCGCTGACCGTTGCAGTTACGGCTTTGTGGTTTGGCGGTATCGCGCTTTGGGGGCTGGCGACAGCGGCTGCGATTATCATGATGGCCGAATGGGTTGGGCTGACGGGGGGGGCTGAATACAAGAAGCTCGCCCAATATGCGCTCTGTATTCCGCTTGCCCTGCTCTCGCCACTCGCCGCAGGGCCAAGCCTTCTTGTCGCCGCAAGCTTTGTTGCGGTTCTCGTCCTTTTGCTGATCGTCACGCGCAATGGCTGGCTGGCTGCGGGGGCGCTCTATGTCGGGCTGCCGATCATGGCGCTGCTCTGGTTGCGCGCGCAGGACAACGGCCTGTTACTCGCCTTTTGGGGGCTTTCGCTCGTCTGGGCGACAGACATTGGCGCTTATTTTGCGGGCCGCAGTTTTGGCGGACCCAAGATCGCCCCCTCCATTAGCCCCAACAAGACATGGGCCGGGCTGTTTGGCGGGATGCTGGGGGCGCTGCTGCTTGGCTGGGGGCTGACGATCTATCAAGATCTTCCATTTCAACTGGCGATGGTCAGCCCGTTATTCGCGGTGCTTGCGCAGGTTGGCGACTTTTTTGAAAGCTGGCTCAAGCGCCGCGCGGGCGTGAAAGACAGCGGCACTCTGCTGCCGGGCCATGGCGGCGCACTTGATCGGCTCGATGGTGTCGTCACGTCATTGCCCGTGGCCGCGTTCTTCATCTGGTATGGCTTCTGAGGGGCGTCCCATGAAGTCGATTTCGATTCTTGGTGCAACTGGCTCAATTGGTCAGTCGACGCTTGATCTCGTGCGGCGGCAGCCAGACGCCTTCTGCGTGGAAGCCTTGACTGCGCAAACCAGTGTCACCGCGCTCGCGGCGGCGGCGAAGGCAACGCACGCCAAGATCGCCGTTATTGGCGAGGTGTCGCTCTATGCCGATCTCAAGGCGGAACTGGCAGGCACCGACATTGAAGCCGCAGCGGGGCGCGAGGCGCTGATTGCAGCCGCGGGACGTGGTGCGGACTGGACGATGGCCGCGATTGTCGGGTGTGCAGGGCTGGAGCCGGTGATGGCGGCCATCGCACAAGGCGGCACAGTCGCGCTGGCCAACAAGGAAGCGCTGGTTTCGGCGGGCGACGTGCTGATGGCAGCGGTTGCCGCCTCAGGTGCGCGGCTTTTACCGGTCGATTCAGAGCATAATGCCATCTTCCAGTGCTTTGAGGCGCATAATGCGCGGTCGGTGCGGCGTGTTATCCTTACAGCGAGCGGCGGGCCATTTCGCACCTTGGGGCATAACGAGCTCGCCTGCGTGACACCTGCACAGGCCGTAAAGCACCCCAATTGGTCAATGGGTTCCAAAATTTCGGTCGATTCCGCAACGCTGATGAACAAGGGGCTTGAGCTGATCGAAGCCTATCATCTGTTTCCGGTGGATGCGACACAGCTTGATGTCATCGTCCATCCCCAATCGGTCATCCATTCAATGGTTGAATATGAGGATGGCTCGATGCTTGCGCAGCTTGGCTCCCCAGATATGCGCACGCCGATTGCCTATTGCCTTGCATGGCCAGAGCGGATGGCTGCACCGGTCGAACGGCTGGATTTGGCGCGCATTGCCCGGCTCGACTTTGAAGACCCTGATTTTGGGCGTTTTCCATGCCTTGGATTGGCTAAGGGCGCGCTTTCCGATGGCGGCGCGAAGCCTGCTATTCTCAACGCGGCGAATGAGGTTGCTGTAGCCGCGTTTCTTGAAGGACAGATTGGTTTTACAACGATTGCCGCCGTTGTGGAATCGGTGTTGCAACAGTATGACGCCACAACGCCGGCCAGCATCCAGGATGTTCTTGATGTGGATGGCGAAGCCCGGCGCCGCGCCACGCATTGTTTGGAGTTTCACCCCGCATGATCGACACGCCCGGTTTCTTCTGGACGGTCGCCTGCTTCATTCTGGCAATTGGCCCGTTGGTCTTTGTCCATGAGTTGGGCCATTTCCTTATGGCGCGCCTGTTTGGCGTGCAGGTGGACGTATTTTCGATTGGCTTCGGGCGCGAAGTGACGGGCTGGACTGACCGCTTGGGAACGCGTTGGAAGATCGCCTGGATGCCGCTGGGCGGCTATGTGCGCTTTGCAGGCGATATGAACGGGGCAAGCCAGGAAGACCCGCGCTGGCGTCAACTGACACCGGGCGAGCGGGACCGGGTTTTTCATGCCAAGCCGCTGTGGCAGCGCGCGCTGATCGTGCTTGCAGGCCCGCTGGCGAACTTTGCAGCGGCGCTCATCATCCTTGCCGGCTTTGCCTATGCCTATGGCGATAGCCGGATGCCGCCCGTGGTGGCGGGTATTCAGGCGGGCTCGCCCGCTGAGCGCGCGGGCATCAAGGTGGGTGACAAGGTTCTCGAAGTCAGCGGCCGCAGCGTTGAGCGATTTGAGCAGATTTATCCCATCGTGCAGGCCCGGCCCGGCATTGAGTTTGACATGAAGCTGGAGCGGGAAGGGCAGCCCTTCACCGTCCAGATTACGCCGCGCACAGCCGTGGAACGTGATCGCTTCGGCAATGAATATAAGCTGGGCAAGATCGGCATCGCGCCTTCGGGCAAGTTCGTGATTGAAGAGGTGTCGCTCATCGAAGCACCCATCGTCGCAGTGCGCCGCACGGGAGAGATTCTCGATTTGATGGTGACGGGCATCTGGCAGGTCATCAGTGGCCGCCGCTCGGTCGATGAGCTTGGCGGACCGATCAAGATCGCCCAGATTTCTGGTCAGGCGGCTTCTTTGGGGTGGAAGGAGTTCGTTTCCTTCCTCGCCTTGATCTCGATTAACTTGGGGTTCATCAACCTGTTGCCAGTTCCCATGCTTGATGGCGGCCATCTCTGCTTCTATGCGGTCGAAGCCGTTCAGCGTCGGCCCGTTAGTCCGCGGACTATGGAGATTGCATTCCGGTCGGGAATGTTTGTCTTGCTGGCGTTGATGGCGTTCGTCACGTTGAACGATCTTGCTTCGCTAGGGGTATGGCGATTTGCGGGACATGGCGGGTAAAGACCGACAGGGTGATCCTGTCCATGAGACTTGGGTGAGAGAGAGCGCGTGATAGCATTCAACACAAACAGTTTCCGTAACCGTTGCCTGACGGCGTTCCTTTTGGGAACGGCGCTGTCGGCGGTCATGATCCCCGTTGAAGCGCAGGCCGCCCCCAAGGTGCGGCGCGTCCCCGTGCCCGCTGCGCCGGTTGCAGCACCTGCGGCAGAAAAGCCGTCTGCCGTTATTTCGCAAGCCGTGACGGGCGGCACCATCAAGTCGATCAACGTCAATGGCTCGCAGCGTATCGAGCCAGATACGGTGCGTTCCTACATCAAGCTGCGCCCCGGCCAAAACTACACTGTGGAAGCGCTGGATGATGCACTGCGCGACCTGCTCGACACCGAATTGTTCGCCGACGTTCAGATTCGCGACGATGTGGGCAATCTCACTATTGAGGTGCAGGAAAACCCGGTCGTCAACCGCATCATCCTTGAAGGCAATAAGCGCCTGAAGGAAGAGAAGATCCGCCCCGAAATCAAGGTTTCACCCCGCCAGATCTTCACGCGATCAAAGGTGCGCGCAGACGTTGCCCGCATCATTGACCTGTATCAGCGTCAGGGCCGTTACGCCGCCACCGTTGAACCGAAAATGGTGTCGCTCGACCAGAACCGTGTCGACATCGTTTTTGAAATCAGCGAAGGGCCGAAGTCAAAGGTCCGCCAGATCAATATTCTGGGCAATGACAAGTTTTCCGACAAGAAGGTCATCAGCGAGATGGCCACGCGTCCATCGAGCACCTTCGGCTTCTTCTCGTCGAAAGACAGCTACGACCCTGACAAGCTGGCTTATGACCAGTCGAAGATGCGCCAGTTTTATCTGACGCAGGGCTATGCCGATTTCCGCGTCGTTTCCGCAACCGCGGAACTGACGCCCGACAAGCGCGACTTCATCGTGACGTATGTGGTTGAGGAAGGTGATCGCTACAAATTTGGCGACGTGACTGTCGACAGTGAACTGCGGGACTACAAGCCAAAGGCAGAGGTGCTCGCCACCAAAAAGGGCAATTGGTATAACGCCAAGATGGTTGAGGACACGGTGGAAGGGCTCAACCAGTCCGCCGGTCTGTTCGGATATGCTTTTGCCGAGGTGAACCCGGAGTTTACCCGCGACAAAGACACGCTCACCATGTCCATCGCCTACAAGATCAGCGATGCGCCGCGCGTATATGTTGAAAGCGTCAACATCAACGGCAACACCGTGACGCAGGATAAGGTTATTCGCCGCGAAATGCGTCTGGCGGAAGGTGATCCGTTCAACAGCTTCCAGGTCAAGCGTTCATCGGACCGCATCCAGAGTCTTGGCTATTTCCAAGAAAAACTGGAAATCGAGCAGAAGCCCGGTTCCGCACCGGACCGCATCGTGCTTGAAGCCAATGTTGAAGAAAAGGCGACAGGCGAACTCCAGCTTTCCGCCGGCTTCTCGTCACTTGAACGCTTCATCATCAATTTCTCGATCCGCCAGCGCAACTTCCGTGGCAAGGGTCAGGAACTGCGCGCAGGCATCAACTATTCGCAATATTCCAAGTCAGTGGAACTCGGCTTTACCGAGCCGTATTTCCTTGATCGCAACATCGCGCTGGGCGTCGATGTGTTCCGGCGTGACTATAACTCGTTCAACTTCCTGAATCAGACGCGTCAGACGACCTATCAGCAGTCGACCACGGGCCTCCAACTGCGCATGGGAATTCCGATTACGGAATATTGGTCGTTCGCCGCGCGCTATGGCCTGAGCTTCGACGATGTGACGCTTGATCGCACGACTTATTATTTCAACGGCCAGTGCGATCCGTTCCTCGCGGGCCGTTATCTGTGTGACGCCATTGGCAAGCGCACAACCTCGTCGGCGGGCTACAGCATCGTCTTCGACAATCTCGACAACCGAATCCGCCCGACCAAGGGCACGCGCTTCCTGTTCAGCCAGGATTTTGCAGGCCTCGGCGGCAGTGTCCGCTATTTGCGGACCACCGCCGAAGGACATAAATATTGGAAGCCGTTCGGCAACTTCGTCTTCTCGGTTGGCGGCGAGGGTGGCTACATCCACTCGTTTGAAAACAGCCGTGGTGTCGGGCTGGACAAGGTTCGCCTGACTGATCGCTTCTACCTTGGTGAGCCGCAGTTCCCCGGCTTTGACATTCGCGGCATCGGCCCGCGCATCCAGCGCCAGTTCTATGATGCCAATGGCAATCTGGTCACCGATCGCAATCAGGTTGTCGATGACTCATTGGGTGGCCGCGCTTACTATCTTGGCCGTGTTGAGTTGGAAATTCCGCTCGGCTCTGGCGCGCGTGAAATGGGCCTGCGTCCGTCTATCTTCGCAGTCGCAGGCTCCGTGTTTGGCATCACCAATCCGCAGCCAAACAGCTTGCCCAATGGCATGACCCGTTGTCGGGATGATACGACCGGGGCCGTGACCGAGTTTCAAAACACAAATGCGTGTGCGACAGGATCAACCGCAATCTTCTCCGTTCCAGCTTTCCAGGAAGTTTTTTACGGAGACACTTGGAAGCCGCGCCTTTCGGTCGGCTTCGGGGTGAATTGGCGTTCGCCCTTCGGTCCGTTCAGGATCGATATAGCTAAGGCGCTTATCAAGCATGATGGGGATGATCCAAAACTCTTTACCTTCAACGTAGGAACTCAATTCTAATGAAGACTCTCACCAAGATGTTCGTGGCCGCGTCGGCTCTGGCGCTTGCCCCAATTACCCCCGCATCGGCGCAGAGCGTGGCTTACACCGATGTTCAGCAGGTGCTCAGTATGTCGCAGGCAGCCAAGACGGCGGACCAGCAGATGCGCGTCACCTACAAGGCGACTTACGACCAGATCGAATCGCGCTCGCGCGTTCTTCAGGCCGAACTCAATGCCATGATCGTCAAGTATCAGGCTGACCAGAAGACCAACGCGAACAACCCGACGCTCGCAACGCAGGGCAAGGCCATTCAGGACAAGCAGCGCGCTGCGCAGGAAGAACTTGGCAAGCTGAGCGATCCGCTGGAGCGCGTGAACGCCTATGTTCTCGAACAGATCGACTCGAAGCTGGATGCCGCTGTGACCGCGGCAATGGGCAAGAAGAAGGTCGCCCTTCTTCTTCAGCGCGGCGCAGTCATCAAGAACACGCCCGGCACTGATCTGACGCAGGACATTGTGACCGAGCTTAATGTGCTCGTGCCCAACGTTTCGATCACCCCGCCAGCGGATTGGCAGCCCGGCCAGCAGAACCGTGCGCCCGCCGCTCCGGCACAGCAGCAGCCGCAGGGCCGCTAAGGCAAGACAAGGGGAGCACCAGGGTGGCAGGTTCGCTCGATATTCGTGCCGTTCTCGCGGCGTTGCCGCATCGTTACCCGATGCTTCTCGTTGACCGTGTTGAAGAGATCGTCCCGGATCAGTCGATCCGGGCGATCAAGGCTGTCACGATCAACGAGCCTTTTTTCCAAGGCCATTTTCCGGGCCGCCCGATCATGCCGGGCGTTCTCATTGTTGAGGCGCTGGCGCAGGCCGCGGGCGTCCTTGCGATTGAGTCGCTCGGTCTCGCCGGTTCAGGCAAGCTGGTTTATTTCATGGCGATTGACGGGGCAAAGTTCCGCACACCGGTTGAACCCGGCTGCCTGCTGACTTTGGAGGCCGAGTTTGTCCAGAAGCGCGCGTCGGTCTGCAAGTTTGCGGGCCGGGCGCTGGTCGATGGCAAATTGGCTGCCGAAGCCAATTTCACCGCGATGATCGCCGATCCGCCTGCCTGAGCGCGGGCAAACCTTGCCAATATGTGCGTGAGCCGCTAAGGCCCGCGCTTTCCCGCATCCATGGCTGGTCGGAACCAGCCGCATCAGGAGCAATATAATGAAGACTGAAGGCCATCCCGACTATCACATGATTAAGGTGCAGATGACTGACGGCACCGTGTTCGAAACGCGCTCGACCTGGGGCAAGGAAGGCGACACGATGACGCTCGACATCGATCCGCTTTCGCACCCGGCATGGACGGGCGGTTCGCAGCGTCTGCTCGACGCTGGTGGCCAGGTCGCCAAATTCAACAAGCGTTTCGGCGGACTTACGCTCAGGCGCTAAGATTTCGGTCCAACCGAATCTGAAAATGAAAACCCCGGCCTTATGGGCCGGGGTTATTCTTTATTCGGCGCTGTCGTTTGGCGTTAGCTCTTCGGCGCTGACGGGCTCATCACCCACATCATCGTCACTGCTGTCTCCAATGAGCGCGGCACTTACGACCTGCTCTGCATTGGCAACGTCGAACAGGCGCACGCCGGCTGTGTTGCGGCCAATGACACGCATATCCGATACTTCCATGCGGATCATCTTTGCCTGATCGGTGACGAGCATGATCTGCGCACCATCCTTTGCGGGGAAGCTGGCGACGACCAGCCCGTTGCGGGCGATATTGTCGATATTGGTAATACCCAGACCACCGCGGCCCGTGCGGCGATATTCATAGGCGCTTGACCGCTTGCCATAGCCATTGGCGCATACGGTGAGAATGAACTGCTCAAGCTCCGCCATTTCCGCCATGCGTTCAGCCGAAAGGGTGGGGGCGTTGTCATTGTCCTTCCAGGGTGCTGCGCGCAGATAGGCATCGCGATCCTCCTGCGAGGCGCCAGACCGACGAAGGATCGAAAGCGAGATCACCTCGTCGCCATCCTTCAGGCTCATGCCACGCACGCCCGTTGAGTTCCGGCTCTGGAACTCACGAATGTCCGTTCCCATGAAGCGGATCGCCTTACCGTTGCGCGAGGCGAGAAGGACATCATCCTCCTCGGTCAACAGTGCAACGCCGATCAGACGGTCGTCAGCATCATCGCCTTCAAACTTCATGGCGATCTTGCCGTTGGACGGGATGTTGGTGAAGGAATCCATGCTGTTACGCCGGACCGATCCCTTGGCTGTGGCAAACATCACGTGCAGCTTGTCCCACTCAGCCTCATCTTCTGGCAGCGGCAGCACTGTGGAGATGGTTTCGCCCTGCGCCAGCGGCAGCAGGTTGATCATCGGGCGGCCGCGTGTGTTCGGCCCGCCTTCAGGCAGGCGCCACACCTTGAGGCGATAGACCTTGCCCAGCGTCGAGAAGAACAGAACCGGCGTGTGCGTCGAGGTGACGAACAATTCGGTAATGACGTCCTCATCCTTGGTCGACATGGCAGAGCGACCCTTGCCGCCCCGCTTTTGCGCGCGGAAGGTATCAAGCGTGGTCCGCTTGATATAGCCATCGACCGTGACGGTGACGACCATCTCCTCACGCTCGATAAGGTCTTCATCGTCGATGCCATCGGCGGCGGGTGCAATTTCGGAGCGGCGCGGCGTTGCGAACTCATCGCGCACGGCGATCAGTTCCTCGCGCATCACTTCGTAGAGGCGCACGCGATTGGCGAGAATTTCGAGCAACTCGGCGATGCTTGCGGCAAGCCCTTCAAGCTCGCTCCCAATCTCGTCACGGCCAAGTGCAGTAAGGCGATGGAGGCGCAGTTCAAGAATAGCGCGGATCTGCGTTTCGGACAGGCGATAGCTGTCGCCGGTGACTTCAACCTCAACCGCTTCCACCAAGCGGATATAGGGCGCGATTTCGGCAATCGGCCATTCGCGCGCGCCCAGCTTTTCGCGAGCTTCGGCAGGGCTTGCCGACCCACGGATGATGCGCACGACCTCATCAAGATTGGTGACGGCGATGACAAGGCCAAGCAAAATATGCGCACGGTCACGCGCCTTGTTCAGCTCATATTTCGAGCGGCGCGTGATGACCTCTTCGCGGAATTTGACGAAGGATTCGATGATGTCGCGCAGCGTGAGCGTTTCCGGCCGACCGCCACGAATGGCGAGCATATTCGCCGGGAAGCTCGACTGCGCGGGCGTGTAGCGCCACAGCTGGTTGAGCACGACTTCAGGCGAGGCATCGCGCTTCAGATCAATAACAATACGAACGCCAAGGCGGTTCGATTCGTCACGAATGTCGGAAATGCCTTCAATCCGCTTGTCCTTGGCGGCCTCCGCAATTTTCTCGACGAGCGCATTTTTGCCCTGCTGATAGGGAATTTCAGTCAGTACGATCGACTGACGATCGCCGCGACCTTCCTCGATCACGTGGCGCGAACGGACGATGACCGAGCCCTTGCCTGAAAGATAGGCCGAGCGCGCACCGGCGAGGCCCAGGATCAGGCCGCCCGTCGGAAAGTCCGGTGCGGGCACATATTCCATAAGCTGTTCGGTCGTGATCGCGCCATCGTCCATATAGGCGAGGCAGGCGTTGATGACCTCGCCCAGATTGTGCGGCGGAATATTGGTTGCCATGCCGACCGCAATGCCGCCTGCGCCGTTGACGAGCAGGTTGGGGAAGCGGGCAGGGAGGACCTGCGGCTCATCACGCGAGCCATCATAGTTGGGCTGGAAGTTGACCGTGTCCTTGTCGAGATCTTCGAGAAGGCTCATCGCGGGCTTGGCAAGCCGCGCTTCGGTGTAGCGCATCGACGCTGGCGGATCAGGGTCCATCGATCCGAAATTGCCCTGACCGTCGATCAGCGGGAGACGCATCGACCAGTCCTGCGCCAGACGCGCCAGCGCATCGTAAATCGCCGAATCGCCATGCGGGTGGTAATTACCCATCACGTCGCCAACGATCTTGGCCGATTTGCGATACGGACGGCCCGGAACAAAGCCACCTTCCTGCGCTGCAAACAAAATGCGCCGGTGGACAGGCTTCAGCCCGTCACGAACGTCGGGCAGCGCGCGCGAGACGATGACGGACATTGCATAGTCGAGATAGCTCGACTTCATTTCGTCCACGATGTTGATGGGCGAGATGTCTGAAGGATCGCCGGGAATGGGCTCGTCGATATTCAAAAACGTGACTTTCCAACCAGTGTCTTGATGTGGCTTCGGGCCTAGTCTCCGGCGTAGGAAAAGGCCAGTGCGATCAAGCATTGGACGCGGTTTTCTGTGGACTGGTTCAATCACCATTCATGCATCGAATTGCAGAGCGATTTTGCACGGTTCTCCTTGTGCGCTCCGGCTGAACGCACTAGCGGGGAACTCGCTTTAACCTGTGCCGGACTCATGGGCGGCACGCAGGAGGATTTGGGATATGAAGACCGTTTCTCGCGCCGCGATGGGACTGGCGCTCGCACTTGGCGCGGTTGGCACGCTGGCGGTGTCGCCGGCCGTGGCGAAGGAAAAGAAGGAAGCTGCTGCGCCGCAAAAGGTCTGGAAGCTCAGCAAGGAATTTCGCGCTGCCTATGTGGCTGCGGATGCGGCTGTGAAGGCAAATGCGCCTGACGCACTCACCAAGATCGCAGCGGTTGATGCGGTTGCCAAGGAAGCCGACGAAAAATATATCGCAGGCACTCTCCGCCTCAATCTTGGGCAGGCCACCAAAGACACCAAGCTGCAATATGAAGGCATTGTAGCCATGGTTTCCAGCGGCAGTGCTTCAGCTGCCGATGGCGCCAAGCTGAACTTCGCGGCTGGCCAGCTCGCTTATCAGGCGACCAACTATACCGACGCAAAAAAGTATCTGGCCGAAGCCATCCGCCTCGGTGTGCCAGATGTTAATGCGCGCCTGCTGACCGCAGAAGCCAACTTCAAGCTTGGCACCACGGGTGAGGGGCTTGCCGCCCTTGCCGACGCCATCAAGGTGGAAGAAGCCGCAGGGCGCAAGGCACCAGCGGAATGGTATGGCCGCGCCGCGTCCATGGCCTATCGCGCCAAGATGCTCGCTGAAACCTCGAACTGGACGCGCGCTCAGGTTAAGGCTTACCCGACGCCGGAAAACTGGCGCAGTGCACTTGTCATCTATCGTGACAGCACCAAGCTCGACAACCAGCCGCAGATCGACCTGTTCCGCCTGATGCGCGACACCAAGGCGCTCGCGGGTGAGCGTGACTTCTTCGAATATGCCTCGCTTGCTGTCATCAGCGCGCTTCCGGGTGAAGCTAAGTCTGTGATCGAAGAAGGTTTTGCGAGCGGTGCCGTCAACAAGGCGAGCCGCGCAGTCAGTGAACGCCTTGCCGATGCGAACGCGAAGATCGGGCCGGACAAGGCTTCGGTCATCGCCGATGAAAAGCGTGCTGCTGGTGCGCCTGATGGTCGCCTCGCGGCAAACACCGCAAGCGCCTATCTTGCCTATGGCGACAATGCCAAGGCGATTGAGCTCTTCAAGCTGGCCCAAAAAAAGGGCGGTATTGATGCCGACACGGTCAACACCCGTCTTGGTATCGCGCTTGCCCGTTCAGGCCAGAAGGATGCCGCGCGCGCAGCCTTCCAAGCAGTGACGGGGCCGACCCGCAAGGATATTGCGCAGTTCTGGCTGCTGTGGCTGGATCAGGCACCCGCTGCCTGATCGCACTTTTCAGCTCATTGAATGGGGCTTCGGCGAAAGTCGAAGCCCTTTTTCTTGGCCCAAGCTTATTCGTCGCCAACCGGCACGCCGGGCAGGTTTTTCGATGTGCGAATGGTGAGCGAGGTCTTCACGCCCGCTACGTGCGGTGCAGTCGTGAGCGAGGTCGTCAGAAACTCCTGAAACTCCTGCAAGTCGCGCGCGACGATCTTGAGAATAAAGTCGATTTCCCCATTGAGCATATGACATTCGCGCACCGGGGCGAGCTTCGCGATATGCTCTTCAAACTGGCGCAGGTCGGATTCGGCCTGGCTACGCAGGCTGACCATGGCGAAAACGGTGATGGTATAGCCCATGCGGGCGGGGTTGAGTTGCGCGTGATAGCCTTCGATCACGCCATCTTCTTCCAGCGTCCGCACCCGACGCAGACACGGCGGCGCTGTCAGCCCCACACGGCTGGCCAATTCAACATTGGTGATGCGGCCGTCTTTTTGCAATTCTGCGAGGATTCGTTGATCGATCTGATCGAACGCACTGTGTGACATGGCTGAATTATCCGTTCGGGAAGTTGCGGCGACTCATAATAAAATTTCAGAACTTTGCAATTGTGCCAGTTTGTGACGCTCCATTTTCAGCACTAGCGGCCAGCGCCGCGCGGGAGTATCTGGGCAAGCAAGTTTGGCGGGTTGTTCGCCTCAATTCTGCAAAGGAAAACGGTGCGCTTCGACGACACCTTGAAGACGGTGCTGGCGATGCCGACAGAAGATGTCGGCGCGAAGGCGGCTGTCTGGATGCAGGTTGTCGACATTCTGGCGCAAGACCGCGGCACGCTTGATCCGGCACTTCGCGATCAGGCTTATTCGACAGCACAGGCCTGGCGTGATTCGGTGCCGGAAAATGTGCGTCGATCGGCCGCGCATTCTGCCGGCTATGCGTGCCGCTCGGCCGACCTTGTCGCGTTATTTGGTGCCGACAAGCCGATGATCGCCGCCCCCGTGCTCAAAGCGACCCAATTGACGACGGTTGAGTGGGAATGGGTCATTCCTGCGCTGCCGACCGCCTCACGCGCTCTGCTGAGAGAACGTCGTGATTTGCCGGTTGAAGTGCGCCGTATGCTGGCAAGCTACGGGCCCAGCGATTTCGCGTTGCCTGGCGGCGATGCGCAGGCGTCGGGTGAAACGATCAGCCAGATCAGGGAGCTTGTCGCCAAAATCGAGGCGTTCCGTAAGGACAAGCACGATAGTTACGGAGAGCCCTTTGAGGTTCAGGCGGGTCCATCCACATCCGCATTCCGTTTCGAAACGGGTGTCGATGGTCTCATCAACTGGGTGGAAGGCGCGCCGCGCGGTCCCGTTCTTGGTATTGAGCTTGGCGCGATGGCAGAAATTGGCGAGCATGGTGTTGATGGGCACGCTGCCGGGGCTTTCCGTCGCCGCACGCCATTTCGCAATGCCCGTATGCGCGTTCCCGGCGATGGCCCGGCGGCAGGCGACTGGCTCATCTCCGGGCTTCCCCGCTTCCACCCTGCAACAGGGCGCTTTGAAGGCTATCGCTGCACTGCACGGCGGCCGCACCGTGACGAGCAACCCTTCCCACGCACAACCGCGCTTGTTTCGCCGGGTCTTCCGCCAGACTCTCTGCGTCAGTTGATCCATGAATTACGGACCCCGCTCAATGCGATCCGGGGCTTTGCTGAGATGATTTCCGCGCAGCTGCTTGGCCCTGTTTCTGCGGCTTACAGAACGCGGGCAGAAGCGATCATCGGGGATGCGCGCAAGCTGCTCTCGATGTTCGATGATCTGGATGTCGCCGCCAAGCTGGAGCGGGGTGCCTTTGAGGGGCGCAGTGCGGCGGGCGTTGATGCGGCGGACATTCTGGGTGAAATCATGGCGGACCTTCACCCGCAAGACGGCATCCACGCCCAGCAACTCCAGATTACGGTGGAGCAGGATTTGCCCTCGGTGTCGCTTGATACGGTAACTGTTGAACGACTTTTCTCGCGGCTGGTGGCCGCCACCCTCTCGGTCGCGCGCGCGGACGAGGCGCTACAGGGCAAGCTCTATAAGGATGCCGGCGCAATCATATTGGAAGTTGATCGGCCCTTTGCGTTGCGCCGCCTGTCTGCCGCTGACATTCTTGATCCGACGCATGATCCTGAAGGTGATTGGCCTGATGCCGTGCCGCTTGGGCTCGGCTTTGCGATGCGCTTGATCCACTCAATGGCGGCCGCTGTTGGCGCGCGCTTTGACATTCACGACAGCGCCTTTGCACTCCGCCTGCCGGTCGCAGCGACCAACGGGGCCGTCGAGCGGCGATAAGGCGACGATTTGCAGCATTGTTTCGTTCGCCCAGCTGTTTTGGGGGGCAGCAGGCGAGCGAAGGTCAGTCGATGGCACGGCGCGCTAACTGTTATTCCGCACCATCAGCGCCGCAATTTCGCGCACCAGTTTGGCCGCAGTAATCGCAGCCAAATTCCCGACATCGCGGCGTGGATTGAGCTCCACAACATCGGCCCCGACAATAGGCGCCGTTTGCCGATCAAGAATGTTGAGCACATCGCGCAGCCACAACCCGCCCGGCTCAGGATGAGAGACGCCCGGCACTTGAGACGGATCGAGCGCATCCAGATCAAAGCTGATATAGAGCGGCCCTTCCAGCACGGGCGTCTGCTCCGGCGCAAAACCGCGCATTTCATGCACCTCGACGCCAAATCGCGCTGCTTGCTCGCGACAATGCCGGTTCATCGTGCGGATGCCGACCTGCACCAGTCTGCGGGCCAGGCCCGTCTCCATAATCCGCGCAAAAGGCGAGGCGTGCGAGCGGGGATTGCCTTCAAAATCATCATAAAGATCGGGGTGCGCATCAAAATGCAGAATGTTGACCGGCCCGTGCACATCATGGATCCCCTCCAGGATGGGCCATGTCACGGCATGGTCACCGCCAAGAAAAAGCGGCGTGCTTCCCCCATGATGCGCGCGGACGACGGCGGCCCGGATAAGTGCTGCATCACCGCCGCCTTCCTGCAAGGGAAGGTCGCCCGCATCCGCAAGATCAATCTCACGGCCGATTTCATATCCACATTCCGTGGCCAGATTGCCGCGATCACTAAAGAGTTCCGTGCGGATCGCCGCAGGGGCCTGTGCGGGGCCGCGTTCAAACGAAGAATTAATGTCCGTTGGCAGGCCGATCAGCTGAATTTTCATACAGACCCTGTCTCGCGCCTGTATGAAAAGGTCAACCGGCTTGCATCCAGCTTCTGCCCTTCGTATCGGCAGAAAATATCAGGTGGGGCCTGTAGCTCAATGGTTAGAGCTGGCCGCTCATAACGGCTAGGTTGCGGGTTCGAGTCCTGCCGGGCCCACCAAAATGCTTTGCCATATCGCGTTGCGCGGCTATGGCACCCGCGTCGGGGAGTAGCGCAGCCTGGTAGCGCATCTGCTTTGGGAGCAGAGGGTCGCAG
>CALMVA010000042.1 GCA_937873035.1 uncultured Sphingomonadaceae bacterium | reverse complement strand
TTCAAATTGGGAATGTGCCAAAATGGCACGATGTGGATTTCCACTAAGTCTAGGACAATTATGATATATCCGAAATGGGATGGTTTGTTTCAGGCGGCGCGCCTGTGGCTGGCATAAAATATGGCCGCGCCGGAATTTTGGTTTTTGGGCGGTGGCTGCCGATATTTTTGACGCTGATACCAGAAGGGGAGTTTGAGTGACGGGGATGGTAATGCAGCAGGTTGAGGCGCTCAAAACGGCTTTGGCGAGTCGCAACCGCGCAGGCGCAAACCGGGCGGTCGCCGCGCTGCTCGATGGCAAGGCGCCGCTAGGGCCCCAGTGGCGCGGCATTGCAGAGCTGATGCGCGTCAGTGGAGAGTTGACGCTCGCGCACCGCGCTATGGATGCTTTTGTGGCCGCCGCCGGGCGCACGCCTGCCGCCGTTTATGCCAAGGTCGTGCTGCTCACCCAGTCTGGCCGCCAGCAAGAGGCGCATGACCTGCTTTCTACCCTGCCGGAAAATGTGCCCACACCCGCAGGTCGGGCCTATGTGCTCGGCAATATTGAAATGACGCTGGGGCGCGTGGAGTCCGCGCGGACGCATCTGCTTGCGGCGCTTCGCCATCAGCCGGGCTGGGGGCCGGGCTGGCTGACGCTGGCCGCCGCCGTCAATTTCGCAAGCGACCCACTTGCAGAACAATTATTGGCGGAAGAAGCCGCCGCACAATCACAGCCACAAGGTGATCTGGCGCGCTTCTATTATGCGCTGGGCAAGCTCCATGCGGATCGGGGCGATGCGCCAGAGGCCTTTGCCGCCTTTGCGCGCGGGGCAGAATTGCTGCGCCGGGAGACGCCCTATAGTCGGCAGGGCAATGCCGCGAACGCCGCTCAGGCCATGCAAGGCTATGAGCCTGCCTTTTTTGATCGGATAGGCAGTGCTGCCCGGCGCGATACCAGCCGGCCGATTTTCGTCACAGGCCTGCCGCGTTCGGGCACGACGCTGGTCGAGCAGATCCTCGCCAGTCACAGTGCGGTGCGTGATGGGGGTGAGCTTAACCTTATCCAGCATATCGCGGTGCAGGCGGGTGGCGTGTCCGGCACGGCGATTGATGCTTATGTGGCAGGCGGCGGCAGCCTTGATGATATGGCCGCACTCTACCTTCATCTGCTCGATGAGCGTTTTGGCGCCGAAGGGCGGATTGTCGACAAGACCGTCGATGCCAGCCGCTTTGTCGGCATCATCGCGGCGGCCCTGCCCGATGCGCCGATCATCTGGATGGAGCGCGACCCGATGGACAATGCCTGGTCGTGCTTTCGCACCTTCTTCATCCATGGTGTCGCGTGGAGCTATGATCTGGACGATATCGCGCATCATTTCCGCCTTGAAGATGATCTGCGCGCCTTCTGGAAAGCGCGGCTCGGCAGCCAATTGCTGGTCGTGCCTTATGGCGCGCTGGTTGATGATGCTGAAGGGTGGACGCGGCGTATTCTTCAACATTGCGGGCTGGCAGACGAGACCGCAGCCTATGTCCCGCACAAGACTGAACGTCTGGTGGCGACGGCCAGCAGCCTGCAGGTGCGCCGCCCCATCAACCGCGACGGGATGGGCGTTGCGGCACCCTATGCAGAGATGATGACGCCGTTCACGCGCGCCTATCGGGCTTAGCGCCGCGCGAGGCTCTTCCCGCTATCCCCCAGCCGCCGGGCAATGGCCGCGCCGCACAGCGCGAAGCCTGCCCCCCACAGCCAGCCGCCGATCACGTCGCTGGGCCAGTGGACGGCAAGAAACAGGCGCGAGCACCCGATGGTGAGCGCGCCGACAATCGCCAGTGCAACCCAGAGCGGGCGATTGCGCGCGGGCAGCAGCAACGCTGCCAGCACCAATATTGCCATCGCATTGGCGGCATGGCCGCTGGGGAAGGAAAGATTGCTGACCACATCAAGATGCGGTGCAACATCGGGCCGCGCCCGCGCGAACAGTTCTTTCAGGATGCTTGATGTTGCGCCCGCCAGCGCCGGAAAGATCATCATCACCAGCCCCGCGCGCACGCGCTGACGCCAGATGAGCCATGCGCCCGCCGCGATCATCGCCAAAGATCGCTGCGCCGCATCGCCTGCCCAGGTGATCCAGCGGAAGATTTCAATCTCCCAGTCGGGCGCGCGCCCTTCGCGCAGGGCGATGGCGCGCAACGCGGCCCTTTCCTGCCCATGGCCAAGATCGAACCAGACAACCGCCAGCCCCAGCAGCAATACTGCGGCCAGAAGCGCCAGTCCGGGAAAGAGCGAATTGCGAAACGCGCCGGGGCTTTTGCTCACTTGCCGCCCTTAACAAGCTCACCGCCCTTGATGACGACATCCACCTTTTCAAGCACGCGCACATCGGCGAGCGGATCGCCCGATACCGCGATCATGTCGGCAAAACGGCCAACCGCAATCGCGCCGACATCGCTTTCGCGGCCCAGCGCCTGCGCAGCATTGCGCGTAGCGGCCTGAATCGCCTGCATCGGCGTCATCCCCCATTGCACCATCTTGGAAAATTGACGGCCATTATCGCCATGCGGATAGACGCCCGCGTCCGACCCGAACACCATCGGCACGCCCGCCTTCACGCCGCGCTGAAAGGTCTGGCGCTGCTTGAGGCCAATCGCCTTTTCCTTGTCGAGACTTTCCTGCTCGGTGCCGTTGGCGGTGCCGGTCGCCAGAATGTAATCATCGTTGTAAATATCCATCGAGAACCAGGTCTTGTGCTGCGCGGCGAACTTCAACGTCTCGTCGCTGGCAAGGCTTGCGTGCTCGATGCTGTCGATGCCTGCTTCGATGGCGGTGCGGATGCCTTCATCGCCATGCGCGTGCGCGGCAACCTTGATGTGGAGCATATGCGCCTCGTCGGCGATGGCCTTCATCTCTTCAAGGCTCAACTGCTGCCCGCCAACCGAATCGCCCAGCGAAAAGACGCCGCCCGTCGCGCAGATCTTGATGACTTCCGCGCCATATTTGTGCAGCCAGCGCACCTTGGCGCGCGCTTCTGCGGGTGAGTTGACGATCGACTCGGTGCCGGTGGGAATGGAGGGCGGCAGGCCGTTGCTGTCACAATGGCCACCGGTTGCGCCAATCGCATAGCCCGCAGGCACGATGCGCGGGCCGCTGATCCAGCCGCCGTCAATCGCTTCCTTGAGACCGACGTCTTCAAACCCATCCGAGCCGACATTGCGCACGGTGGTGAAGCCTGCATCGAGCGTCTTCTTCGCATTGGCAACGCCCACGGCCGTCCAGAAGCTGTCCGTGTAGCGCAGGCCCTGATAACCGCCGATTTCGGCAAGGCTGGTCAGGTGCACGTGCATATCGATAAGACCGGGAAGCAGCGTGCGATTTCCAAGATCCGTTACTTTGGCATCGGCGGAGAGCTTGACCGTGCGCCGGTCCGCAATGGCGGTGATCCGCCCGCCCTCAATCGTGATGATTGGCTGCTCGATGACCTTCCCGGCCTCGACATCGATCATCCGTGAAGCGGTAACGTAAGAAGGCGTCGCCGCCTTTTCCTCAGCGGCCTGTGCGGCGGGGGCGGAAAGGGCGGCGGAAGCGGCAAGTGCGTAGAGAGCATTTTTCATGCCCGATTGCTGGCAGGCGATTGGCCGCTTGGCAAGAGTGGGTGCACTGGCCATCTCATCTCGTCACCCCAGCGCAGGCTGGGGTCTGGCGGATCGGGTGGGCAAGATGCCAGCCTGCGCTGGCATGACGATGGAGACTGTGGAGTGGGTAGTCCTATTATCGTCACCCCAGCGAAGGCTGGGGTCTCGGTGGGGCAGGCGCACGGAGATGCCAAGTTTCGCGGGGTGACGGGAAGGGACGGCGCAATTTCCTAGATATGCAGCGCCTTGCCGTAAGCGGCGAGGACGCTTTCGTGCATCATCTCGGAAAGCGTCGGGTGCGGGAAGACGGTCTGCATGAAGTCCGTCTCGACGAGTTCGGCCTGCTTGCCGACGGTATAGCCCTGGATGAGTTCGGTCACTTCCGTGCCCACCATGTGTGCGCCCAGAAGTTCGCCGGTCGCTTCGTCGAACACCGTCTTGATGAAGCCTTCGGCCTCACCCAGCGCGATCGCCTTGCCATTGCCGATAAAGGGGAATTTGCCGACCTTGACCTTGTAGCCTGCGTCCTTCGCCTTGGCTTCGGTCAGTCCGACACTGGCGACCTGCGGGTGGCAATAGGTGCAGCCGGGGATGTTTTTCGCGTCCATCGCGTGCGGGTGGACATCCTTGTTGCCCAGCGCCTGTGCAATGGCTTCCGCCGCAATCACGCCTTCATGGCTTGCCTTGTGGGCCAGCCATGGCGGGGCGGGGATGTCGCCCAACCCCCCCCAGCCCCCCCCCTTGGGGCGGCCCATCGGGGCCCTTTTTACATGGCCCCGCCCGGGGGGGGCGCCCCGTGCCTCCCGCCCCCGATTTTCGGTATTGGGGACGATGCCGATGGCGACGATGCAGTGCGAATAGTCGCCCGCAACGACCTTGCCGTCCTTGCCCTTGATCGCGGCGGCAACGCCCGTCGCGGTCGCCTTCAGGCTCTCCACGCCCGCGCCGGTCATGATCGTCATGCCCTGCTTGACGAGCGCCTTTTCAAGAAAGTCGGAAACCTCGGCGTCTTCCACGGGGACGATGCGGTCCATCATCTCGACCACGGTCACGTCCGCGCCCATATCATTGTAGAAGCTGGCAAACTCGATGCCGATAGCGCCGGAGCCGATGACGAGCAGCTTTTTGGGCATTTCAGCGGGCACCATCGCGTGGCGATAGGTCCAGATGCGCTTGCCATCGGCGGGCGCAAAAGGCAGGTCGCGCGCGCGCGCGCCGGTTGCCAATATGATGTGCTTTGCCGTCAAATCCTCGGTCTTGCCGTCCTTGGTGACGCAAAGCTTGTTGGCCGCCAGAAGCTTGCCCTCGCCCATATGGACGGTGATCTTGTTCTTCTTCATCAGGTGCGTCACGCCCTGATTGAGCTGCTTCGCCACCCCGCGCGAACGTTTGACGACCGCGTCAATATCCGCGCTGATTTCGGCGGCTTTGAGGCCATAAGCCCCGGCGTGCTGCATATAGTGGTAGATTTCGGCTGAGCGCAGCAGCGCCTTGGTGGGGATGCACCCCCAGTTGAGGCAGATGCCGCCCAGATTTTCGCGCTCGACAATCGCGGTCTTGAGGCCCAGCTGCGCGGCCCGGATTGCCGCGACATAGCCGCCGGGGCCGGAGCCGAGAACGATGACATCATAGGAAGACATGGGAGGGAGGATCCTTATCGTGTCTCTGGTTGAATCGGGCGCGGGCGGTTCGTGTCGTCCACTGCCACAAAGGTGAAGCGGCCTGTCGCCACGGTTTCGGTAAAGTCTCCATCGCGCTCGCGGCGTTCGGCGCGCGCGGAAATCGTCATCGAGGTGGTCCCGGTCTTGTCCATCTGCGTGAAGACCGAAAGCTCATCACCCATTACGGCACCCGCCGGAAAGCGCATCTCGTCGGCTGCGACAAGGATTGCCCGGCCCTTTGAGTGGCGCGAGGCGAGCGAGGCCGCGCCCAGCGCCATCTGGCTGATGATCCAGCCGCCAAACGCCCCGCCATAGGGGTTGATGTCGGTGGGCATCACCGTGACGCGGATGTCAGGGATGGTGTTCATCTTGGTGAAGACTCTGTGTGAGGTTGCGTGTTTCCCTCTCCCCGTGCGGGAGAGGGAGGGAGCCGCACAGCGGCGGAAGGGAGAGGGCGCTGCAATGCGTGCCAGATCGCCTCGGCAACATTTTCCGGCTGCGCCAAAATATCGTTGTTCCAGAATCGGAGCACTCTGAAATCCTGACCCGCAAGATATGCATCCCGACGCACGTCAGCTGGGCTGTCGGCGTGCTGCGAACCATCCGCCTCAACGATCAATCGATGCTCGAAATTCATGAAATCCACGATGTAGTGATCAACCACGACCTGACGCTTGAACTTGAATCCCGCCAGACGCTTGTTCCGCAGGATTGCCCATAAGCGGCGCTCTGCCTCGGTCGGGTTTGATCGCATGGCCTTGGCGCGTTCAAGTAAAAGGCTGCGGAGCGGGGCCTCCCCTCTCCCCAACCCCTCTCCCGCAGGGGGAGAGGGGCTAGTAGAGTGCACCCCTGTTGCCATTAATCAGGCCACCAGCCCCAGCGGCTTTTCGCACAGTTCGCGGAAGGCTTTCATCAGCTGCGCGCCATCGGCGCCGTCGATAGCGCGGTGGTCAAAGCTGCCGGTGGCCGACATGACGGTGGCGATCTGCAAGCTATCATCAACGACAAAGGGCCGCTTTTCGCCAGCACCAATGGCCATAATCATGCCCTGTGGCGGGTTGATGACGGCTTCAAACTGCTTGATGCCAAACATCCCCATGTTGGACAGGCTTGCGGTGCCGCCCTGATATTCATGGGGGGCGAGCTTGCCGTCCTTGGCGCGGGCTGCGAGATCACCCATTTCGGTCGAAATCGTGCTGATCGCCTTGCTGTTCGCGTCGGTAATGATCGGCGTGATGAGGCCATTGGGCACCGACACCGCGACCGACACATCGGCGCGCTTATATTCGATCAGCTGATCGCCCGCGAAGCTGACATTGCACTTGGGCACCTGCACCAGTGCAAGGCCCAGCGCCTTGATGAGCATATCGTTGACTGAGAGCTTGATGCCGCGCGCCTCAAGGCTGGCGTTCAACTCGGTCCGCAGCTTCAACAACGCATCAAGGCGGATGTCGACGGTGAGGTAGATATGCGGAATTGTCTGCTTGGCCTCGGTCAGGCGGCGCGCAATCGTCTTGCGCATATTGGAGAGCTTCACGATCTCATGCGGCGTCTGGATGTCGCCGAGCTGGACCGGCGCGGCGGCGGCTACCGGAGCGGTCGTTTGCGCCGCTGCTGCAACACCGGGCGAGGCACCTTCAACGTCGGCCTTGATGATGCGGCCATTGGGGCCAGAGCCTGCAAGGCCCTTCAGATCGATGCCCTTCTGCTCGGCAATGCGCCTGGCGAGCGGGGATGCGATCACACGGTCGCCCTTTGCCACCATTTGCCCCGCGCTTGCCGCAGGGCTGTTCTTCACGTCCACAGGCTTGGCGGACAAGGTTGGCGCTTCGACAGGCTCAGCGCGAGCGGCGGGAGAGGGGCGCTTTGCTGCATCTTCGCCATCGCCCGCAATCAGCGCGATGACGGTGCCGACCTTCACGCCATCGGCCCCTCCAGGCACCAGAATCTGGCTGATCGTGCCTTCATCGACCGCTTCAAATTCCATCGTCGCCTTGTCGGTTTCGATCTCGGCGAGAATGTCGCCAGAGCTGACCGTATCGCCTTCCTTCACCAGCCATTTGGCGAGCGTGCCTTCTTCCATCGTGGGCGAAAGGGCGGGCATCTTGAGTTCGATGGGCATATTGTGCGGTTACCTCTGGGAAGGTCTGTTCTGTTGGTTTGCCGTTTCCCTAGCGTCAGCGGACGACTTGCGCCAGCCCAAGGATTGTCGCAACCTGCGCGCTCAGCTTTCCACTGGGAGGGGAACAGGCTCGTGCGGACATATCTTGTCGTGGTTGATGAGACAGAGGAGGCGGAAATCGCGCTGCGATTTGCCGCGCGCCGTGCAGCAAAAACGGGCGGTGCTGTGCAGATTCTTGCCATAGTTCCGCCGCAGGAGTTTGTGGCCTGGGGTAGCGTGCAGGCCACTATTGAGGCCGAAGCAGGTGAAAATGCACAGGAAGTCGCCCGGCGGGCGCTTGATCTGCTGGATGAAGAACGCGGTGTCATTCCCCGCATCGTCGTGAAGCATGGTGACCCGGTTGCTGCAATTCACGACGTGATTTCAGAAAATCCTGAAGTGGCGGCGCTCGTGCTGGGCGCGGCAAGAGGCGGGGCGCCCGGCCCGCTCGTCAGCCATTTTGCGGGAGCAGGCTCTGCCGCCTTGCCCTGCCCGCTGATGATTATCCCCGGCGGCCTCACGCGCGAGGCGCTTGACCGGCTGAGTTAAGCGGCGG